>CAZAZT010000142.1:0-2771 GCA_964489645.1 uncultured Chthoniobacteraceae bacterium | reverse complement strand
GAGACGCCGAACAAGCCACCTCCCGTAATGACGCCTGGCTCAACAAGACCAAGCCCCCAGTCGACTACGTCGCCCCTAAAAGCGATCCGCCCGGCCAGATGATGCATCAACGCCTCCAGCTCTGGTTCGACATCACCAAACTCGCACTGCAAACCGACTCCACACGAGTCATCCTCCTCGCGATCGGGGAGTTCGGGCGCCCCGCAATCGAGGGCATCTCTCTCGCACACCACGACGCTTCACATCACGGAAAGGATGAGACCAAGATCGAACAACTTGCCCTCATCGAAGAGACCGAAATCAAACTCTTCGGCGAGTTCCTCGACGGCATGCAGCAGGTCCGCGAGGGTGAACAATCGCTCCTCGATCACACCGTCGTGCTCAATGCCAGCAACCTCGGCAACGCCTCCGCTCATACCTGTGAAAACCTGCCCGTCCTCCTCGCTGGCGGCGGCTTCAAACACCAAGGCCACGTGCTCAAAGACCGAAAGGACAACACCCCCCTCAGCAACCTGTTCGTCCGCATCCTTCAACACATCGGCGTCGATACGCCCTCCTTCGGCTCAAGCACAGGGACCGTCGATGAGGTGTGAAATGGGCAATCCATTCCACGCAAAGCACCCTTGCCATTCGATCATCGCACAGCACGCTCCGAGATCGGCGCAATCATCACCTCGCTCAGGTCAAAGTGGTCCACGGACACGGCCCCGGATGGCATCACCACAACCTTACCCGCATTCCGCAACGTCTCGCGCCAGCTGAACCCCTGCTCACTGCGCGTCCAACCCGCCGCACGCGCACCGGCGTCGTCCCAGCGAAAATCCAGGTCCACCCCGAATGTCGCAAAATCCGTCCCTGTCTTCTCAGACGTCTCTTTCCACCACTGCGCAACGTCCTTCGCAAACACCTCAAAGCGCGCCGACGCACCCTCGCGCGGCGTTCGAAGCCGTGCCGATAACCTGACCCCTTCGCCGCCGAACTCCGCAGGCCAACTCCCCGAAAATACAGGTCCGTAGGCGAATGGCTGAAGCGGCACTTTCCTCGAAACACGCACCCCAACCCCGTCACCCAAAGGCTCCATCACATCCGCCCCCTTCCAGCCCTCCGGCACCGGGGAGAACACCACCCTCATCGCCCCCCGCTTCACCGGCTCCAACCGCACGGCAGCTTCCGGTCTCGGTGTCATGGTCTCGTTCACCAACTCCAACCCATGAATCGCATAGACCGTTGCACCGCGCGCAACTCGGATCCGGATCCGGGTCCATCCCTCCCCGTGCGTTTCTGCAGTCCATGCGATCTCCCCTTGGCCCGTCACCCGAACCGGTCCACGAGGCCGCAACCACGTGGTGAGGATCTCCCCTCCCTCCGCCCCACCCTGATAACCCGCAAATCCGTCCTCCGGCAGCGTCGCCCGACAGAGCGCTCCTGACCGCTTCCAACCGGTGTGAACCGTCGGGCTCCCACCATAAAAAAGGATCATGCGTCCGTTCTCCGCAACCGCCGGCCCAGCCTGCGCATAGATGCAACCGCTGTCGTACGCCCCTGACGGCCCATTGGCCAAAATCGGTCTCCCAGGAGCCACACGCTCCCAATGAACAGAGTCCGGACTCCACGCCAACTCGCAATCCACACGCCGTCCCGACCCAACATGGTACATCATCAGATATCCAAGATAACCGTTGGCATACGGAAAGACCGTCAATGCATAGGTCTGAGACCCGCGCCCCTCCTCCAAGCTGCTCCGAAGCACAACCCCACCCGCTTTCCAATGCACGAAGTCGTCACTTTCAAGACGGCTGACCAACCTCTCCCCAAGATACATCTTCGTGAACCAGATGAACTTACCCGACCACGGATCGCGGAACGCATTGTTGTGCGTGTCCCCTTGGGTCGCTTTGAACCCCTGCGCCTCAATGGGTTCCCCCCAACTCACACCATCCGCACTGAACCGTACCCTCGGCTTACCCAAACCGACGTCGAAAACCATCTTGTAACGTCGCGTCGGGTCCGTTTCCACCTCGTCCAAAAAGACCCCGACATTGGGACAGTCCCTCGCAACGATGTTATTCGAGGAACTGCCATCAAAGCGATGGAAGCCATGCGATGGGCGTTCCCATTTCAATCCGTCGCGGGATATCGCATGCAACAGATACCATCCCACGTTGTGCACCGTAGACGGACCATCCATGCGCGCAATCGCGTCGGCATCCGCCAACACATCCTTGTACCAAAGCCGCCAACGACCCTCGCGCTGATCCCAAGCCACATTCGGGTAATAGTTGTTCGTGGCATTCTCCCAAGGTTGGTCACTCGGAAGAAGAGGGTTCTGCGGATCCCGCAATGGCTCGCCCACAACAAACTCCATCCCCGAAACCGACTCGATAACTCTCCGATCCAGCAACAACAGATGATCGCGTCGAGGCCGATGGATCGTCGGTTCTGCCATCACAAAAACACTCCAGAACATCGCTGAAGCCACCGAGACAACCGTCTTCATACCCCATCCCACCGCATCCTCTTTGCCATCCGGATCGCAATCCATCGCCGTGCAGATCCGAGCCGCTCAGACATCTCTCGAAGGCAACCTCAGGAACATCCTCCCGCCCTTCCCACCCAGCACATGGAGGATCCGATCGCCATGGACCTCACATCCAGCCAAATCCCTCCCCTCGTGACGCTTCCGTCCCGAAACGAGAGACTCCACCGCTGGATGCGTTCTCCTACAACCCGTCGAACCCTGCTTCCGAGCGCACGTAACGCAGCGTCGCGGT
>CAZAZT010000141.1:0-9423 GCA_964489645.1 uncultured Chthoniobacteraceae bacterium | reverse complement strand
GCAGAGGCTTGATGGTCGCCGCATAATCGACCGCCGCACCCGCTTGCTGACAGGCAATCAGGAGGAAGGCGCAGGTCCAACGGAGGATCGAAGCACTGTTTTCCGAAAAGGGCTGCATGGCTGACGTCACAAGGACGCAAAACGCATAGACCGGACCATAACCCGCACAAAGCGGTCAGTGCGCCCTCATTGCCAATCGAATGAATGGGCCCTGATCCGTCGACTCCGATTCAGGCCGCGATATGACTCAC
Source organism: uncultured Chthoniobacteraceae bacterium (assembly GCA_964489645.1). GTDB lineage: Bacteria > Verrucomicrobiota > Verrucomicrobiia > Chthoniobacterales > Chthoniobacteraceae > JBEEPE01. Next base: position 9,172 of record CAZAZT010000141.1, on the reverse strand, counting down.
TGGAGATCCAACCGTTCCACCCTAACTTGCTTGCCATCCACGGTGGCCCAGGAGATTCGGCCAAGGTCGTCACCCACATAAACACGTGCCCCAGAGGCACTGAGCTTGATCGGCAACGCGTCCAGCATCTCCGAGACAGCGAGAGCCTCCCCGCGGGAACCCCAAAACCGCACTCTTCGGTCACGACCAACCGTCGAAAACGTTCCGTCAGCCAACCACGCAACCGCAAGCACTCCATTTCGCTCCCGTTTACCCTGCCCGACAGCATGCCCTCCACTCACTGTCACCACCGGCCAACCATCCTTGGCGTCCCAGACGATCACCGACCCGTCCTCGCTGCCACTCGCCAACCAGCGGCCGTCATCGCGCCACTCCAGCGCGTGAATCGCGTCCTTATGTTCAGACAGGCTCAGCGCCGTCGCCCCCGTCTGCGCCTCCCAAAGATGGAGCCCCCCCGAACGATCGCCCGTTGCTAACAATCCGCCATCCGGGCTGAAGGCAACCGATGTGATCCAATCCGTGTGCTTCCGAAGCCGGTACAGCTCCTTCCCCGTACTGCACTCATAAACTTTTACGGTGCGACTACTTCCCCCCAAAGCGACCAGTCTCCCATCGGGGCTGACATCCGCCGCCATGACTGCATCCGTCTCATCCCCGACCTCCGCGATACGCGCCCCATCTGCCACATCAAAAATGACGACGCGTCCGGATCTGACAGGACTGCCCCCCGCGACCATCAAACGCGATCCGTCCGCGATGAATCGCACGACGAACGGAATGCCCTCGTGGAAAGGCAACTGCCCCAACCACCTGCCTCGATCACGTTCACCAAGGTGAACTGCACCCCGCCCCGCGACAGCAAGGAGCGGAGCGTGAGGACTGAGCGCCAACCCGGTCACAGGATGGCTGCGCTCAGGGAACGAGACCGGTTTCAGTCCCTGTGGCATCACTGCGCCTGCCGATGCCGCCACTCGACTTGACGGTTGCCTCGGCTTGTCCATGACACGCAGCGAGCCTCCTTCTCTTTCGGGAGCGCCGTTCGCGATCCACGCACGGATGATCTCGATCTCCTCTGCCGGTATCTTGTCAGACTTTGGCGGCATCTTCTCCACACCCTCAGCGTGGATGATGGATTGGAACAAGAGACTGGAGTTGGGTTTGCCTGGGATGATCGACACGCCACCAGACCCGCCCTTCATCGCCGTCGCATACTGCTGGAGATTCAGATCTGACTTTTGCTCGTCATCCCCGTGACATTTCAAACACCGCGCGCGAAAGATCTCACGAACTCGCCCATCAAACCCGCCATCGGGTGCCGCACACAATGGCACGGAGCCCAGCAGCAAGGCTGCTACCCAAAACATCCGAGAGGTTCTGAAACGCTCTGCAACTCGCATACTCAATGTTGGAAAAGGAACTCCGTTGAGTTGAAAAGGGCCCACCAAAGATGCTCGAAGTCCCGACGCTTTGGATCACCTCCCAGGATCTCCTTGTGTTGTCGCAGCTCTGATTCCTCGGGCTGACGCCCTAACGTACGCAGATACAGGTCCGTGATGATGCCCTCGTGCGAGGTATTCGCCCGCTGCAAATCGTCGAGCACCCGGCTACTCGCCATCTTACGAAGCACGGTGTCGCCATTCATCAAATGCAGCGCCTGTGCAAAGTCAGGCTCTCGCGACTCATCCGAGACGCACACGGTCTTCCGCTCGCTCTGTCCGAACGCGATCAAGAAGGGTTCCTGACGCTGCCGGCCACCCTCATAGACCTGCGCCGCGCGGTGATGGGATGGCAATCCCTTGAAACGCGTCTCAACACCCGTTGCCGCGGAAACTGCATCCAGCGCGGTGGCAGCAGGTAGCCGACGGACTGGCGCATGAGAAAAATAACGATCGTCCGATCGATTGCCTGCACTGGTCTTGGCGCTGGATTGATACACCCGACTCAACACGATCTCTCGGATCAATCTCTTCTGGTCAAAACCGAGATCAACAAGACGCCGCGCAAGCTCCTGAAGAAGAGGGCCATTTGACGGAGGGTTCGTCACACGAAAATCATCGACTGGATCGATCACACCGCGCCCAAAGAAATGGGCCCAAATGCGATTGGCCATGTTCGGCGCAAAGAAAGGGTTCTGCGATGAGGTTAGCCACTCAGCAAAGACCGTCCGCGGATCGCGACCAGCCGTCTGCGGCTCAATGCCTCCCAAAAATTTCGCGGGTACCGGACGCTCGTCCAATAGGTGCGCAGCCGGCTTCGCCGCGGCATCCGAGTACACAAAAAACTCGCGCGGCTCACTCGCGACCTTCCGGCGCAACCCTGTGAAAAAGCTGACGAAACCGTAATAGTCGTCCATGGTCCACCGATCGAACGGGTGATTGTGACACTCGGCACATTGGATCCGGATCCCTGTGAATAACTGGGCAACATCCTGCGCAATAGCCTTCGCAGAGGGATCAGGCTTCGCCAACATTGTGTACAGGTTGGTCTCAGGCTGTAAGAACGTGCTCCCTCTCGCGGCCACTTGTGAACGAACAAACCGGTCCAGCGGAACATTGTTGCGGAACTGGTCCACAATCCATTGGAAGTATCCCAGCGCAGCCTTGTGGTCCGTGCCACCCCCACTGTTCGTATCCCCGAACAACTTCAGCCAGCCAGCCCAGACCGACGCCCAAACCTCCGCGTATTCAGGTCGCTCAAGCAATGCATCTACCCATCGCTCGCGCTTGTCCAAACCCCTATCAGCGAAAAACCTGCGGCACTCATCGACTGAAGGAGGAACCCCGATCAGATCCAAGGTGACGCGTCGCAAGAACTCAGCATCCGTACACTCATGAGAGGGCTGGATACGTAGTTCCCGCAACCGCTCGAAGACGCGTTCATCCAACGGCCCTCGCGACTGCACGCTCGCCGGCCACTCAAAACTGTCAGCCACAGGGAGCGCAACCACTTCCACTCCCTCCGTGAACTTGTTGAATCGCGCGAAAACATGCGTCGCCCCATGCGATCCCACCCGCACTGTCCCATCCTCCCCGATGTCAGCCACCGTCTTGTTGTTCGTCATGAACAGGCACAGGGTCGTCACATCTCTCTTCTCACCATCGGAATACGTCGCAACAACACGCACTTTTCCAGTCCGCACCGCATCCGCGAACCGCATGATCCGTGGCTCCACCACGACGGATGTCACCACCGGCACCTGATCCCCATCATCCGTCGCGCCCTCGCGGATCCAATCCAACAGCGTCTTGTAAAAAGCTGACCCCTTATCAAAGAGCTTACCCCCCGTGTGCGGAACCTCCTGAGTCGCCTTCATCAGCAACAAACTGCTTTCAGGCTGCGCTCGGTCGATCCTTCGAGAGACCATCTGCTGCGTCAGCCGGAAATGGTCACCTTCAGGGTCATAACCGAACAGGGATAGCCGAAATCCATCCTTTCCCACCGCCGCTCCATGACATCCTCCTGAGTTGCAGTTCGCACGAAAGAACACTGGCATCACATCCCGCCGAAAACTGACCGGTGCCGCTTCCGCTCCAACCCAACACGCCATCAACCAGACTATGGCCACTCCCCATCGTGCCAGGATCACTCGCTCGCTGCGTTCGTATTTCTGCATGCTCTCCCTTTCCGTCGGTATTTGAACTCACCCTCAACGCTTCTCAGGGTCCACTCGAAGTATCCCATTCCCTATCTGCTGCCGAACAACCTGTGCTCCCTCACGGATCGCGACCTCGACGAGGATCTCCTTGTACTGACCCACCAAAGCATCCGCACTGACCTCCAACTCGAACCGACAAGACCGCTGCCCAGGCAACAGCTGAACCGCAGGCCCGACCTGATGCACTCCATGCGGCAATCGCTTCAACTCCACCTGCGACGGACCCGGCAAAGCGCGATTCTCGTCGAACTCGACTTCCATCACCCCTCGCTTCCGCCGCTCGATTGCGGTCCTCTGGATGTTCGCTTTCAAATACGGTTCGCCGACCAACAACGAGATCCGCGGGGTCGTCACCAACCGGCAACCTGCACCATCCAAGATCGAACCCTCGGTGGTCGATCCCGTGATCGCAAACGACCATTCCCCCAACATCGCCTTGTCGGATGCACGCAACCTTATCTCCGCTTGCGTCTGGCCCACACCCACCACCACGGGTGGTCCCTTTTCCACGCCCGGCGGAAGCCAATCCGCCTGCAACTCAAGCGGTCCGTCAAAACCTGACGCCCGCTCGATCTTCAACCCAACCGTCACCTCGCCGTTCCGCGACAACGAACACCCCGGGAGACTCGGTTCAATGCGGAACGGCGCAGGGTCCACCACGGCTAACATGAACTCCTCCAGCCATACGCTGTGCCACGCAAAACCTCCTCGCCGATCAGAAAGAGTCACCCCCTGTTGCCCATTCCCATCAATCCGGCGACCATCCAACGCACGAGCACGCAACCGGATCGGGTACGTACCCGGCCTCGCCGCTCGCGACGCATGGAAGGTCACCTGCGTGTTCCGTAATCCCTGAACGACCTTTCCGCCATCCATCGTTACCCCCTCGGGTAAACCCACCGCCTCAACTTCCAAATCTCCCTTGAATCGCGTTCCCAAACTCTCACCCAACAGCACAGGCAGCGACCAACGGTTCTCCTGTGGCACAACAAACGAGACATTCCTCACCACCTTGAAGGCGAACTGCCCAAGCACATACGGATGCAAACCATCCACCTGCCGTTCAATCTCAATCCGATAAATCCCATCGCGAGATCCCATGCCGCGCGTGTCACTCACCTCGAGAAGATAATCCCCGTCCTCCGGAGCTTCAAACACCTCCGCTGGATCGAGCAAAGCCTTCGGCTTGAGCCGTGTATGACAACTCCAATAGCCTCTCGCCGCCAATGTCGCATCGTCCGCATCCAGAATAACGGCACCCTCGCCATGGCCCTTCCTGACCACGATCCGCGCATCAACCGGTGTTCCAAGAGCTCGCGCGTACACGCGGAAAATCCAACGTTCCCCTCGAACCGCGCGAAAGCGCCACCGATCCACCTCTCCATCGCGGGTGAGAACTCCATTCAACGCCGCAGGCAGGTCGAACCGCTGCCCGCCGCCGCGCGTCTGCTCCGGATCCTCCAAGATGTTCGGTTGATTCGTGACACGCATCGGCAACCCAGAAGGGAGAGCCCCTACACCTTCCGGAAACGCATCAAACACCCCAATCTCAGAAGTTAACGCCACTTGCGGCATCCGGATATCGCTCCGGATGCCATCCGCAGCCCCTCCCTCCTCGAACAGGGTCGCAGTGATCAATTCTCCAGGCCTACCTCCCGCAGGATAAACCGTGCTAGGACGCCGGAAGTCGCCGAGGTGCAACCGGTAGTGACAATGCTCCCCCGGGGTGTGCATCTGCTGGGACACCTCCACCACATATCGCCCAGCTTCAGGCACCTCCAAACTCGCGAACGGATCCTGCAACCACAGCGCCGTGTCATCACACCTCACCAACACCTTGCCCGCCGGAGAAAGCACGCGGATCTGACAATCGTTCTCCCCACCAAAGTTCAAAGTCCCGAGGCGCACCGCCTCAAGCTCCACCCCCAACCTCTGCCCCTTCCGCAAATCAACCGCATAACAGTCCACATCCGCATCGTCCCCAGGCAAGATCCTGCCGTTCACGGTGGACCCCATCGCAACCTCCTGAGCCGAACGAGGTGCATCGTTCTCACCTCTCCTCGACTCGCGCTCCTCGACCGTTCGGAACGGCCCCACCCAAAAGGTCGCGTGCTCCGATAAAAACCGACGCGATCGAACACGGATCGTGTGCTCGCCAAGCGGGCAATCCAGCGCAATTTCCAAAGTCGCCCTGACGCCCTTTCCCATCCGACTCCCGTGCGCAAGAGAGGTTTCTGCAGTCTCTCCTGCGACGTTCTCAAGCGCCACACACCGAATGCCGGGACGTTGGAACACCAACTCTTGAGGGTCCTCAAGGTACACCCCATGAACGAGGATCTGGACGCGTTCACCTCGGCCTGCACCTCGCGGAGTGATCATCTCCACCATGTGCTGGATCCCAAAAGCATCCCCACAAACAAACGACAGCACGATGACGAGCGCTTGTAGGATATCGCGCGGATTCCGTGATGTTTGGGTGCGCGCGATCATGCCATCACCCCTTTCACCACCCGCGCCCCTCGGATGATATCAATCGGACGATCACCCGGCGCCATCAAACGCTTCGTAGAATCCACCCCAACCAACGCGTAAGCCGTTGCAAGATAATCCTCGATACTTACCGGTTCCTTGCTCGGTTCTGCGGCAATCGCGTCACTCGCCCCGAAGATGTTCCCCCGGGTCGCGCCTCCGCCAGCAAGTACCATGGAAAAACATTTAGCATGATGATCCCGCCCCGCACTGCCGTTGATCTTCGGAGTGCGCCCGAACTCCGTCATCACCATCACAAGCGTCGAGTCAAGGAGCCCCCGCTGTTCAAGATCCAGGATAAGACCGGACAACGCGTGATCAAACGCCGGCATCGCATCATTGAAATAGTCAGAGATCCGGGTGTGCGTGTCCCAACCGTTGTCACCCTCATACTGGACCGTCACAAATCGGGTCCCTGCCTCGACCAGACGTCGTGCGAGGATCAACCGTTCCGCAATGGTGAACATCTGCTTCGCTCTGCCACCTCGATACTTCTGACTGCCGTACAACGCTTTGACGGCTTCGCTCTCGCCCCGCATCGAGAAGGCCGCCTGCGCACGCTCCGAGGACATCAGACCGAATGCCCGCTCATGGAACTCGTCCATCGTCGACTGCGCAAGGCCGTCGGTCTCCATCGTGCGAAATCGCTCCTCCACGACCTGTCGCAAACTCCGGCGCGTCGAAAAATCCTGCGCAGAAACAGACACTGGCAGGGAGACATCCCGGACGCGAAAATCAGGCTTCCCGGGGTCCGCTGAAAGATTGAAGCACCCGTACTTTGCAGGGAGATATCCCGTAGATGCCTGAGCGGAGGTCGACGGCACACCAATCCACGCAGGGAGATGGTTCATCCCCCCCAACTCGTGGGAAATCACCGCCCCCATCTGGGGATGCTGGATAGCCGGTGACGGCGTGTACCCCGTCAGCACATGATAGGTCGCCTGCCCGTGATCCGGTATCTTGCCAGTGATCCCACGCAAAACGGTCAATCGATCCGCAATCTTCGCGCAATGCACAAGGTTCTGACTGAAAACCACGCCCGGAATCACCGTTTTCGCCACCCCTAATGCGCCTCGGTATTCCAGCGGTGCTTCCGGCTTTGGATCCCACGACTCCTGCTGTGCACAGCCACCCGGAAGGAAGATCTGGATGACATTTCTCGCCGGGGCCGCTTTCCGGTTTTCCGCATCCGGGCCCGCCTCCAAACGCAGAACATCCCCCAACCTCAGGCCCATCAAACCAAGGACACCCACACGCAAGAGGGCTCGGCGCTCGCATGCTAACTTGGAAAAAGACGCGCAACTTGCTGACAAAGGTTTGGAATGCATGAGCTTCAGGGGGACGGCGTGATGGGTTGAGGATGGTCCGCGAAAAACACCTCCACATCATCGACATAGTGTGCCCCGAATTCCGCTCTCTCCAGATGCGATCCCTTGCGCGACGCCCTCACCCCAACCAACAGCACCTTCGCCTCACGCGGTAACGCCATCCTCACCCGAAGCGTCTGCCACACGTTCGGATGCTCATCCGCCAACTCCTCGCGACTCGCAGAAGCGATTGCCAGGGCGTTGTGATCCCGCCAAAGCTCCGGTGCCTCGCTCACCGCACCTGCAAAGGCATGCAAGGACACCCCGAAGGTCACGCGATCGCCGCTAACCGCCGCCGCATCAAAGCGGATCACCGCCTCGATCTGGCGCGAAACGTCGCCGATTGCGTGCGCACGCGACGAAAGGTCGATCACCTGCCACATCTCTGCAACCGCTGGCCGCGAGCCAATCGGCGTCAATCGATTGTCTGCCCGCAAAAATTTCAGCATCCGCTTCCCACCATGAGGAACAACTCCCCCGTCCATCCCGACAACCTCCGCAAAATCGCCGCCCCAAGCGCCCGAGCTGCGCGGGACACCGTCTGCCAGGAGGGCCAACCCTCCCTCAAAATCACCGTTCCCAAGTGCAATCGATTCACCTCTTCCCGGAGTCTTCGTCACCTGGAATGCCCACCCCACCGAAGCGCTCAGGAGGACTCCGGCTAGAAGCCCTATGACCATGCCCGCAGCGATACCAACCCATCTGCGACGCATTGGCGCCCCTTTCGATGGATGCAACTCGCACCGCATCCCCTGTCGCTCCATCCACACCACCTCCGCAGATTGCCGCAACCCAATCTCCACATTGATCATGTCCAAGTAGAGGTCTCGAAAAGCGGTGTCCTCACGTAATCGGGATTCAATCCTCAGCGACTGCACTTCATCCGCACGTCCCGCAAGATATTCGAAAAGCGCCCAGCGCCAGCCCTCGTGGTTCATATGGCCTCCTTCCCCATCTCTCCACGCACGCAGTCCATGAGGAGCGAACGGATCCGATGCAGCGCTTTGTACAGAGACATCGCTGTCTGCCCTCGCTCCTCCGCCAACTGATCGATCCGTACCCCCGGAGCGTAGGCGTCCATCACCAATGCACGTTGCCCGGACTGCAATCGGCGCAAGCATCTCTCAAGGGCCTCACGCTGGCGGTCATGAATGCCTGCTCGCTCCAGTGCGCTTTCTGCAAGCCGCTCAACGAGCACGTCATCGAAGATATGCCTGTCCAAGCGGACCTTGCGCAAGAACATGAGCGCCTGATACCGAGCTATTCCGAAAGCCCATGCACGAAAGCTGCGGTCAGGGTCAAACCGATCAAACTTTTCCCACAGAACCACCGCTACCTCTTGCAAGACCTCCGCCGCATCTTGGTGCGTTGGTAACAACGACCGCACAAAAACTCGAAGCGCTCCTTCGGTTTCCGTGAACAACCGGAGGAACACAGCATGACGATCGGAATCTGGGCCTCTCATATCCACGAACTCCTCTGCAGAACCGAGCCCCATTTGCCACGATTTTTTTACGTCAGGCCAAAAGACCACCATCCCACCCATGCCCATTCACTTCACGCCGCTCACTTCCCGATACAAAAACTCGCGAAGATGCGACCGAGGATGTCATCCGCATCC
>CAZAZT010000140.1:1881-9527 GCA_964489645.1 uncultured Chthoniobacteraceae bacterium | reverse complement strand
GCGGCAACCGATACCCACTCCCTCCTCTCTGCTCCACTCGCCCAGAACCATAACTTCCGTACTCACCGCTCCGATACACACCCCCATCCACCCAATACACCGCTCCCAACCCCTCCTTCTCACTCCGCGCATTACTCCACTTCACCACATCATACCAACTCACATTCCATACAGGATGATCGTCCCCACTCCCCTTTCCCACTCCCGCCAAATCATACCCCTTCCCAACACCCCATTCCCGCACCGCCTTCCACTCTCCCCACGTCACCTCGTACTTCCCAATCCAAAAATCCGAAACTGATTGCCCCGCCAACTCAGACCCACTCGGCAACGTCCCTCCCTTCACCAACACCATCCCTCCACTCACAACGGCCGATTGCGGCCTGACCACAGCGACCGCGCTACTCGTCAGCAAAACCCACCCTCCTCCCAACCCATTCCCATAATACCCGCCGCCCCGGATCGTTTGCCCATCCGCCAGCACTACGTTCCGGCTCAACAACATCCCGCGGTACCCCGAGGCGCGTTTGCCCGAACCCGTCCCACTCTCAAACCCTCCCTCAAACCGCCCGATCCCCGCGCGAAAATCCATCCCGAACTTCCCTAATCCACTCGTGCTGACCGTCGGCCGCCCTGCACTCGGCCATATACCGCTCTGCGCCACGGCACTCCCCAACCCTCCGACCCCAGCCGCAAACGACATGGAGAAATTTTCACCCCCCAAACCAGTCCCCATCTCCGCTCCGTCCAACGCGTGCAATGTTCCCACCACCTCCAGAGTTTTCAGGAAAGTCCCCTTCGGCACCCCTGCGCTTCCCCGTTTCAACCAAACCACACTGCCCCCCAAATCGCTGCCTTCGCTCTTCTCCGTCTTCCAGATCTCGATCCCCCCACTCGCCACCCCACCACCGGTTCCATTGACCAACCCGTAAAACGGCAGGACCCAACTCCCGCTTCCCCCATCGACCACGCCTCCTCGGCTCGCAACCCCTTCGCCATTCCCCATCCATCCGCTCAAGGTCCATTGCCCATTCAACCCAACATACACGCTCAAAATGCCGCACCCCACCGCAAGCCCAGCGGGCGGCACCATCAACACCGAGTAACGCTTTCCTCCCAGCGGATGATTTCCCCCGCCCTCCCAAGCATCCGTACGCTTCAGATCAAAACCGCTCGCCACCCCCGCCACACTCACCGACCCGGTCACTTTCCCCAAACCCGTCGTCGAGTGCTGCAACGTCACCGCAATCCCGCTTTTCCCAGAACGACTCACCGAGACACTGGCTCGGCCATTGGAATCCCATTTCCCCGCCAACGCGTGGACCTTGCCCTCCCATCGCAAAACCCCGCTGAAAGTCCCGCTCGTCGTGCTGGTGATCCCAAGATGCCCGTTCCGCGAAAAGAACGCTTGCTGCTCGGTCGCGCCCCCACTCCCCACAGCCCGATCCCCCACGAGTCCCACGAAAGCCCCCTCCCGCCCCGCCCAAGCCGCCTGAAAAAGGGCCGAAAACGCAATAATAAACCGCAATGCACGTGACATGAACGATTTATAGTGAAACTTTACTGGAAGTAAAGCGCCACCCCCTCCCTACAAGTCTTCGATCCACACAAAAAAGGGAGGCCTTTCGGCCCCCCTACTCGTGTCAGGAATGGTGTCTGGAAATGATCAGCCACCCCGCCTCACGGAAGATGCACCTTCACTTCCGCTTTCTCGCGAAGCTCCTTCAACATCTTCCGCACGAACTCGTCCGATTTCCGGTTCTCCAAGAACGAGATCAAGCGCGGCTTCACCTCCTCCAAGCTCATCACCGACGCGTCCTTGCGATCTGTCACCTTGATGATGTGGAAACCGAACTGCGTTTTCACCGGCCCAACCACCTCATCCTTCTTCGCCTCGAAAGCCGCCTTCGAGAACTCCGGAACCATCTGCTCGCGGGTGAAGAAATCCAGGTCGCCTTTGTTCTGCTTGGCCGACGGATCCTCCGAGAACTCCAAAGCGAGTTTGGCAAAATCTTCCCCCGACTTCACCCGTTCCATCAACTCCTTCGCGCTCTTCTCCTTCACCGCAACGTCCTCCTCCTTCGTTTGTTCCCCGAGCTTCACGAGGATATGCGACGCCTTGACCATCTCAGGCTGTTTGAACTGCTCGGGATTCCCCTTGTAGAACTCCTCCGCATCCGCATCCGAGACCTTCGCAACACCCCCCTTTTTCTGCTCCTCGATCCACCGCTGCTGCTGGATGGACGAACGCACGTCTTTCACCACGCGCTCAATCGTGTAGCCACTCGCTTCCACCTGCTTCTTGAACGCCTCTTCGTCTGGATACCCTTTCTTGATCTGCATCAGACGCTCCTCGACCTCTTCATCCTTCACCGCGATCTCCGCAGACCGCTTCGCCACCAACCGCTCAAGGATCAACCCGTCGAGAACCATCTTGTAGGTCTGCGCACGTTGCGCCTCAGGCATCTTATCGAGGACCGAAAGATCCATGCCCTGCGTGCGGACCGCATTCTTCAGCGCGGTTTCCAACTCACCCTTCGGCAACGGTTCACCTTCGATATCTGCCACGACATCAGGAAGTTTCATCGCAGGAGCTGCGGACGTTTCCTTGGCCTCGCCCTCAGGTTTGGTCGGGGGCTTCTCCCCTGCAGGAGCTGCATCCGACTTGGCTGGAGCAACTTCCACACGCGGCTGAGGCGCAGCATCGGACTTCTCGGTGGCCGCAGGAGCAACCGCAGGGGCAGCAGGTGTCGCCGATTTTTCAGGCGCTTTTTCCGCCGGTTTGTCGCACCCCGTCATCGAGGTGAATGAGATCACCGAAGCGGTGAGGATGGTTGCCGCCGAAGCGGTCAGGTTGGTTTTCATGGTTTGGGATAACTTCACAGGTGAGATCGCAGAACACCAGCAGGAACGCGGCCCACAACCCGATCAGAAACTCCCCCCCCGCCGCCCCACTCCAGAAGCGATTGCCCACAGACTCAACCCCTTTCCCCCAAAAGCCCTGCCGCGCCAACGCCTGCCCGGTCGATCCCCATCGCCCCCGAAACGTCCATCGGTCCCGAACGGGACGCGTGGCGTCAGGTCTGCTCAGGGGGAGGGGTGAACTCCGCTCATCCGATGAAGCGACTGCCCGATCTTCTCCTTGCCCTCGCCCTTTGTCTCTCGGCCCTGACGCCCGCGACCGCTGCGGACGCCGACGCCTTGAAGTTTTTCGAGAACGAGATCCGCCCCCTGCTCGCCAAACACTGCTTCGAATGTCACGGCGAGAAGAAACAGAAGGGCGGTCTGCGCGTTGACCACATCCGCTTCCTACAATCCGGCGGTGACACGGGCCCTGCCATTGTGGCCGGGGACCCCGAAAGATCTCCGCTCATCGAAGCGGTGCGCCAGACCAACCCCGATTTCAAGATGCCGCCGAGAGATCAACTCTCGAAAAGCGAAGTCGCCGCGCTCGAAAAATGGGTCCGCATAGGGGCTCCGTGGCCCGAGGATTCCGGCAAGGTGGCGTTGACCGAAGGCGGCTTCACCGCAGAACAGCGTGACTACTGGTTCTTCAAACCGCTCTCGAACCCGACCCCACCCGATGCGGGATCCGCTTGGGCGCAATCCGACATCGACCGTTTCATCGCGGCCAAGCACCAAGAGCTTCGGCTCACGCCCGCGCCGGAAGCCGACCGCACCGAGTTCATCCGCCGCGCGACCTTCGACCTCCACGGCCTCCCGCCCACCCCCAGCGAGGTGGAGCACTTCGTCAATGACGCCTCCCCGAACGCTCACGCAACATTGATCGACCGACTCCTCGCCTCGCCCCGGTACGGCGAGCGCTGGGCCCAGCACTGGCTCGATCTGGTCCGTTACGCAGAAAGCGATGGCTACAACCAAGATGCCTATCGCGCAAACGTCTGGCCCTACCGCGATTGGGTGATCGAAAGCCTGAACACGGACAAACCCTACGATCAATTCGTCCGCGAACAGTTGGCCGGCGATGAACTGGCTCCGAACGACCCCAAAACGATCACCGCCACACAATACCTCCGCCTCCCGATCTACGAATACAACCAGCGCGATGTCGCCGGACAATGGGACATCATCCTCACCGACATCACCGACACGAGCGGCGAACTCTTCTTGGGGCTGAGCTACGGGTGCGCCCACTGCCATAACCACAAGTTCGATCCCATCCTCCAAAAAGATTATTACCGCCTGCGCGCCTTCTTCGCGCCCGTCAAATGGCGCGACGATCTCACGCTCGGCACGCCAGAAGAGAAGGCCGAGCACCACAAAAAACAGCAGGCATGGGAAACCGCCACCAAGACGATCCGTGACGAGATGGACGCCCTCCTCAAACCGCACCTCGCCGCAAAAGCCAAATCCGCCACCCGGAAGTTCAACGACGATCTCCAAGCGATCATCGGGAAAACCGACCCCGAACGCACCCCGCTCGAAAAACAGTACATGGTCATCTGCGACCGCCAGATCCGCCTCGAACAAGCCAGCGCCTCAAAGTCCATCAAGGATGAGACCGCAAAAAAGCGGTACACCGAACTGGAGACCGAACTGAAGGCGTTCGATCACCTCAAACCGGAGCCCCTGCAGGAAGCCTTCGTCGCCACCGACGTCGGTCCGCAAGCGCCGTCTGTCGCCATGAAAACCCGCAAAGGCGAGCAAGAGATCGCCCCAGGCTTTCTCTCCCTCCTCGAACCCAACGACCCCATCATCCCGCCGCTCCCCGATTCCACCGGACGCCGCTCCGCGCTCGCGGAATGGATCACCCGTCCTGACAACCGGCTCTCGACCCGGGTCATCGTCAACCGGGTGTGGCAGTACCACTTCGGCAGAGGCATCGTCGCGACATCGAGCGATTTCGGGAAACTCGGCGAACCCCCTAGCCACCCCGAACTCCTCGACTGGCTCGCCCGCCGCTTCGTGTCCAACCGCTGGAGCCTCAAACACCTCCACAAGGAGATCATGCTGTCCGCAACCTACCGCCAGACCGCACGCATCCAACCCTCCGCCACCGCTTCCACCACCGATCCTTCAAACAAATACCTCTGGCGCTTCAACCCCCGGCGCCTCGATGCCGAACAGATCCGCGACGCCATGCTCGCCGCAAGCGGGGAACTCGACCTGAAAACAGGCGGTCCCGCCGATGCCGGAACCTCCTTGCGCCGCTCGATCTACACGATGAAGAAGCGGAACAACCAGACCGAGATCCTCCGTGCCCTGGACGCGCCCGCCGGATTCTCCAGCACCGCCGAACGCCAAAGCACCACCACGCCAACCCAAGCCCTCCTGCTCGTGAACGGCGATTGGCCGCTCCAGCGCGCCCGCAAACTCGCAGAAAAGGCCTCCAGCATCGACGACGCATGGATGCGCGCACTCGGCCGCCCACCAACCCCAGCAGAACGCCAAACCGCCGATCGCTTCCTCCGCAAACGCGTCGGCACACTGCCCCCCGCCCTCACCGAATCCGCCGCCAACACCGCAGGAGCCGAGTTCAAGGAGAACACGCCCCACGAACGGATCCTCGTCGAAACCCCCACCAAAGAAGGCGATGACTTCCTCATCGAAACCGTCGCCCAACTCGATTCCATCGACGTCAACGCTTCCGTCCGCACTCTCATCTCCCGATGGTCCGGTGGAAAAGACAGCGTGGAATCCTTCGGATGGAGCCTCGGAGTCACCGGCGAAAAATCACGGTTCAAGCCGCGCAACATCATCGTCCAACTCGTCGGTGAAGATGAAAACTCCAACATCGCCTACGAAGTCGTCCCCTCCAACCTCCGCTTCGAACTCGGCCACCGCCACCACATCTCCGCCCACATCTCGCTCCCCAACCACTCCATCACCTTCACCGTCCACGATCTCGATAACCCCAAAGGCGCCCCACAAACCGCCTCAGTGCCCGTCAACGTCCGCTCAAAAATCGCCAACGGTTCGTCCAATCTCGTCATCGGCGGCCTCGCCAAACGCAACGCCCCTCATCACTGGGACGGTCGCATCGACGCCATCCGACTCCTGACCGGTAAAGTGGACACCTCCCTGTTGAACGCAAATCACGCAACATGGAAGGACGGCAACGTCCACTGGTCCGCCACTCGGAAATCGGACCCTGCATACGTTTGGAACGGAGCCGATTCCAAGTCCGTCGAACCATCAAACCCGTTCAGACAGGCGATGAACGACCTCTGTCAAATGCTCCTCAACACCAACGAGTTCTTCTACCTCCACTGACGCCATGTCCTGCCACCGATTCGACCTTCCCGCTTCACGCAGAGACTTCCTCCAGCGGGCCGGCTGCGGCTTCGGCGCCGTCGCCCTCGCCGCGCTCACACGCGACCCCGCGCTCGCCGCCTCCGCCACCCTCCCCGACGCCGCACTCCGCATCCCGCACCGCCCAGCCCAAGCCAAGAACGTCATCTTCCTCTTCATGGAAGGCGGCCCCAGTCACCTCGACACGTTCGACCGGAAACCGCTCCTCAACCAACTCGCCGGACAACAGCTCCCCGCAAGTTTCAAAGCGCCCATCACCGCCATGGGCGAAACCAAATCGCCCCTCCTCGAATGCAAGCGAACATGGAAACAATGCGGCCAAAGCGGCCTCTGGGTCTCCGACTGGTTTGAACACGTCGGCCAACACGCCGACGACCTCGCCGTCATCCACTCCTGCGCATCCAGCGGCATCAACCACGCCGGCGGCGTGTGCTCCATGAACACCGGCTCCGTGTTCGGTGGACGCCCCTCCCTCGGCGCATGGGTGAACTACGGACTCGGTTCCCTGAACGAAAACCTCCCCGGATTCGTCGTGATCAAGGACAGCGAAGGCACCGTGGTCAATGGCGTGCGCAACTGGGGCTCCGGCTTCATGCCCGCCGTTCACCAAGGCGTCGAATTCAATGCGGAAGGCGTTCCCATCAAGTACCTCGACAACCCCAAAGGCATCGACCCCACTCGCCAACGCGAAAAACTCGACCTCCTCGCAGATCTCAACCGCGATTTCAACGCCTCCCGCACCGATAACTCCGAACTCGAAGCCCGGATCCGCGGATACGAACTCGCCTACCAGATGCAGGCAGAAGCCCCCTCCGCCGTCGACCTCTCCAAAGAATCCGAGGCCACCAAGCACCTCTACGGCATCGACCGACCCGAAACCGCTGTCTTCGGCCGGAACTGCCTCCTCGCAAGGCGTCTCGTCGAGAACGGAGTCCGGTTCGTCCAACTCTACAGCGGCGCAGGAAGCAAATGGGACAGCCACAAAGGCATCGAAACCAACCACACCCGCCTCTGCCGCGCCGTCGATAAACCCATCGCCGGACTGCTCGCCGACCTCAAAGCACGCGGACTGCTCGAACAAACGCTCGTCATCTGGGGCGGTGAGTTCGGACGCACCCCCATGAGCGAACAAGGCGATGGCCGGGATCATAACCCCACCGGGTTCACCATGTGGATGGCCGGAGGCGGCGTGCGCGGTGGACTCACCTATGGCGCCACCGATGACCTCGGTCTGTACGCGATCCAAGACCGCCTCCACGTTCACGACCTGCATTCCACCATCCTGCACCTCCTCGGTCTCGATCACACCAAACTCATCTATTCCCACAAAGGACGTCCCGAACGCATCGACCAGAACGAGGGCACCGCTTACC
>CAZAZT010000140.1:0-1781 GCA_964489645.1 uncultured Chthoniobacteraceae bacterium | reverse complement strand
TGCACCCCATGCTTCTCCGCACCATCACCCTGCTCTCCCTCCTCGCCCTCCAACCGCTCTCCGTGCCGCTCCTGCACGCCCAACCTATCCCGCGCAGCGAGCACCTCCCAGCAACCACCCCTTGGGACCTCTCCGCGCTCGGCGCCACCCCCTCCTTCGAATGGGTCGACAACGCGCAACCCGTCCGCTCCGTGCTCTACACCAGTGAACCCTACAAAGAGAACCCGACCCGCGTGTTCGCCTACTACGCCTCGCCCGCAACCCTGCAACAACGCCAACCCAACCCCGGTGAAAAGTTCCCCGCAATGGTGCTCATCCACGGCGGCGGCGGCACCGCTTTCCGCGAATGGACAGAGCTCTGGGCGAAAAAAGGTTACGCAGCCATCGCAATGGACACCGCAGGGTACCGCCCGAACGAAGGCCAAAATGCTCACGACAAGAAGAACCGGACCCGATTGCCCGACGCAGGCCCCGATCAAAGCGACCAAGAGAAGTTCGGCAGCGTCGACCTTCCCCCCAACGACCAGTGGCCCTATCACGCCGTCGCCGCAGCCATCCGCGCACACTCACTCATCCGAAGTTTCCCAGAAGTCGACCCCGAACGCACCGGAGTGACCGGCATCAGCTGGGGAGGCTACCTCACCTCCATCGTCGCAGGCGTCGACAGCCGATTCAAACTGGCCGTCCCCGTCTACGGATGCGGTTTTCTGCACGAGAACAGCACATGGCTCGATCGCCTGAAAAAGATGTCCCCCGCGCAGAACGAACGCTGGGTATCCCTTTGGGACCCCTCACGTTATCTCGGAGCCGCCACCCTGCCGATGCTCTTCATCAACGGCACCAACGATTTCGCCTATCCCCTCGACAGTTACATGAAAAGTTTCGCCCTCCCGAAAGGTCCGAAACAACTCCGCATCACCGTCAACATGCCGCACGGCCACCAACAAGGCTGGGCACCCAACGAGATCGCCCTGTTCGCCGACCACCTTCTCAAAAACGGTCCGCCGCTGCCCCAACTCTCCAGCCCAAAATGGAAAGACGCCGAGGTCCATGTGCACTGCACCAACCCAGTTCCCCTCCGCTCCGCCGCCATCCACACCACGTCCGGCGAGGGCCCCATCAACAAGCGCAAATGGCTCACAACCAGTGCCAGCGTGTCCGGCGAAACCATCGTCGCAAAAGCGCCCGATGCCACCACCACCGCTTGGTTCGTGACCGTCACCGACACCCGCGACGCCACCGTCAGCACCGAAGTGACCATCCGCAAGTGATCGAGGCTCCGTTTTTCCCGTCGTCCAGCAAAGGTTCAAGGGCAGACGCTTTTCAGTGACGCCTCTCCAGTGCGCCACGCGTTCCCCCCCAAGACGGGCCCTGATCCTCAAACCCTCTCATCGCATCCCGTCCTCTCCGCCATCACGTCTCCCACCAATCCTCTGCGTCCTGCGAGACATCTTCCCCCGCCACACACCGCCCGGATGATTCAGGAGATTCCCCTGCCCCCCGAACACGCTTCCACAGATGCACGCCCCTCCCCCTTGCTCTACACTGCCCACGCAGAAAAGCCCCAAAACGCGACTCCTCAAGGGCATTCACAGAACAGTTCTCCCCTCTGACTATGCATAGACTCCCCCCCTCATCCACCAATCACTCCATCGCCGCATTGGGCGTGCTGATGCTGATGATGACAAACCCCGTCGGCGCGGCGTCCCGTCCCAACTTCGTCTTCATCGTCGCAGACGATATGGGCTACGCAGACTGCGGAGTCCAAGGATGTTCCGATG
>CAZAZT010000139.1:0-9685 GCA_964489645.1 uncultured Chthoniobacteraceae bacterium | reverse complement strand
GCGCCGACTTCACCGACAGCACCTACGACAAACCCGTCGAATCCCTCTACATCGGTGACAAGGTCTTCGTCTCCGTCCGCGATCTCACCGCAGACGCCACCCCAGAACGCGACAGCGTCGCCGTCGCCATCACCACCGAACGTGGTGAGAAGTTCACCGCAAAACTCCTCGAAACTCTCGGCCACTCCGGTGAATTCACCGGTAGCTTCGTCCTCAACCCCGGCGAAAAACCGGTCGCAGACGATGACCGCCTCGAAGCATGGTTCGGCGACCCGATGAAACTCGTCTACACCCCCGTCTCCAAAGACGCACAACCCGCCGAACGAACCGTCAACGTCGTCAAAGGCACCGACGGGAATCTCCTCGTGTTCGAGAAGAAATTCGCCTCCGAAAAGGTCGCCATCGAATCCCAATTCCGCATGGCCGAAGCCTTCTTCGAACTCTTCAAGAACTACCGCGCCGTCAAACAGGAATCCCTCTCCAGCCAAGCCCTCAACGATGGCATGCAGATCCTCAAAGAACTCCGGCGCGATTATCCCAGCAAACTCTACGAAGCCCGCACCGACTACCTCCTCGGCCAGTTCTCCCAAGAACTCAAGAACTACGACGAAGCTGTCGGCTACTACAAACGCATCGTCCAGAACCACCCAGAAAGCCCCCTCGCCCCTGATGCCCAATACAAACTCGGACAATGTCACGAAGAACGGAACGACATGGAATCCGCCAGCGCAGAGTACGTCTCCCTCGCCTACACCTGGCCCGACAGCCCGCTCGTTGCGAATGTCATCGTCCGCATCGCCGAATACTTCTACACGCGAAAGGAGTTCCCCACCGCCGCCGAAGTCGCCAAGAAATTCGTCGACCGCTTCCCCCAACACGATTGGTCCGAACGCATGCTCTTCCGCGCCGCCCAATGCTGGTTCAAGGCCGATCAATTCGCCAAAGCCGGCGCCGACTTCGACCTCCTCGTCGAGAACTATCCCCGAAGCACCTTCCGCCCAGACGCCCTCTTCTGGGCCGGCGAATCCTATCGCAGCGGCGGCCAACTCGAGACCGCTTACCGCCGCTACAAACGCACCACCTGGGATTATCCAGACAGCGAAGCCGCAAAATATTCGCGCGGAAAACTCATCACCCAAGAGATGGTCAATATCGCCGACCGCGACGCGCAACCCCAATAATCGCCCACACCACCATGTCGACCCAACCCTCCGCCGTCCGCTCCCCCGTCCCCCCTCGCGTCCTCTGGATGTGGACCTCCGTCTCCACCGTGCTCCACGCCGCCTTCATCGGCGGACTCTGCTTCGTCAGCCATCTCGAAGCCCAAAAACGTGAGGCCGCCGCCAAAGCCAAAGCCGCAGAGACCGCGCAACCCGCAGAACCCACCCAAGAGACCCCGCCACAACCAGACGCCGCAGCAGCCACCCCAACCCCCAACCAGCCCGCACCCCCAGCGAGCACCGCCGCAACCCCAGCCGCCGCTGCGACACCCACCGCACCCACCCAACCCACAACCCCCGCGCCCACCGCACCCAAACCCGCAACCGCAGCTGCCCCTCCCACCACCCCACCGCCCCAAGATAAACCCACGCCCCCAACAGGCCCCGCTTCCGCAGAAAAAATCCTCGGCATCGACAAGGTCGCAAAACCCGAGGACGCACCAAAAGGCGCCAACCCCTTCTCCACCAAAGGGGACGATCTCCTCAAAGACCTGAAGTGATCCCCGCCGCCTTCCCCCCTTCTCCCGCGCCCCTGTGAGCTCCGCTCCCCCCAACGACGCCTCCGTCCGCAGGATCTGGAACCCGTTCAACCCCAGTGCCGTCTACTGGAAAGGCAAACACGGAAGACTCCATCGCTTCCTCTCCGCCTCCCTCCTCCTCCACGCCGCACTCATCCTCTCCACCACGCTCGGCCCCCTCATCCCAGGGTGCAAAAAGACCTACGACCTCGTCAAAGGATCCGGCAAACCCAACGCCATGATCAAACAGATGAAGGTCGAAGTGAAAAAGGTCCAACGCAAAAAGGTCCTCGTTAACCCAAACAGCCCCATCATCTTCGAAGTCCCACCCCTCGAACTCACACCCCTCAACCTCAAAGAGGTCACCGCCAACGAATACAAGATCGGTCAAGGCGAAGGCGCCGGCCCCGCCGGATATGCCGCAGGCCGCGACGGCGCAAAATTCAGCCTCGTCCGCGTCCGCTACGAAGGCGGTAACTGGGACTTCAACCTGCGCAACGGCGCCGACGAGAACCTCACCAAAGAGTTCGGCCGCCGCGCCAAGATGCCCGTATCCACCGTTCCCAAAGACTCCACCTTCGCAGAACTCGGCAACTACGTGAAAGGCAAAGCCCCTCCCGTCGTCCTCATGTGCGGTAGCTACAACTTCCGCTTCGACGCCCGCGACACCAAAGCCGTTCGCCGTTACCTCGTCGATAACCACGGCATGATCCTCGCCGATAACGGCGGTAACCAATTCCACTCCGCCTTCCTCCGCTTCATGCAACAAACCCTCCCAGAAGTCTCCCCCGTCATCGTCCCCGACGATGACCCCCTCTACCAAGCCCCCTACCCCCTCCCCGGTTGCCCCCCGCTCTGGGCCCACAGCGGTACCCGCGCCCTCGGCTGGAAAAAGGACGGTCGCTGGGTCGCCTACTACCACCAAGGATCGCTCTCCGACGCTTGGAAAGATACCCACGGCGGCACAACCGCTGAATCCGCAGAAATGGCCTACCAACTCGGCGTCAACATCCTCGCGCAAACCATGGCCTCCTACAGCGAATGGAAACTCTCCATGGAAAAACGCTGACCCCACCCTTCCACAGGACCGATCATCCGGATATCTTAACCACCTAACCAAAAAATACTTATGCTACTCGACTGGATCCTCGCCGGCGGCCTCACCATGGCCACCCTCATCATCATGTCCATCCTCAGCATCGGCGTCGTCCTCGAACGCCTCTCCTTCTTCAAGAAAATCCGCGGCGCCACCCTAGACCTCCGCAACACCGTCGATAAAGCCCTCCTCGCAGGCAACCACTCCGCCGCCCTCTCGGGCTGCGAATCCAGCGAATCCCCCCTCGCCGCCATGATCCTCGCCGAAGTCGCCTCCGGTCGGGACGCAGAAAGCGAAGACGCACAACGCGTCATGGCCCTCACCATGCGCGGCGAACTCGCACGCCTCAAACAATACCTCCCCATCCTCGCCACCGTCGCCTCCATCGCCCCCTTCGTCGGTCTCTTCGGCACCTGCAAAGGCATCATCAGCGCGTTCTCCGACATCAGCACCCAAGGCATGGGCGGACCCAGCGTCATCGCCGCAGGCATCTCCGAGGCCCTCGTCACCACCGCCACAGGCCTCCTCGTCGCCATCCCAGCCCTCATGTTCTACAACTACTTCTCCAAGGCCATCTCCAACCTCGCCCTCGAACTCGAAGCCCAAGCCTTCCAGATCTATCGCGACCTCCGGAAACACCTCGCCACAACCTAGTCGCCACTCCTCCAAAACCGCCCAACCACTCACCCCCTCCAACACCATGGGAATGGACCTCAACGAAGAATCCGATGAACCGATCGCCCAGATCAACTTCATCCCGATGATCGATATCTCCCTCGTGCTCCTCATCATCTTCATGGTGACCACCAGCTTCGTCAGCGTCACCGGAATCGACCTCAAACTCCCAAAAGCTTCCACCGCAAAAAGCGCCGAGACCAAGAACGTCTCCGTCCAACTCAACACCCAAAAAGAGGTCTTCCTCAACGGGGAGAAAACCTCCTGGGAAGCCCTCAAAGGCGCCCTCGACGGGAAACTCGCCGGAAGCAAAGACCGCGCAGTCATCATCAACGTCGACCGCGGCGTCGAATACGGCGACGCCGTCAAACTCATGGACATCGTCAACCAATGCGAAGCCGCCATCGTGCTCGCCACCGAAGTCGACAAATGAAACACACACCCCTTCTCCACTCCCTCGTCAGCTCCGCGCTCCTCCTCCTCGCCGCACTCAACGCCAACGCCAAACTCCCCGCCGATCGCTGGGTCAGGTTGACCGAAGAAGAGCGCCACCAGATGACCCGCGCAGAACGCTACGTCGAACAGTCCAACCCGAAAAGCGCCCTCGCCGAATACGAACTCTTCCTCCAACTCCACCCCAAATCAGAGGTCGCTTCCTACGCGCAACTCATGTTCGCCGAATGCACCCGACGCACCGGCAAGATCAACACCGCCATCAACGAGTTCCGCAACGTCCTCGACTACTTCCCCGACTCCGCCGACGCCGGCCCCGCCCAGTTCTCCATCGCCCTCTGCCTCACCCAAACCGGTGACTCCGAAAAAGCCGTCAAAGCCTTCGAGAAAGTCCTCGACCGCTGGCCAGCCACCGACTTCGGCGCCCGCGCACGGAACGAGGCAGCCCAGATCCATCACAAGGCCGGCCGCATGGATAAATGGCTCGCCCATCTCGAGTTCCTCGCCACCGCAGAATACGCCGATTCCGAGAACATCCGATCCACCTCCCTCCGCCGCCTCGCCGCCCACCGCATCTTCGAGAACCGCATCCAAGACGCTTTCGACCTCCTCGAAGGACGCACCAAGAAGAACAAGAACGCCACCGCCGTCCTCGCAGAGATCGCCGCAGAATGTCTCCGCATCCAAAAAGCCGGCTCCTCCTACGGCGAAAAAGGCACCAAATCCGCCAACGCCACCGCCGAATCCGTCGCCGCATTCCTCGACCGCAAGACCAACGAAGCCGACCCCGACTCACGCGCCACCCTCGAACTCGCAACCGCCAAGATCCTCTCCTCCGTCGGCGACCGCGACAAAGCCATCCAACGCCTCCAAGCCGCATCCAAACGCCACCCCGACAACGAACGGCTCCGCCTCGAGGTCGCAGAAACCCTCCGCGCCAAAGGCGAATACAACGCCGCACGCCTCGCCTACCGCGAACTCAAGGACCAATACCGCGCCGATTCCGAGATCGCAGGCTCCTACATCGACGAGAAAAACACCGGCGCCGCCATCGACCTCTACAAGAAGATGCTCACAAAACACGCAGACCACGCCAACGATATCCAATGGAGCCTCGGCGATATCCTCCAACGCTCCGGAAAATATCCCGACGCCATCGCCGCGTACACCGCCTCCCAAAAAGAACCCCAAGCACTCTTCCGCATCTCCGAGTGCCAAGGCGCCCAGAAAAACCACGACGCCGCCGTCCAGACCCTCTCCAGCGTCATGAACTTCTTCAAATCCTCCGCCCCAGAAGCCCACTACCGCATCGCAGGACACCAAGCCGCCAAAGGCGATAAAGACGCCGCCATCCGCACCCTCAAGACCGTCTGCAAAGTCCACCTCAACACCCCCTGGGCCGGCAAAGCCCACCAAGACCTCTCCCTCACCTACGGCATCGACGTCACCCTCGGCGGCGCCGCCAAACAAGGCGAGTGACCCATCACTCCCCACCCCACCCTCTTCCAAAAAAAATCGGCAAAACACCCCAGACCCCGCGACCCCATAGAATACACCCACCCTGCCCCCCACAAAGCCTCCGACCACCCTGCAAAAAAAGGCCTCATTCCGTCAGATAATTACACCACCCCTCGTTCCCATCCTGCTATTTGAAACATCAGACCCTTAAGGATATGCGCTACACCGCTGCCACACTCGGAGCCCTCTCGATCAGCCTCGCCGCCCAAGCCGGCATCGACTTCAAACAACAGGTCAAACCCGTCCTCGAAGCCCATTGCGTCCGCTGCCACAGCGCCGAAAAGACCAAGGGCGGACTCCAACTCGATACCAAAGCCGGCCTCCTCAAAGGTGGAGACAACGGCTCCGTCATCGCCAAAAAGGACGCAGAATCCCAACCCGAACTCGCTCGCCGCGTCACCCTCCCACGCGGCCATGACGAGATCATGCCCCAAGAGACCGAACCCCTCTCCGGCCCCCACCGCAAATGGCTCGTCGAATGGGTCAACGCCGGCGCCGAATGGCCCGATGGCGTCGTCCTCAAACAGCTCAAAAAAGAGGTCCCCGGCCTCGCAGAGAAGAACTTCATCCCCGAGAAAGCGCCCGCTTCGTTGAAAGAGGCCTCCTCAACCGTCGATGCCATCATCGCCAAACAGAACGCTGCCCTCAAAGAAGGTAAACCCCTCGTCGCCAAACCCATCGACGACCTCACCTTCCTCCGACGCGCCACCATCGACCTCATCGCAAGGATCCCCACCGCCGATGAAGTGCGCCAATTCGAACAGGACAAATCCGCCGACCGTCGCGCAAAACTCATCGACCGACTCGTCGAATCAAAAGGCTTCGCCGATCGCTGGACCGTCTTCTTCTCCGACATGCTCCGGATTCGCACCAACAAGCGCCTCGCCGGTGGCCCCGAACTCCTCGCCTTCGTCAACCGCAGCGTCGCCGAGAACAAACCCTACGACCAACTCGTCCGCGAACTCATCACCACCAACGGGCGGCCCGACAACTCCCCTGCCGTCGGCTTCACCCTCGGCGATGACGCCAACCCCATGCCCCTCGCCGGCGCCACATCCCAGATCTTCCTCGGCGTCCGACTCCAATGCGCCGAATGCCACGACCATCCGTTCGATGACTGGAAACAGAAAGAGTTCTACGAACTCGCCGCGTTCTTCGGTCAGACCAAACAGATCGAGAAAGGCAAGAACGTCAAAACCATCTACGCCACCGAAGGCGATGAGAACATGGTCAAATGGCCACCAGAACGCGAGCAACCCCCCAAACGCGATTCCGTCGCCGCCAAATTCCCGATCCAACTCCTCAAGTTCGATAAAAAACCCCACTACATCGACCGCCTCGAATCCCTCCGCAATGCCCACTCCTCCGTCGCTGCCACCAAGGTCGCTTCCAAGGAACTCGACTCGCTCATCGATGACCTCGATAGCAAGAAAGTCCTGAAAACCAAGGCCCTCGACGCAGCCGTCCTCGCTGAAGCCGCCGCCAACGCCAAGAAACTGCCCGCCGGTAAGACCATCTACAGCGAAAGCGGCAAACGCGCCGAACTCGCTCAGTTCATCACCGATCCCGCGAACCCGTTCTTCGCTCGCGCCCTCGTCAACCGCATCTGGTCCGAACTCGTCGGCAGAGGATTCGTCGAACCCCTCGACAACTTCTCCGCCTACAACGAGATGCGTCACCCCCAAGCACTCCAGTACATCGCGCAGGAATTCATCGCCTCAGGCTTCGACTTCCGCACCCTCATCAAACTCGTCATGCTCACCGAGACCTATCAACGTGGACACCTCCCCGAAGGCGTCTCCGCCAACGATCTCGCCCTCGCAGAATCCAACTTCACCAGTACTCGCCCACGCCGCATGCTCGGTGAAGTCCTCCTCGACAGCATCACCACCGCAGGTCACCTCTTCTCCCACAAATGGCCCGAAGGCGCCAACGTGCGCGAGATCGAAAAACAGGTCCGCATCCCGCTCGCTCCCAAGGACATGCTCGCTGCCGCCACCGAAGGCGCTTCCGCCGACGACAAGGCCGCGATGATGGCCATGCAACCCGCGAACCCCGCCGCCTACGACTCCGAAAAAGGCGCTGCCCTCGACTTCGATGCCCTCCTCAAACCCACCATGGCCAAGAAGGGCGGCAAAGACGAATCCGCAGGGGACGTCCTCTCCGAATCCAAGATGGACGCCATGAAGAAACAGAAGATGGAGGACGACGCCGAAGCCGCCGCCCGCGAAGCCCGTCGCCGCCTCCTCGCCTCAGGGAACGCCGAACGCTTCCGGCTCGAGACCGTCAAACAGGTCATCGACGATAACCCGAAATTCGATAGCAGCATGCGCATGGCCACCCCCGCAGCACCCTCCCACTTCCTCCGGGTGTTCGGACAACCCGCCCGCGACAACCTCGGCGAGTTCCGCGACGAACTCCCCTCGCTCCGCCAAGAACTCATGATGCTCAACGGGAAAGCCACCCACGAAGCCGCGCGCGTCGGCCCCCTCGAACCCGTGTTCAAACTCATCGACGGCCCCACCGCGCAGCCGGACAAAGCCGTCGAACTCGTCTACCTCGAATGCCTCACCCGCAGACCTTCCAAAGATGAACTCAAGGAAGCACGGGAGATCATCGGAGCCGGTAACAACGCCGTCGAAGGTCTCGCCGATCTCCGTTGGGCACTTCTCAACTCCCAAGAGTTCCGCTTCGTCCCCTGATCCGTTTCAGTCAACCAAACCATAAACCAAAAATAGCCATGTCATCCTGCATCGATTACACCGTCTCCCGACGCCGGTTCCTCAGCCAGTTCGCGGGCTCCGCTGCTCTCCTCGGCATGCCCGTCAATCGTCTCCTCGCCTCCCTCGGCGCCGATCACGCACCAAAAGCCGAATCCGTCATCCTCTTCTGGAACGGCGGCGGCATGAGCCACATCGACACCTGGGACCCGAAACCCGGCCGGCCCTCCGCCGGCGAATTCGAACCCATCAAGACCAGCGCCGATGGCATCCAGATCAGTGAGATTTTCCCGCTGACAGCCAAGCAGATGCACCACTGCGCCATCATCCGTTCCATCGCCGGTACCAACGGTGACCACGGCCGCGCAACCTACGAACTGCAGACCAGCCATCCGCAGAACCCAGCCCTCGTCCACCCAGGCATGGGCTCGTTCGTCGTCAATGAGACCAATCGCATCGGCGATCTCCCCTCCTACATCAGCATCGGCGGGATGGCCCCGCGCGCAGGCTACCTCGGCCAACGCTGCGAAGCCTATTACATCGGCCTCCCCGGCGAACGCGACCCCTACCTCGCCTTCCCCGACGGCATCAACCACGTCCAAGGACAACGCCGCCTCGAAGTGCTCGCGAAAATGAACGCCCGCGCCGGGAGCAAGATGGCCGCTAGCCAGTTCAAAGAAGCCGAAGTCGCCCTCAAGGACGCCGTCACCCTCATGAAGAGCCCCGCGCTCTCCGCGTTCAACCTCGACAAAGAGGACCCAAAAACCCTCGACCGCTACGGCCTCACCGAGTTCGGTCGCGGCGCACTCCTCGCACGTAAACTCATCGAGTCCGGCGTGCGCTTCGTCCAGGTCAACCGCGGCGGTTTCGACAACCACATGGACGTGTTCCCCGCCATGCGCAACCACGGCTCCGTCATGGATCCCGCGTTCTCCTCACTCATCGAGGATCTCCACGCCTCAGGTCGTCTCGAGAAGACCCTCGTCATCATGCTGTCCGAGTTCGGCCGCACGCCGAACATCAACAAGGACGCCGGTCGTGATCACCACGCCCGCGTGTTCAGTTGCATCATGGCCGGTGGCGGCATCAAAGGCGGTCAGGTCATCGGATCGTCCGACAAGGACGGGATGGACCCCGCCGATCGTCCCGTGCAGGTCGCCGACCTCCACGCCAGCGTCTGCCATGCCCTCGGGATCAACTTCCAACGCGAACTGACCACCCCACTCGGTCGTCCGATGAAACTCGTGAGAGAAGGCGCAAAGCCCGTCTCCGAACTCTTCGCATAATCCGGAAGACCTCGAAAGCACAAGGAGCCGTCGCAAGACCGCTCCGAGCCCGACCAGCCCTGACGCGCATCCCGCCGTCAGGGCTGGCCCGTTTCTGCCCACACCCCGAAACCGGATCCCATCGAGCCCCCCCCAAATCAACGAACCCCGCACCCCAGCTCCCGCAGACCCCTCACCGCCCCGCGAAACCCATCAGCTT
>CAZAZT010000138.1:0-9750 GCA_964489645.1 uncultured Chthoniobacteraceae bacterium | reverse complement strand
AGGAGTGCTCCCCAAAAGCTGAGCCATGAGTACTGGGACAGGAGTATCGAGAGAAATACAATCACCGTTGGCCGCACTCTTCACTGGGGAATTTGACCCCAGGGGAGTTCGCCGCACGCTGTCTTGCTCCGCTTCAGCCTTTCGACTTCGTCGAAGCGGCCTGCGCTCCGCAAGACAGCGTCATCAACCCGAAACACCAACCAAATCTCTCATAGCATCTGGCTCAAGTTTCGGGGGCACTCTAGGGACGGATTTCGAAGCTCGAATCGAGCCTCGACGCGGACCTGACGATCGGGATCGTGCAAGCCTACGCAAGAGCGACCTTCATCGATGTGGAACTAAGGTTTGGCAAGACCTCCAGGCTGATTGTTCGTACGGAAACGCAATCTCCAGTGGTTCCGCAAAAGCCGCCTGCCCCAGTGCGTGCCGAAGGAAAGACCGTG
This sequence comes from uncultured Chthoniobacteraceae bacterium, assembly GCA_964489645.1. Taxonomy (GTDB): domain Bacteria; phylum Verrucomicrobiota; class Verrucomicrobiia; order Chthoniobacterales; family Chthoniobacteraceae; genus JBEEPE01. The sequence goes on along the minus strand of CAZAZT010000138.1, from coordinate 9,307 downwards.
CAACGCGCAAGATCGAGCGTGAGAAGGCTCAGTCACACCGCTGGCTCAATGGGAGGCTTAGCCAGCCACGTAGAATCGCGAAGCTGAAAGGTACGGCCAGACCACTGTGCCTCAGGAACATGGCGGAGGAACCATTGGAGACGACTCAGAATGGCAGCACGCCCGGGTTGCCTCAATGCTACCACGATCGCTCCCATATTCTCAGTGCCCTCGAGTGCCAAGCTGTGGAAGAAGTCACGATCCGTACTCAGCACCATCGCCCCCAATTCCCGCGCTTTTTTTAGGATAAGAGCGTCGGTTGCCCCAGAAAGCCCCAGTGCCCTTGAGTCGTACACAGTATGGCCGAGGCCACGGAGATGTTCTGCCGCAGATTTCGGAAAGTTTTCGTCCAGAAGAAAAATCACGCAACCTCCTCGTAGGAGGAACATTGGAAGTTGCTGAGGTCCTTGGCGTACTCCAGAGATGCAGCGATGTCTTCTCGGGTCAGGGGGGGATAATCTTCAAGCAACATTTCCACGGAATCCCCAGCGGCGAGAGCACCCAACAGGGTGGAAACCAGAATGCGCGTCCCCCGAATCACGGGCTTTCCGTGGCATATAGCTGGATCAACACAGACTCTAGGGTTCATGCCATAAAATTACGCTGTGCTTAAAGACGTGTCAACGGGATGGCACCTCGGCATGCAATCGGTCCTTAAAAGGAAGGCGAAAGCTCGTTGAGAAGACGATTTGTGGGGAAAATCGATGCGAAATTCGGTTTCAAAAGAATCGCCCCGAGACTGGTCGGAAACGGATCCGGAACGACGGCTCGGGCTTGCGGGCACTGTTGGCGGGGTGAGAGGGAGGTGCAGACTGATTTACCCCCATACCAGAAGAATCAAAGCGGCGGACCGCCTCCCACCAAAGCCAAGAACTCCGAAATATGCACTTTGAGACGTTACTGCCCATTTGTTAGCTCCGTCTCCCTGATGAAAACGCCCCCCATTTTGGCCTGCTTGCTTCTGGTCAGTTTATCGGCCTGCTCGACAAAATTCTACAGTTACTCGGGAGCGAAAGTAATTACGGGCACGGGCGGAGCATCAAAGAAGGTTGATGGGATCGACTTGTGGATTGAGGGAACGCCTCCCCGGAATTTCCAGATTGTTGGTGTCATCCACGACCATAGGCTCGGACGGGGCATCTCCATGCTCCTGCGAGACGGCAAGATCGCTGCGGTGGCCAAACAGCAGGGAGGTGACGGCGTACTTTTAAGTTTTGATGCCTGACTCGGCCCCTGACTCTAGCTGCGACTCTGGTCTGGGTTTTGGCTGCACCACTTCCAGGGCAGCCGGATGAACGGGCAGCCGGACCAGAAAATAGGAGTGGTCCTCGTCAAACTCGAACTCTGGGGCGGGCGAGCCGGTTTCCCGCATCGCTCCGAGAATCTTGGAAATCCCAGTGGAACGGCCCTCGGTAAACTTCAGTTCCTTCAAAAACTCCCCGAGCCGACGGTTCCGATCGCGGCGTGCATGCGCTTTGCCCTTCTGTAACTGCTTCAGGCGCACCGAACGATCCGGCCCAGGATAACTCAGAATGACCATTTCCTCCCGTTCCACCCGGATCTCCACCGGTTCCCGCGTATCGTAGCCACGGTGGTACACGGCGTTCACCGCAGTTTCCTCGACGGCGTCGTACGGGAAATTCTCCATTCGCGTGGCCTCGGCCCGGTCGGGGTGCTTGATGACCGTTTCGGAAATGAGGTTGCGCTTCAAATAGTCCAAGCTCTCTTGGAGCATCTGTGGCAACGGTCCCCGGAAGATCTTTTCTGAAAACTTACTGCCCCCAGGTCCTTCGGAGGAAAACCAGACGACATCAATCTGCATCGTCGGGAAAAACCGCCACGGCTCGGGATGGAACATCATGCGTCCCACAGTCAGCGGGAAAGGAGACTCGGGCAGTCCGCCTTTGACGCCCATTTGTCGGCCTAGTTCTTCAATGGACAGCCGTCCACCCTCCCTCTTGTGTAATACACCCCTCTGCCACTTCCGTGTCGGCAAAGGAGCCCAGCTTCGACCAACTCCTTGAACCGCACCTTGAGGGTGTTTCGATTGGCCCCTGTTGCCCTCACTGCCTCGGCAAGCGTGATCCTTTCGAGATCGTCCAACAGCCCCAGCACCGCTGCACCCAATGGAGAACTTGCCTCCATTCGCTCCTGTTCGAATTGAATTTTGGCATTCAAATTTTCCTTCTGACGGACCAAGCATCGCAGAAAGAACAGCAGCCAAGGCTCCCACTCCACGACTTCCCCGCGCATTGTGCCCTGTGTTTTGCGCAACGCCTTGTAGTACAACTCGTTGTTCTCCTCGATCACCGACTCCAACGAGGCGTACGGCACATAGCCGTAGCCATGACGCAGCAAGAGTAAGGTCGTCAACACCCTCGAGAGCCTCCCATTCCCGTCCTGAAACGGATGAATGGCCAGAAACCACACCACAAACACTCCCGTGATCAGCAGCGGGTGCAGCACCCCATCGCGCTCTGATTCGAAGGTCCAATCCACCAGCCGCCGCATGCAAAACGGAGTTTCAAAGGGTGAAGCTGTTTCAAAAACGATCCCGAGCTGCTTACCCGCCGCATCAAAGGCAGCCACGTGATTGTCCATGGCCTTGTACTCCCCGCGATGCCGCTCATCCTTTGTCGAGTATGGGAGCAGGGTGCGATGGATCTGGCGGATGTGGTTTTCCGTCAGGGGGATGTGCTCAAAGGATTCGAACACGGTATCCATCGCTGCGGCGTAACCGGCGACCTCCTGTTCATCCCTGCTCTTGAACTCCTGAATACTCAGCCCCGAAAGGAGAGTGGCTATCTGTTGGTCAGTGAGTTTCGAGCCTTCAATCCGGGTGGAGGAGCCGATGCTTTCAATGGACGCGACTTTTTTGAGTTGTGAGAGCCTGTCGCGGGAGAGTCGTTTGAACGTGCGCCACTGCCCCTTGAACTCGTCGAGCGAGGCGATGAGTTTGAGCATTTCCGGGGTGATGACCGGGTGTGGGGCAAGATCACGGAACATATCCCCGCCAATCTATAGCCATTTATAGCCATTCTCAATCCATTCGGATGCACCTGCACCCCGAGCGGCATCAAACCCGAAACCCAGAACCAAGCAAAACCTGTCCGAACTCGATTATCCAAACCAAGTTCCGCAGTTAAAAAGCAACCTCTGCTGATTTACAGTGGTTTATCGAACCAATCAGCCGTTTTTCTCCACTACATTTGCCCCATCGGAGGCCGCATTCTTGACTAGGGAACTTGGCCTCGGCGGAGTTCGCTGCACGCTGTCGTGCTCCGCCGAGGCCTTTCGATTTCGGCCACGCGGCTACGCAGGAACAAAAGGAGGCTTGCCCTGAGGGGCCATCAAAGGGGGCGGGTGGGACGTCCGTACTCCTTTGGGAGGAGGCGAGCAATCTTCCTGAGCCTGAGAGGGACATCTCGAAGCGTACATGGGGGGTTAGCGTGAGCGGTCCAACGCGAGAACGCACTTTTTGACATGGGATTTCAGTTCATCAACGACCCGATTGATCACTGGGTGCGCCACACCTTCATTGATGAGATTGGCAGCGACGCTCTCGGAGATTTCCGCGAGTCGGTGAGCCATGTGACGGATGCGTTCGAGTGTCTCATCTGGGGAAAGGCGAAAATCCTGTGCGAGTTTTTTCCAATCAGTACCGCTGATCTCGGAGATCCTGTAGTGAGACCCAACTTTCATGGCCATCGACGCCTTTCTGGGTTGGATCTGCTGTGGGTAGGGTAACGAGCTTGCAATGTCGTACATTGGAGCCAGCCGAACTTTTCTGTGGGAGGATAGAAGGACAGAGTAATTTTTTGCGTGCGCATCGGTACCGCCAATGAGCCAGTTGAAGATCAGACTTTCCGCGAAACGCATCACATCCTCCGAAGCAGAGGATGAGGACGACCAAAGAATCTCGGCAATTGCCCTTGGCGAGGGCCCGCCTTGATTTTGATATTTCATCTGAGGACGGATTGCGGCTGCCTGACAAAAGTCCTCCTGATGGATCCTTCTCATGAGCCCCCCTTTTTCCAGTCGGTCATAGCGCTCGATCACAATCACCGATGCACCGCCGAGGTTCATCACCTTTGAGTTGGCCGTCGGGAAACCGAGTTCTCCAGCGAGCCGAAGACAGAAGTGTTCATTCTCGGTTTGACCGTCAAAGGCTCCTGTAGCTGGTTTGAGGATGTGGGTAGTTGGCGTTGGTCCGTGGGGAACTCCCCAGCGGTTCTGCTTGGAGTCGAAATACAAAGCTAGCTTGGGCTGTGCGCCGGCAAGACTGAAGTGACCAATGTCTTCGCCCATCCGAGTGATGGAGGCATCGACCCTCAGCGCAGTGATCCGTTCAGCTAACTCCTCCAGGGTCATCCAGCTCACACTGGGCGCGTCACATTGACCGAGCAGCACATCCATGCGGTCTGGGCGTACAAACTGAACGGCACCTGCGCAGTCCTCTCCGACTTGTTGAATCAAGCGGAATGGATTCCTGGGTGAAACATGAAACCGGCGCCCCCAGCGATCGAGAATTGCGTCGTTGTCGGGCAAAAGGCCCCAAAGGTATGCCTCTGCAACTTTATGCCCATGTTCCGCCATCGCGCAGGGCATCGACAGGGAAATGGGGAATGCGCCATCTTTTGTAAGCCACTCATCCGAGTACTCAAAGAGTAGGCGGTCGCCACGAAGTCGTAGGTCTCCCATCCATCCCCCATCTGCAAGGACCTTGAGGGTATCATTCATGGCTTGGTTGCCTCCTTGAGTGGGCTTGCAGAATCCTCTCCAGATCGCAGTCGTCTTTTTCCGATGGCGAAACCTCTGGCTGCACATCGAGGGAGAGGCCGAGGACCCGCAAAATCCGAAGGACGTAACCCAGTTCAACGCTGGATTTTCCTTTTTCAAACTCGATCACCCACTCGCGACCAACCCCGGTTTTGGCTGCCAAATTTGCTTGAGTCAGGCCAAGACGCTTCCGTGTGCTCTTGGCGACAGCGGCGATATCTCGGACCGAATATGCTTTCATTGAGGCGACCCTACAATGAGGGCGTTCGCCGACAAAGCGAAATGTCGCCGTCAGGTCACAATCCAAGATATGGCCTGACGCCGACATTGCCGTGTGTCCACTTTGGCGGTGTGTGGTCGGAGGGTGCTTGGTAGGCCGTTGCGCAGGAACCAAAGGGCATTGCCAAAGGAAGCGATCGAAAGGGACGGTGCGACGTGGGAGCGCCGCTATCGTTTGGGGTGTTTGCGTGGCAACGCGCGGAAGGGAGGGGGGCGTGGGGTGATGGGAGGGAGAGGGGCGTGGGGTGATGCCGGAGGAACTTGCAAACAGCGAGAGCCTGCTGGGCTTCACACCCTGGCTGTGGAGGCATCAGATGATCTCAAATCGCCGCACCTGAATGCCGTTCTTTCCTGTCTTCTGCAGGGGGCGTGGCTCCGGTTGCGCGAAGCCATTCAAGTCCACGCTTCGCGCTCGGACCTCGTAGCGGCCCGGTTTCAAGTTGTTGATCGTGGCGTGGTAAGAACACATGCCGTAGCGCGGTGGCCACGCGAGCGGTTGACCACGTTGCGGGTCGAAACCCAGCAAACGCCTTGGGTTGATGCTGTTGGGAAGGACGCGGTTCCAGTCAGGTTGCGACTCGAGTTGGCAGGGTTGCCACGGGGCGGTGAGGAGTTCGTCCGCATCGTCTGCGAGAGGCTCTGGGTTGCCGTCGATTTGACGGAGCCAATACTCGACGCGTTGCACTCCGCTGGGTCCGCTGACGACCTGTCCTGTGAGGAACACGGGATTTCCGGAAGCGATCTTTTTGCCGTCCAGACTTTTATCCACGTAGGCTGCGGTTTTCAGGAATGAATCGGGATCGTTGTTACCGCTCGCATAGGTGTCGTTGTTGCGGGGGTCGTTCGTGATGAAGATGTGCTGCAGCCACTTGATGGATTTGAAGCCGTACGACCAAGGGACAACCATGCGGACGGGGCCCCCTCGAAGCAGCGACAGGGGTTCGCCATTGATGCGGTAGGCGAGGAAGACCGGCAGGTCGCCTGGTGCGGTTTCGAAGCATTGCGTGTAGCTGACGGACGACTTGAACACCTGTTTCGGGTCGTTGTTGTGATAGCCCCAGAAGTAGATACGTCGCACGTTGTGCATCTTGCCGCAGAGTTTGAGCACTTCGCGCAGGGGAACACCTGTCCACACGCCTTGTCCGAGCGGGGTGTCGATGTTCAGGCATTGCATGGCTTTGAGGAAGTGGACTTCGTGCTTTTTGCCGAGCTCCATGAGTGTTGGGAGATCGAGGGCCGTGCCATCGGCGATGGTGAGCGGCTTCTGCAGTTTCGCTGGCACTTTTGTGTGCGGTTCTTCCACGAAATCATCTGCGGTGATCTCGCAGCGCCATGTGTCAGGGGTGAGGCGCGCGTGGATCAATGATTCCCCGTGGAGGGTGTGGGGTTTTGGGGTGCCGCGGGAGACGTCGGAAAAGTCGAGATCAGTGGTGAGGATGGGGTGCAGTTTTGGGGATGCGGCTTCGGCTTCCGTGAATCCGGCTGCTGCCATGCAAAGCGCGGTGGTCTCGATGAATTGACGACGAGAAAGAGGGGGCGTTCGACTCGTAGCGATCCGCTGTTTCGGTTCAGTGATCCTTTTTAGCCAAGCACTTCGGCGAGCTTTACGAGTCGGCTTTTTTCCGTGAGCGACTTCGCAGCGGCGTGGACGATCGCGGTCACCTCGAGGATTTCTTGGTGCGGAACGGGTTCTTTTCGTGTGCGGACCATTTCGCGGAACGTCGCGGCCATGCGGAACATCTGGTAGTGGTAACCGTGGTCAAAGCTGCCCTCGATGGATGGCGTGAAGGTGTGCAGCTTCTTCTTGAAATAGAGGTCGGTACGGTCGTACTCGAACTTCTCGTAGGGTTGTCCGAACCATACGTGGCAGGGGTACCGGTCTGCGTAGGTGATGATCCCGTGGATGGTGTCTTTGTATTCGTAGAGGCTGACGGCATCGACTCCTGCGCCCATGAGCGTGACGACGGCCCAGACGGGATGTTGTCCGTAGATCATCCAGCCTGGGAGGGTGGAGCGGCTGAAGAGTCGTGCGGAGACGTGTTCCAGTTGACCGAACTCACCGGAGTCGCGCATTCGCAGGGCGGCCTCCATCCCGAACTCGTATCGCCAACAGCTTGCGGACATGAGGGGGGCATCGTGTTTCCGTGCGAACTCGAGAATTTTCCGTGTTCCGGATACGTCACCACCGATGGGTTTGTCGCAGAACGTCGGCAGGCCTCTTGCGAGTCCTGGTGCCACGAGATCGAAGTGATCTTCACCGAGCCCTGAGGCGTCCCCCATCCAGATGGCGTCCACTTCTTTCACCATCTCGTCGAGGGAGCGCGCGACTTGGACGCCGGGGAACACCTCGGTGAATGGCAGGGCCACGGTTGGATCGGCATCGTAATAGTGCGTGATGCGGGTGTCTGGGAACGGGAGTGTATCGAAGTTGAGTTTGGGGTTTCGCAGCACGTTGCTGAAGAGTTTGTGCCCGTAGGGGTAATGCTTCTTCAGTGCGTCGAGATCGCAGACTGGATGGAGACCTTGGGCGAAGTGCCAGATGTGGCCGTTCCGCGGCTGAGGTTTGCCTTTGATGGCGGCGGAGACCACGCCGATGCGGAGGGGTTTGGATGAAGGTTCGGCGGCATTGAGCAGCTGGGATCCCGAGAGGGTGAGGGCGCCCATTGCTGCGACGGATTTTATGGAATCCCGGCGACTGAGGAGAGAGGGGGTGGACATGCGAAGCGAAATGCGGCGGAGGGTTGCGTGGGAACTGAGTTGCGTGCTCGAAAGAGGCGGAGTCTATTGCGGGTTTCACAAGTCAATCATCGAAAGGTGATTGCGATGGGATTGGGTGGGGGAGTTGGGGGTGCAGTCTGATGGCAGGAGGAATCGATCGGCGTCTCAGGCGGTGCGGAAGTGAGGAGGATCTGGAGAAGTCGGAAGGGGTGGGGGATTGCGGTCGGGGTGAGTCTCGGTTCACCAGCGGGCCTTCATCCATGCGTAGAAGCTTCGGCCGATCTGGGTGTAGCCGGTGGGGTTGGGGTGTACGCCGTTGTCGACGGGGTATCCGTCCACGGGGTCGAGATTGATCTCGGTTGGAACGAGGTGGATGTTCTCCGCTTCTCGACCGCTGAAGCGTTCCAGCATGCGTTGCACGAGACGGTGTTGGATGCGTTTCCAGCCCCAGCGGGAATACTTGTCCTTGTAGTTGGCTGTGAAACCGGACTGGCGTGCGTTGGGCGGGGGCGTGAGGCCGATGGCGAGCAGCGCTTTCGGTGCGGCGGCGCGGAACTCGGCGATGAGTTTTTCGGCGTGGTTGAGGACCTCGTCGATCTTGGCATCTGGTGAGTCCGGATTTGCGCTGAAACAGTCGTTGATCCCGAGCAGGAAGGTCACGACATCGGGTGGTTGGCTGTTGCTGTTCTCGCGGAAGTAGCGTGGAAGGTCGAAGACGGGTTTTTGCGTTGGATCGCTGAAGAGGAAGGGACTGGTGGTTTTGCGGGCGAGAGGGCCTGCGGTGTCGCCGGCGGGCGCGGGATCGAACTTGGTGAGGAAATCGGACCACTTCCAACCGCCGTAGCCTTCGTGGCGAACATCGGGGAGCGCTGAGGCGGGTTGGTGTGTGCCGATGGTGGTCCACGTGGGGTTGCCGGGGCGGGTGAGCAGTTTGGCGATCTCGTTCGGGTAGAGGCTACCGTGCGTGAGGCTGTCGCCGACCATGAGCAGACGCACGGTTTTGCCTTCGCCTGCCTTGCGCGGCGAGATGTGGAGGGTGAGGCGGCCGCTTTCGAGAACCTTACCGTCCTGATCTTTGACGACGATCTCCACGGGATGACTGCCGATGTCTTGATCGGTGGGGGTCATCGTCCAGCGCCGATCTCCCCGAGAGCCGACGGGGCATCGAACTTCGAACCGGTAGTTCTCGGGCGTTTGGGTGAGGACGATGTTGTCGTGGTAGATGTTCATCTCGACCCCGGGAGTGGCGTAGAGAGTGGGGGGCAGGGTGAGTTGAAGGTCTTCCGCATGGGCTGCGGTCACGAAGAGGAGGGCGAGAAGCAGGTGGCGGATGAGAGGCATGATGGGAGGTGTTGGGGATTGGAAGAGGAGAAGCGATTGGCGCGAGATGTGCCGCACCGCGATTGGTGGCGCGAGGAGGCTTCAGTGGAACGAGGGGCGGTTGTTAGCGAGGGGAGGGGGGCTGAGGTTTTTCTGTCGGGGCGGCGGTGCG
>CAZAZT010000137.1:1520-9890 GCA_964489645.1 uncultured Chthoniobacteraceae bacterium | reverse complement strand
GCATTTGAGTGCTGGTGAACAGGCGTCACTTCATACGGACGTGACGATCGTGATGCCGAAGACGGATTCGGGAGAGTTGAGGAGAACGGTTATGGCGGTGAAGGGCGGGGAGGGTGGAGGGGTGGAGTTGACGGCGCGTCATGTGGGGGATTACGCGATGCTGAAGGCGATTGCGAAGGGTGGGATGGGGGAGATCCATTTGGCAAAGGACGGGGAGTTGGAGCGCGATGTGGCGGTGAAGGTGAGCACGGTGAGTGAAGGGGCGGTGGATCCACGCTTCACGAAGGAGGCGCGGGTGTTGGCGAATCTTGCGCACCCGAACATTGTACCGATCTACAATCTTGGGGTGGATTCAGCGGGTAGACCGTTCTATTCGATGAAGTTGGTGAAGGGGCGGACGTTGCAGTCGATTGTGGATGCGATCCGGGAGGGGGATGACGCAGCGGTTGGCGAGTTCACGTTGGCGAAGTTACTGACGATTTACCGGAAGGTGTGTGATGCCATGGCGTTTGCGCATTCGAAGGGAGTGCTGCATCGGGATCTGAAGCCGGAGAACGTGATGGTTGGGGAGTATGGAGAAGTGTTGGTGATGGATTGGGGGCTTGCGAAGGTGGTAGGGGTGCAGGAGGAGGTGCGGGGTGGGGTGACGATGCGAACGGTGAGTGGAGGGTTGAGCGGGGACTTTGGGGTGACGATGGAGGGGGAAGTGATGGGGACGCCGCAGTACATGTCGCCCGAGCAGGCGGAGGGGGTTGTGTCGGGGTTGGATGAGAGATCGGACGTGTATGCGTTGGGAGCGATCTTGTATGCGGTGCTGACGTATAAGGCACCGATTGATGGGAGGACGTTGGAAGAGGTGTTGGGGAATGTGAAGCGAGGGACGTTGAGTCCGATGGGGACAGCGAAGCGGATGACGAAGGGGATTGGGGGACGGCCGGAACCGATGGCGGTACAGGTGCCCGAGGCGTTGCGGGCGGTAGTGACGAAGGCGATGGCGCGGGAGAAGGAGGGACGATACGGGTCGGTGATCGAGCTGGTGGCGGATGTCGAGGCGTACCAGAACGGGTTCGCGACGAGTGCGGAGCATGCGGGATTTGTTCGGCACGTCGTTCTCCTGCTCAAGCGCAACCGGCTTGTGTCCGGGTTGTGCGCGGTGATGGTGGTGTCGTTGATCGGATTTTCGTTTCGATTGATGGTCAGTCAGCGGGCTGCGATCGCGAATGAGCGGAGGGCTGTAGAGGAGCGGGAGGCTGCGGTGGTGGCGAGCGCGAGGGCACAGGTCTCGTTGGCGGAAAGTGAGGATCTTTTGCGAGACCCTCAAGCGATGCGCCGAACGTTGGATGCGGTTCCTAAAGAGCAGCGTAACCAGCAATGGGATTACTTTGATTCAAAGCTGAGAATGCCGCGGGCGCATTTTGACATCCCGGATGCCAAGGTTGAGGCGGTGTTCGGGGTTCAGGCGAGTTCTGGGGGACAGGCTAAAGCGGGTCGCTTTTTGGTGCTCCAACAGAATGGGATGGTTCGGTATGTTGATCCAGTGCAGGGTTTTGGTGCGCCGTTGTTCCAGTTGTCCGGCGATGTGAAGGCGAGGGTATCTGCGTATTCCGAGGGCGAGGGTTATGCGTGGTTGGCGATCGCTTCGAAGCGGGATGATCGGCCGGGAGAGAAGAACTCGTTCTGGACGCTTGATGTTCTTGAGATTCCCAGTGGACGGTCTGTTTATTCGGTTCCGTTGGAATCGGCGTGCAGCAGTTTGCAGTTCAGTGCGAGTGGAAATCTTTTGTGTCTCACGAACTCGGCGCCGTCGAATGCACGATTGGAAGTTCGGAATGCGTTCACGGGTGAACTCCAATGGAATCACGTCCTGAAGGAGAAAGGGGGTGTGTCGGCGAGGTTCAGTCCGGACGAGAACTCCCTCTTTTGCTGTGTGCTTGGCAAAGGCATGTTGGAGTTTCAATCGTGGAGCGGGAAGCAGGAAGGATCGTTGAGAGGGGATCCGAGTTATGTGAATGGATGGCGGGCAAAATCACTCCAAGCGTATCATGTATGGAATTTTTCGGATCAAACGATTCTCCGATCACTCGATGTGAAAACTGGGGCGATCGGTTTTCAGAAGACGATCCTCAACTCGAGCACGCGATTGTTTTCCGCGGGTAGCGGACGGTTCCTTTTCACGGTCACGAGTACTCCTTCGGAGGGACGTTTGCTCGAGATGTGTGATGCGGGTGGAGGGGTGATTCGGCATCGTGCGTATTTGCTGGGCAAGTTCGATCTGTTTGGGCTGCACCCTGATGAGGAGCATCTGGTGTGTTTCAGTGATGCCAGAGCGGTTTTCAGTCGGTGGGAGATATCGACCTCTCTCGTTCCGGGTCTGCCGCGGTGTGATGGCGCGATTGCCTTCATTGAGGGGGACTCAAGGCTTGCGTATTCAGTGACGAGAAGAGGGGAGGAGCGATGGTTTACCTCGTTTGACCTGCGTGGCTCTTCGAAGCCTGTGCCGCGGTTCGATCGGATCATGCAGGGGACTGGGTTTTCGATGAATCAGGCGAGGGACTTAGTTTCATTCAAGGGGACAGCGTTTTTCAATGAATGGGTGCTTGCGCGACTGAGTGCGAAGGGCTTGCAAACGGTTGAGCCGAGTGGCGTGGAGCGGTGGCGGTTTCATTATTCGCCCCAGTTGAGTCCGTCAGGACGGTACGCATGGGGGTTGCATGGGCTTTGTGAGACCAAAGGGGGCGTGGAGGTTCGCGAGTTCGATCGGACTGGGTTCAGTTGGAATCGTGGATCTGTGTGGATTGGAGAGAGCACGCTTCTTGAGTTGGCGACACGAAGCAAAATGAACGAGGAAGAGAGCGAGGGATTCAATGAATGCGCGATGGTTTTGTGGGATGTTGAGTCGGGACGGATGCTTCGGAGTGTGCCTGAGTCGAGGGCACGAACCCTTTGCGTTTCACCGGATGCGCAGAGTGTTGCTGTGGGGACGCTGGATGGGAGAGTTGTGATACGGTCAGCCAGCACGTTAGAGATTCAGCAGGAGTACAAAGTCCATGATGCGGAGGTTATCCGGGTGTGTTGGCATCCGACGAAGCCGGTGATTGTGACGATTTCGAAAGATTTCACTGCAAAGGTCTGGGATGTGAGGGACGGATCGCTGCTAGCGACATCCCGATTTGTGAGCATTCCATTCCAGTTGGATATTTCGAGGAAGGGCGACTTGATTGCGGTGGGAGGGATATCGCGCGTGGATGTGCTGCGGCTGGACCTATCGGGATTGCGAGATTGAAGGGCCGAGTCTGTTTCAGCGGAGGTTGGATTCGCACCAAGGATGGGGCCCGTGTGTTGATTTGAAACGGCGGTTTTTGATCCGGTGGACGTTGAATGTCACGCTCGGTTTTTGGGTGGTTTACGATGTTCAGGTTCAGGTGTTTGTCTGTGATGGCGAGGGAGGCGTGGCGTTGGGATTTGGGGGCGGTGTCTTGGGTGAGGAGATCCGTCAGTGGAAGTCGTGGGAGGGGGTGGAAGGGAGGGGGGTGGAGAGGGGGACGACGCGGTGTGCGCGAACGTGGGTGACGCCTTCGTGCTGTTGGACTGTACCGTCAATTTCGAGGAACGATTCCGAGGCGATGAGGAGTCGAGTGCGTTCGTAAAGGGTTGGTGAAACGATGATGTTCGAGATTCCCGTTTCGTCTTCCAGGCTCAGGAATACGAAGCCTTTAGCGGTTCCTGGGCGTTGCCTGCAGATCACCATGCCGGCTGTTTTGATCGGGGTGTGATTGGGGGCGGATCGGAGGTCCGTGGCGCTCCATGCGTTCGGTAAACTCCTGCGCAGGAACTCCATTGGGTGGCGTCCGACCGTCACTCCTGTGGCGGAGTAGTCTGCTGTGAGACGTTCTGTTGCGGACATTGGGATGAGCGGGCAGGGGGTGCTGGAGGTGTTGATTTCCTTTGGCAAAGCCTGCGGCAAACGCGGTGTTGTTTGCGATGTTCGAGGTGCTGGAGACGTTTGCTTGGATGGATCGGGATCTGGAGGTGTTGTGTGTGTTGCGGTCGATTCGAGGGAGGATGAGGTGGGGTGGTGGTGGCGGGTGAAGAGATCGTTTTCCAAGGGTTCTTGGATACGCCAGAGGGCTTCTCTTCGATGGGTGGTGAGGCCTTGTAAGGATCCAGCACGTGCGAGCAGTCGGAGGGTATCGCGTGGGAGCGGAGCGCGTTGGCGGAAATCTTCGAGCGAGGCGAAAGGGCGGAGTTTGCGTTGTGCGAGGATGAGATGCGCGTCGGTGGCGTTGAGTCCGGAGATGAGGTTGAGACCGAGACGCACGGTGGAGTTATCGACGACGGAACAGGTCCATTCTGAATGGAGAACGGATGGGGCGAGGATGCGGACTCCATGATTTTTGGCATCTTGGACGAGGGTGGCGCTGGAGTAGAACCCCATGGGTTGGTTGTTGAGTAGTGCGGCGTAGAACTCTGGGGCGCGATGGACTTTCATCCAGGCACTGGCGTAGGCGATGAGGGCGAAGCTGATGGCGTGGGATTCTGGGAATCCGTACAGGGCGAAGGAGCGCATGGATTGGATGACGTGTGCGATGAGTTCATCCGAGTGGTTTCGTTCTCGCATGCGAAGGCGGAGTCGTTCGCACACGCGTTCCATCCGTTCGCGTGATCGGAGGTCGCTGAGGGCGCGCCGGAGTTCTTCGGCTTCTGCTGCGGAGAATCCTGCGATGACCATGGCGATTCGCAGGAGTTGTTCTTGGAACAGGGCGACGCCGAGTGTGCGTTTGAGAACGGGTTCGAGGTCTGGATGGAGGTAGGTGACGGGTTCTTTTCCTGAGCGTCTTGCGAGGTAGGGATGGACCATATCGCCTTGGATGGGGCCGGGTCGGATGATGGCGACTTCGACCACGAGATCGTAGAAGCAGTGGGGCTTCATGCGGGGGAGGGTTGCCATTTGTGCGCGGCTTTCGATCTGGAAGACGCCGATGGTGTCGGCTTCTTGCATGAGTTTGAAGGTGGCGGGATCGTCTTTTGGGAGTGTGGCGAGATCGACGGGACGGTCCCGATCGGCGCAGAGTTCGATGCAGTCCTGCATGGCGGCCATCATGCCGAGTCCGAGCAGGTCGACCTTGATGATGCCGAGTTCTTCGCAGTCGTATTTATCCCATTGGGCGACAACGCGTCCTGGCATGGAAGCGTTCTCGAGGGGGACGATCTCGGAGAGGCGACCGCGGCTGAGGATCATGCCGCCGGAGTGTTGTCCGAGATGGCGTGGGAGATTGCGGACGGCTTGGTAGAGGCGGGCTGCGGCAGGGGCGCGCGGGTGAGAGGCGGGGACTCCGGCTTTTTCGAGTTGTTCTTGGAGTGCGAGGGTGTGGGGGAAATCTCCGCTGGCGAAGAGGGCGGAGAAGCGGCCGAGGACGGATTGTGGGAAGTTGAGGGCTTTACCGATTTCGCGCATGGCGCTACGTCCGCGGAAGGTGATGACATTGGCGGTCATGGCTGCGCCTTCTGGGGAGTGGCGTCGGTAGAGTTCTTGGATGACGGATTCGCGGCGTGCGCCGCTGGGGAGATCGAGGTCGATATCGGGCCAGCTGGTGCGGCCTTCGGAGAGGAATCGTTCGAAGAGGAGTTCACCGGCGATGGGGTCGCAGGCGGTGATGCCGAGGGAGTAACAGACGGCGGAGTTCGCGGCGGAGCCGCGTCCTTGGACGAGGATATTATTGGCGGAGCAGAAGTTGACGATGTCCCAGACGATGAGGAAGTAGCCGGCGAAGCCGAGGCGACAGATGAGTTCGAGTTCGTGGTCGAGTTGGGAGCGGACTTTTCGGCTGAGGTGGGAGTATCTGGCGCGCGCGCCGGCGAGGGTGACGGTGCGGAGGAAGGATTCCATGGATTCGCCTGGGGGCACGGCGTATTCGGGGAAGGCGTAGCCGAGGTCAGAGAGGGTGAAGGAGAGGGAGTTGGCGAGGTGTACGGAGTTGGAGACGGCTTCTGGGCAGTGGGCGAAGAGGCGCTGCATCTGGGTTGGTGGGCGGAGGTGGCATTCGGCGTTTGGGGAGAGGGCGCGTCCGGCGTTATCGAGGTGGGAATGGAGGCGGATGCAGGTGAGGAGATCGAGGATTTCGCGATGGTCGCGTGTGGCGCAGGTGACGCCGCCGGTGGCGAGGAGGGGGAGTTTTTGGGAGTTGGCGAGGTCGATGCAGAGGGAGTGGAGGTGGTGTTCTCCGCGTTGGAGGTGGCGTTGGATCTCGATGAAGACGCAGTCTTTCCCGAAGGTTTCGGTGAGACGGTTCAGGGTTTCGAGGGTGTGTGATTTATCGTTCGTTTTCAGGGCTTTTTGGAGGGGGCCTTCGTGATCTCCGGAGAGTGCGACGAGGCCGTTTGCGGCTTCGGCGAGTTCGTGCCAGCGGATGCGTGCGGCACCTTTCTGGGTTCGGAGATGGGCTTTGGTGAGGAGTTTGGAGAGGTTGCGATAACCGTCACGGGAGCGGACGAGGACGGGGAGGATGGAACCATCTTCGAGGGTGAGTTCGGCGCCGGTGATGGGGCGGAGGCCGTGTTCGGCGCAGGCGCGATGGAGGCGTGGGATACCGTAGAAGCCGTCGCGATCGGTGAGGGCGATTGCGGGCAGGTCGCAGAGAGCGGCGTGATGGGCTAGGGTGTCTGGGGTGGATGCGCCTCGGAGGAAACTGAAGGCGCTACGGGCGTGGAGTTCGACGTACTCCATTGTTTCAGGAGGGTGATGAGGTGAGGGAGGGCGTGGGAGGGAGCGGCCATTGGGCGGCATCGTAGCAGCCTTCGATGAACCAGGTGTTTTTGGGTTCGGTGTTGGTGGAAGCGGCGGAGCCTAGGCTGATGCGGTAGAGGCCGTGGGCATTTCCACCGAGCAGGATGTCCCATTCTTCGGTTTCCCAAGGGGTTGATTCCCACCAATCTCCGGAGAGGCGGAATGGGCCACGGGTATCGAGGATGGGGCCGGAGAAAGGGGTGGAGTGGAGGTGGACGGGGATGTGTTTGGTGAGGGTGATGTGTGCTGGGACGGGTGGGCGGAAGCGGCGGAGGGGGAGACCGTTGAGGGGGTGTTGATTTTTTGAAGGGGGGAGGGGGGAGGGGTTTGAGAGGGTGGGGAGGGGGTCGTTGAGGAGGAAGTTGGCGGGGTGATGGGTGTTTGGGTGGCGCGGGATACCGACGGCGTTTTCGCCGGCGAGTGCGCGGAGGCGGGCGAGGGTTTCGCTGAATCGGTTTGGGTCGCGGAGAGGGTTTTCGAAGAGGGAGAGTTGGTGTGTGATGGGGATGGAATCATGGATGAGGAGGGCGGCTTCGGTGATGGGTGCGTCGAAGCGGAGGGTTTCGAGATGGGATTGGAGGATGCGGAGGAGGACGGATTCTTCGCGTGTGGGAGCGGGGATGGAGAAGTGGTGTTGGTAAGGGGGGCCTTGATCGAGATGGAGGGTGAGGAGGAGGGAGGCGGCGGCGCGGTGGAGGAGGCGGAGGCGTGCGCAGAGTTGTTCGAGGATGCGATTGAGGCTGAAGAGGAGGGGGGGTGCGGTTTCGATGGGGGTTTCGAAGGGGAGCGAGAGATGGAGTGGGTTGGGAAAGGTTTCGAGGTGGAGGATGCTTTCGCGGGTGTCGCAGGCCATTTCCCAGAGGGCATCGATTTCGTGGCCGAGGCGTTCGCGGACGTCTTGACGAGGGAGGGCGAGGAGTTCTCCGAGGGTGGAGAGGCCCCAATCGGCGAGGTGTTGGAGGAGGAGTGGAGGGAGGTCGAGTTCGGAGAAGCGGAGGGTGGCGAGAAAGGGGGCAGGGTCTTCGATGAGGAGGACGGGGTTGGCGCGGCGAGCGGCGCAGAGGGCGAGGGTGGGTTGTGGGGCGATACCGATTTGGCCGTGGACGTGGGCGTGGAGGGAGAGTTTGCGGAGGGTGGAGTTTGCCCAAGAGGACCAATCATTTGCGGGGGAGTGGAGGCGGGAGAGGTCGAGGAGCCAGCGGTGTCCGAGGGCTTGTTTTTCCACGCGCGGGGAGAGGGATTCGACGAAGCGGAGGAGGGTATTATGGAGGGCGAGTTCTGCGGAGGAGGAGGCGGTGAAGAGGGTGAGGGAGGGGCAGCGTGCGATGGCTTGTGTGGCTGGCATTCCGGGGAGGAGGCCGTGTGCGGCGGCGAGAGAGTCGACTTCGAGGAGTGAACCGTTTGTTGAGGTTCCGTCGAGGACAGCGCGAGGGGGGTGAAGGGGGGTGGGCTGCGGTTTGGGGGAACGGTTTCGGCGGGAGGTGCGAGGGGTGGGGGGAGAGGGAGAGGGAGGTTGTTCGCGGAGGATGGCTTGGAGGCGGAATTCGGGGATGAGGAGGAGGGCGTAGCGTTGATGGACGCGTGGA
>CAZAZT010000137.1:0-1480 GCA_964489645.1 uncultured Chthoniobacteraceae bacterium | reverse complement strand
GCGGTGGAGGGCATGGTGGGATGAGGGGAGGCGGGCTCAAGCGTGGCGTCGCGAGAGGGAGGGTGCTACGAAGCCGGGGGAGTGTCCGCGGACGAAGACGCGCGGGGTGATGGTTTTGGGGAGGTGGTGGCGTGGGGTTTCGAGGGAGGAGAGGGAGAGGGGGGTGTCGATGGCGAGGCGGGTACGTGCGCCTTCGACGAGGGGGTGTGGCGAGAGGACGAGGAGGGCGTTACCGTGATGTTCGACGAGGCGATGGAAGCGGTGCCAGTGGGAGGAGGGGATTTGATGGAGGGAGCGTGTTGGGAGGCATTGGAGATCGAGGAGCACCCAGGACGGGGTACCGTCGCGGAGGAGGAGATCGGCGGAGCGGAGAGCGGTGAGGGTATTGTTACAGCGGACCCAGAGGATGCGGTGGAGGAGGGATTCGGACCATGAGACGGGGTCGAGTGTGCCGCCGGCGTCGATCCATGCGCCGATCCATCCGGCATGGAAGCAGGTTTGGAGGAGTTGTTCGAGGATGAGGGAGGTTGCGCCGAGGTGACCGCAGACTTCGGTGATTTCGCCGAGGCGGAGTCCTTGTGTGGCGTTGTCCCATGCGGAGATACTGGTGGGGAGAGTTTTTCCGGGTGGAGGAGGTGGGGTGGAGGGGTGGGAGCGGGAATCCCAGGTGGGGCGGGCGCCACGGAATCGTTCGTCGAGCATGGCGCGCAGGTCGGCGAGGAGTGGGGCGTTCATGGGGAGGAGGGGAGGGTGGTTTGGCGGAGCAGACCGCGGAATGCGCCGGCGACGCGGACTCCTTCTGGGGGGAGGAGGATATCGGCATAGGCGGGGTTGCTGGCGCGGAGACGGATTTCGGTGGCGCGGTTTGGGGGGACAGGGCGGCCGTGATCGAGCCAGTGGAGGTGTTTGAGGGTGGCGTCCCAATCGCTGCCTGGGCCGGTGGCGATGACGGCGGCGATTTCGCCTTGGCGGATGGGTGCGTTGGGGCGGATGAGGACGAGGTCTTCGTTGAGGATACCGTCACCGATCATGGAATCGCCTTTGACGCGGAGGAGGAAGTCGCCGGGGCGTGCGTCGAGCAGGCGATCGACGGAGACATGTTCTGCGTCGTCGCGTTCGATGGCTTCGGTGAGGGGGCCTGCGGGGATTGAGCCGAGGAGGGGGAGGAAGCGAGGGGTGCGTGAGGAGTTGTGATGGGGAGAGGCTTCGTGGAGGAGGCGGCCTTTTTCGGTGGGGATGACGAGGCGTTGGCGGCCTTTGGTTCCACCGCCTTGGAGGAGGATGACGCCGAGGCGCACCATGCGTTGGAGGGTGGGGGTGAGGCTGCTTTCGGCTTTGAGGCTGAGGGCGGAGAGGAGGTCGGAGATGAAGTTGGGTTCGCCGGTGGATTCACGGGCAAGGAGGGTGGAGAGGATGCGGTGATGGGTGGGCGAGAGGTTCGTGAGAGTTGGGCGCGGCATGCATCGTGAAATAACACGAT
>CAZAZT010000136.1:0-10111 GCA_964489645.1 uncultured Chthoniobacteraceae bacterium | reverse complement strand
GCGAAGGGTGCGGAGTTGGAGATCGGGGAGGAAGCGGCGCAGGAGGGGCGGATGGCGTACCGAGTGGAAGTGAGCGGGAGTGGAGGGGTGTTGATGAGTGAGGAGATCGGGGTGGAGTTCCAGCGCGGGGTGGTGGTGGAGGAGAAGCCTGTGGATGTGTGGGTGAAGGGTGGGGGGCGAGCGGTGCTTGGGGTGAAGGCGAGTGGGAGTGCGCTGAGGTATCAGTGGAAGCGGGAGGGCGTGGCGATGCGTGGAGAGGACGGCTCGCAGTTGGTGCTTGGAGGGGTGCAAGAAGGGAGCGGGGGACGCTACAGCGTTGTGGTGTCGAATGGGGTATCGAGCGTGGAGGTTGGAGCGGTGGTGAGAGTGGCTGGGTTGCCTGTGATCGGGAGTGGGGGAGGGGATCGGCGTGTGGCGTTGGGGAGTTCGGTGGAGTTGAAGGCGGATGTAAGCGGGGGCGGGGAGATGAGTTATCAGTGGTATCGGAATGGGGAGAAAGTGGCGGGCGGTGAGAGTGGAGTGTTGCGGCTCGGTGTGATGAAGGAGGTTGGGAGTTGGGAGTATGAGGTGGAGGTGGAGAACGTTGCTGGGAAGGTGAGAGGACGAGTTGGACGAGTGGTGGTGATGGGTCCAGTGAAGGTGAATGTGGGAGTGAGCGAGGTGTCGGTGCGAGTTGGGCAGCGGTTGTCGTTTGGGGTGAGCACGGAGGGCGGTGCTGCGGAGTATGTGTGGAAGAAGGATGGGGTGGTGCTGAGTGGTCAGAGCGGAGCGGAGATCGAGATTGAGGAAGCCAAAGCCTCGGATGCTGGGGAGTATGTGGTGGAGGCGCGCAACGATTTCTGGAGCGGGCGAGGGAGTGTGATCCGAGTGGTGGTGCGGCCTGGGGTGGAGATCCGCGTGCAGCCGCTTGGTGTTTATGCGGTGAAGGGAGGGAGTGCGGAGATGCGGGTTGTGGCGGAGGGGATAGGAAGTCTTGGGTATGAGTGGAGGAAGAACGGGGTGGCGATGGCAGGTGGGGGCAGTCCGGTGTTGAGGATCCCTGTGGTTGGGTTGGGGGATGGAGGTGTGTACAGCGTGTTGGTGAAGAATGGGAAGGGAGCGGTGGTGGAGAGCCGGGCGGTGGAGCTGAAGGTTGGAAGAGCGTTCGGGATAGTGGAACAGCCTCAGGGAGGGAATGTTGGGGTGGGCGGGAGTCTGACGATGGGGGTGAAGGTGAGTGGGAGTGTTGGGGTGAGTTACCAGTGGTATGTGGATGGGCAACGCGTGGTGGGCGGGGTTGGGAGCGTGCTACGGATTGAGGGAGCGAAGGAGGAGGATAGTGGGAAGTATCAGGTGCGGGTGAGTGACGGGGAGGAAGAGGAGGCGAGTGCAGTGGTGGAGGTGAAGGTGTTGCCGTATGCGTTGATCGATCGTTTGAGTGGGCCGGATCGGATCCGAGAGGGAGGAAGCGGGGTGTTGGAGGTTGTGGCGCGGAGCGCGAGTGCGATGCGCTATCAGTGGTACAAGGATGGGTTGGCGTTGAAAGGAGAGGATGGAGCGCGGTTGGAGTTGAAGGAGGTGGGTGCTGGAGAGGGAGGGATGTACGAGGTGGAGGTGAAGAATGCGGCAGGGAGTGTGAGGAGAGGGATGCGAGTGGAAGTGGTGGGTTCGTTGGAGTTTGTGGTGCAACCGGTTGGAGGGAAAGTGGCTGAGGGAGGGACGATCCGGATGAACGCGGTGGCGGAGAGTGGGGGCGGAGTGGTGCGGTATGAATGGTTGAGGAATGGGGAGGTGGTGTCCGGGGTGAAGGGGAGCAGTTTGGAGTTATTGGATGTGAGGGCGGAGCAGGGCGGGGAGTATCGCGTTGTGGCGCGGAGTGAAGTGAAGGGTAAGGAGGTGCGAGTGGAGTCAGCGGCAGCGGTGGTGGAGGTGAGTTATGCGCCTCGGATTGAGGTTGGGCCGAAGGGAGTGGAGGTTGTGGAAGGGAAGGGGATGCGGTTGGAGGTAGTGGCGCGAGGGAGCGGGGCGTTGGAGTATCAGTGGTATCGGAACGGGAAAGAGATTGTGGGCGCGAGAGGTGCGGTGTTTGAGGATGGGAGTGTGGAGCGAGGAGATGGAGGGATGTATGCGGTGGAGGTGAGGAATGGGGAAGGGAAGGTGAGGAGTGCGGATGTGGAGGTGGAGGTGAAGCGAGCGGTGGAGGTGGTCAAGCAGCCTGGGGTGTTGCGGATTGTGTCGGGGCGTGGAGGGGTGATGGGAGTGGAGGCGGAGGGCGAGGGGTTGACGTATCAGTGGGAGAAGTTGGATGGGGTAGGGAAGTGGAGTGCGGTGAGTGGAGCGGTTGGGAAGGGCTTGGAAGTGTTTGGGAGAGGGGAAGAAGAGGCAGGCAAGTACCGGGTGCGAGTGCGGAGCGGGAAGTACGAGGTGGTGAGCGGGGTTGGGCAAGTGGTGTGGGTGGAGGCACCGGTGGTGAGGAGTTTTGAGCCAGCGCTCAAGCGGTTGGAGGTGCCGTTGGGCGGACGATTTGTGATGCGGTTGGATGTGGGAGGGGAGGGTCCGTACACGGTGAAGTGGTATCGTGCGAGTGGAGCGGTGGGAGAGGGCGAGCAGGTGGGAGCGGGAAGGAGCATGGAGTACACGCTCTGGAGTGCGGGGCGTCGATCGGGAGGGTGGTATTACGCGGAGGTGAGCAATGAGGCAGGGCGGGTGGAGAGCGGGCGAGTGGAGGTGGAGGTTTTGGAGGAAGTTGGGATTGAGAGGGATCCGCAGAGCCGAGAGGTGGCGAGTGGGGAGAGAGTGGTGATGGGAGTGCGCGCGAAGGGGGGAGGGGAACTCAAGTATCAGTGGTATCGGAACGGGGAGCTGATTGTTGGCGGGGTTGGGCGCGAGTGGGTGATCGAGAAGGCGCGTGTGGAGGATGGCGGATTGTATCGTGTGGTGGTGACGAACGGGATGAGCCGCGCGGAGAGTGGGGATGCGACGTTGCGGGTGAAGGAGCGAGTGCGCGTGGTGTCGCAGCCGTTGGGTGTTGCGGTGGAAGAGGGAGGACGCGCGGTGTTGCGCGTATTGGCGGGTGGCGATGGGCCGTTCGGGTACCAGTGGTATCGGGATGGGAAAGTGGTTGAGGGAGAGCGAGGTGCGGAGTTGGTGCTCGAAGGGGTGAAGCGAGAGGATGGAGGGCGGTATCGAGTGAGGGTGAGTGGGGTGGGAGAGGTGGTGAGTGAGGTTGCGGTGGTGGAGGTGTTGCGCGTGCCGCGGATCGTGAAGGCGGAGAGCGGAGCGGTGCGGGTGAGTGCAGGTGGGGATCTGCGGTTGAAGGTGGAGGCGGAGGGGAGCGGTGTGCTCAAGTACCAGTGGTTACGGAATGGGGGAGCGATTTACGGTGCGGTTGGGAAAGAGTATGTGGTGCGAGGGAAAGCGTTGGCTGGCAAGGAGTGGGAGAACCAAGGGATGTACGAGGTGGTGGTGAGCAACGGGTACGGGAGTGTGAAGAGCGGGGTGTGGAGTGTGACGGTGGATGGAGCGAAGGATCCTGCGGTTGAGGCGCGTAGTGTGCCGAAGGTGGAGGAGCATCCAGTGTCGGTGAAGGGTGGAGCGGGCGGTGTGGTGACGTTGCGAGTGGTGGCGAGTGGGGAAGGGTTGATTTATCAGTGGAGACGCGAGGGAGTTGCGGTTGTGGGAGGAGTTGCGCCGATGCTGACGGTTGGGCCGTTGGATGAAGGGACAGTGGGTCGGTATGAGGTGGTGGTGAGTAACACGAAGGGGAGCGTGGTGAGTGGATCGGCGTGGGTGACGATGATGGAAGGGCCGCAGATCTTGGAGCAGCCGAGGAGTTTGGAGGGGGTGAAGCCTGGGACGAGCGCGGCGTTCTTGGTGAGGGCGAGCGGGGAGGGATTGGTGTATCAGTGGCGACGGAACGGGGTTGTGGTGAAGGAGAGCGGGGATGCGGCGTTGATCGGGATGCCGGTGGTGCGAGAGGAAGATGAGGGGGTGTACGATGTGAAGGTGAGCAACGCGGGCGGGAGCGTGTTGAGCGTGCCTGTGGCGTTGACGGTGCGGAAGGGGGTGCGGATTGCGGGGCATCCGCAGGGGCGGCGAGTGGTGGAGGGGACGGAGGTTGAGCTGAAGGTATCAGCGAGTGGGGAGAGTCCGTTGACGTATGAGTGGTACAAGGACGGGAAGAAGCTGGAGGGAGCGGATGGGGCGGAGTTGTCGTTGGGCAAGGTGGCGGCAGGGGATGCGGGTCGCTACGTGTGCCGTGTGAGCAATGGGTTGGGATCGGTGAACAGTGCTGGGGCGCGAGTGGAGTTGGACGCGATGCCGTTGGAGATTGTGCGGCAGCCTGAGTCGATGGAAGTGGGGGCTGGGGATGCGTTGAGTTTGCGAGTGGATGTGAAGGGGCGAGGGCCGTTCGATTATCAGTGGTATGTGAACGGGAAGATGTTGGATAGCGAGGCGGGACGGATGCAGGCGTACGTGATCCGGAGCGCGAGCGAGGCGGAGGAAGGGAAGTACCAAGTGGTGGTGAGCAACGGGTTGCGTGAGGTGAAGAGTCGTGAGGTGGAGGTGAAGGTGGGCGAGGCGTTGCGGATTGTGGGTCAGCCGAAGGGCGGGGTGTATCGTGGGGGAGAGCGAGTGGGATTGGGAGTGGAGGCGCGAGGGAGTGGGCGTGTGAAGTATCAGTGGTATCGGAACGGGGAAGAGGTGAAGGGAGGGAGCGCGCGGGAGTTGGTGATGGAGAAGGTTGGGGCGGAGGATGGGGGTCTGTATGAGGTGGTGGTGAGCACGGAGCGAGCGGACGGCGTGGTGAGTGCGCGGGTGAGGAGTGTGGGAGCGTTGGTGAAGGTGGAGGAGGCGGCGCGGATAGTGGAGGGATTGAAGTCGCGTCGTGTGAACCCTGGGGATGGGGTGAGGTTGACGGTGGGCGTGGAGGGATCTGGGCCGTATGCGTTTGAGTGGAAGAAGGATGGGAAGCGGATAGAGGGAGTGAGTGGGGAGGAGCTGACGTTGGCGAAGGTTGTGGAGAAGGATGCTGGGAAGTATGAGGTGCGAGTGAAGGGGAGTGTTGGCGGGTGGAGTGTGGCGAGTGAGGCGGATTTGCGGGTGAACGAGGCGGTACGGTTGGAGCGAGATCTTGTGGGAGGGGAGATGGAGGTGATGAAGGGGCGGATGATGGTGATGGAGGTTGTTGGGCGAGGGAGCGGAGTGTTGAAGTACGAGTGGAGGAAGGATGGGACGGTGCTTGGGCGAGCGAACGCGCAGCGGATGATGGTGATGGTGAGGGGTTACGGAGATGAGGGGGTGTATGATTGCGTGGTGAGCAATGGGTTCAGTCAGGTGGTGAGCCGAGGGGTGAGTGTGCGGATGAAGGGCGGGTTGAAGGTGGAGAAGCAGCCCGTTGGAGCGGAGGTGAACCCTGGGGGGAGTGCGGTGTTGAGTGTGGAAGTGAGTGGGTTGAAGGGAGGGGAGAAGTATCGGTGGTACCGGGTGGTGGGTAAGGCGACGGAGGCAGTGGTTGGAGGGAGTGGAAGGGTGTTGGAGTTGAAGGGATTGGGCGCGGAGGACAGCGGTCAGTACTATGTGGTGGTGAGTGGG
Organism: uncultured Chthoniobacteraceae bacterium; assembly: GCA_964489645.1. Lineage (GTDB taxonomy): Bacteria > Verrucomicrobiota > Verrucomicrobiia > Chthoniobacterales > Chthoniobacteraceae > JBEEPE01. The sequence goes on along the minus strand of CAZAZT010000136.1, from coordinate 4,537 downwards.
GAGCGAGTGATCACGAGTGCGGTGGCACGGGTGACGGTGAGGAGCGCGCCTGTGATCGAGGAGCAACCGGCGTCGATGGTGAGTGCGCCGGGTGGACGAGTGGAGTTGCGGGTGAAGGCGAGTGGCAGCGGTGCGTTGAGTTATCAGTGGCAGCGGAACGGGGTGTCGATTCCTGGGGCGACAGGGAACGTGCTGCGGATCGAGAAGGTGCGGGGTGTGGATGGGGGAGTGTATCGGGTGGCGGTGAGCAACGTGGTTGGGAGTGTGGTGTCGAAGGATGCGGCGGTGGAAGTGGGGAGTAGTGTGGAGATCGTGAAGCAGCCTGAGGCTGTGGAGGTGAATGCGGGAGGAGCGGTGAGTTTGAAGGTGGAGGCGAAGGGGAGCGGGACGTTGAGTTATCAGTGGAGGAAGGATGGGCGAGAGATCCTTGGGGAGGTCGGGCTGAGCGCGGAGTTGAAGGCGTCGCGAGTGGGGGTAGGGGATGAGGGGATGTATGATTGTGTGGTGGAGAACTATGCGTTGGTGGGAGGGGAGCGGTTGACGATTGGGAGGGAAGTGACGAAGGCGGTGCGGATGAGTGTGAACCGGCCAGTGGTGGTGAAGAGCGAGCCGATGTCGCGTGGAGTGTATGTCGGGGAGAGCGTGTGGTTTGAGGTTGGGGCGGAGGGGAGCGGATTGGAGGTGCAGTGGACGCGGCAGGTGAATGGGAAGTACGAGAACATTGCTGGAGCAAAGGGGTTGCGGTACGAGATCGGGAAGGTGGACAAGGAGGATGCTGGGAAGTACGGGGTGGTGTTGAAGGGGAAGGTGAACACGGTGCGGTTGGAGGGATTGCAGTTGTTCGTGACCGATGAGGTGCGCGTGGTGGAGAAGCCGAAGGCGGTGGAAGTCAATCCCGGGGAGAGCTTTGTGTTGAGCGTGAAGGCGGAGGTGAAGGCCGCGGGCAAGGGGAATGCGAAGGTGGAGGAGTTGACGTATCGGTGGAGGAGGAACGGGAGTGTTGGGGTGTTGGCTGGAGAGGTGATGCGTGTGGAGGTTGTGGAGGGAGGGTCCGGGTATGAGAAGGAGCCGACGGTGGTGTTTGAAGGCGGCGGGGGTCAGGGAGCGCGTGCTCGAGCGGTGATGGAGGATGATGGGAGTGGGAAGGGGACGAAGCGATTGGCTGGGGTGGAGATGGTTGATGGAGGTGCGGGGTATGAGGGAGCGCCGAAGGTGCGGATCCAAGGGGATGGTGTTGGAGCGCAGGCGGAGGTGTTTGTGGGAGGGAGTTCGAGCGTGTTGCGGATCAACGCGGCGAGGGAAGTGGATGATGCGGATTATGATGTGATGGTGTATGCGGGTACGGAGTGGGTGAGCACGGAGCCTGTGCGGGTGAAGGTGCGGGATGTGGTGCGTGTTGAGCGTGGGCTGAGTGGCGTGGTGGAGGTGAAGGAAGGCGAGGAGTTGGTGTTGGATGCTGGGGTGAGCGGGATCGGGGCGCGTGCGTACTGGAAGAAGGACGGGCAGGAGTTGAAGGGTGGGGAAGGTGCGGTGTATCGCAAAGCGAAGGCGGAGCGAGGGGACGCGGGAGAGTATGTGGCGCGAGTGGTGGGTGAGGCGTTGGTTGGTGGCAAGGTGAGTGAGGTGGAGGTTGGTCCGGTGCGGGTGCGAGTGATCGAGGCGGTGCGGATTGGGGGAGGGGAGGAGGAGATGGAAGTGGATCCAGGGTTACGGGTGGAGTTGAAGCGCGCGTTGAGTGCGGCGGTGGAGGGAGAGGGTGAGAGGTATTACCAGTGGAAGCGTGGAGGTAAGACGATTCCTGGTGCGACGGGGCGTACGTATGTGATCAACGGGGTGGGTGAGGGGGATGAGGGGAGTTACACGTTGGAGGTGGAGAACCGAGTTGGGGTTGTGGAGTCGGCGCCGATCCAGTTGCGGGTGAGGGATATCCCAGTGGTGGTGCAGCAACCTGTTGGGGTGAGTTTGGATGAGGGGGAAGGGTTCGTGTTGGAGGGCTTGGTGTCAGGGCCCGGACTGAAGTACCAGTGGTATCGGGATGGGGTGGCGGTGAGTGGAGCGAATGCGGCGCGGTATGTGGTGGAGGAGAGTGATGCGCGGTTGCACGAGGGGATGTGGGTGTTGCGGGCGGTCTCGAGCACGCGAGTGGCAGGGGTGTATGCAGCGGTGAGCACGGAACGAGCGAAGGTGACGTTGAGGAAGCGGACGCGGATCGAGCAACAGCCAGCGAGCGATGGGTTTGTTGGGGTGGAGCGAGGCGGGAGTGTGGTGTTGAGCGTGAAGGCGGCGGGGAGCGGGTTGGTGTATCAATGGGAGAAGGATGGGAAGCGGATTGCGGGAGCGGTGGGAGCGCAGTACCGGATTGCGAAGGTTGGGGTGGAGCAGGAGGGGGTGTATCGGGTGGTGGTGCGAGGGGATTTGGGCGAGGCGGCGAGTGCACCGTTTGTGGTGGGATTGGAGAAGGCGCCTGAGGTGGTGGAGCAACCGAGAGGTGTGGCCGTCAATCCAGGTGGGCGGATCATGTTGGTGGTGAAGGCGAAGGGGAGTGGGGTGTTGAGGTACCAGTGGAAGCGTGATGGACGTGCGTTGGAGGGTCAGGTGGGGAACGTACTGGAAGTGGTGGGGGCAGGGTCTGTGGATGGAGGTGTTTACGAGTGTGAGGTGAGGAACGGGGCAGGGGTTGTGACGAGCATGGGAGCGCGTGTGACGGTGCGTGAGGCGGTGCGGATCGAGGAGGAGCCGGAGGCGGTGGTTGCGTTGCCTGGGGGTGGAGCGACGTTGCGAGTGGTGGCGAGCGGGAGTGGGCCGATCAGCTACCAGTGGCGCAAGAATGGAGCTCAGATCGAGGGAGCGCGCTCGGAGGTGTACGTGATGGCGGCGGTGAAGGGGAGTGATGAGGGGACGTATGATGTGGTGGTGAGCAATGGGGCTGGGAAGGTGGAGAGTCGTCCGGTGAAGGTGGAGGTGTTGGGAGGAGTGGAGTTGGAGGAGTTGCCGCAGAGCGTTGTGACGGCGTTGGGGCGGCGTGTGAGTTTGGGGGTGCGGGTGAGTGAGGGGACGAGTTTGCCGGTAAAGTACGAGTGGCGGAAGTTGAAGGCAGGGGGCGGGTACAGCGTGGTGGGGGGGAACCGCGAAACGTTGGTGATCGAGAAGGTTGTGGCGAGCGATGAGGGGGATTACCAGTGCGTGGTCTCGAATGCCGCGGGAGCTGCGAGCACGAATGTGGCGCGGGTGGGATTGACGAGCGGGATTGTGTTGGTGCGTCAGAGCGGGCCAGAGGGCGAGGTGGAGCAGGGGGACAGTGTGGCGTTTGAGGTGGAGGCGGAGAGTGCGTTGGGAGTGGTGTACCAGTGGAAGAAGCGAGTGGGGGACAAGGAGGTTGTGTTGGCGGGAGAGGTGTATTCGCGCTTGGTGTTGGATGGGGTCGGGAGTGTGGATGAAGGGGAGTACGTGGTGGTGGTGAGCGATGGAGTGAACCAGGTGGAGTCCAATGAGATGGCGCTGAAAGTGATGGAGACGTTGCGCGTGGAGAAGGAGCCTATTGGAGCCCGTGTTGCGGCGGGAACGCGGGTGGTGCTTGGGGTGGAAGCGCTGGGGGATAGCGGGCTGAAGTATCAGTGGCGCAAGGATGGGAAGGACTTGGCCGGTGCGGATGATCGCGAGTTGGTGTTGGCGGGGTTGGAGGGAGGTCAGACGGGGTGGTATGACGTGCGGGTCAGCGGACGCAGCGGCGGGGTGATTTACTCACGCGCGGTGCCGGTGGAGTTGGTGCAGGCGGTTGGGTTGCGTCGGCAACCGAGTGGGATGACGGTTGGGAAGGGGACGCCTGTGGCGTTGGAGGTGGAGGCGATTGGGGATGGGCCGCTGGAGTATCAATGGCTGAAGGGTGGTGTGACGTTGTCGGACAACGGGGCGGTGAGTGGGAGTCGTGGGGCGCGGTTGTTCATCCGGTCTGCGGTGGAGAGCGATAGCGGGAGTTACGCGGTGCGAGTGAGCGGGCCTGGGGGGAGTGTGATGAGCAAGGGTGCGCCGGTGATCGTGACGCAGAGAGTGTTGAATGGTGGTGGGGGTGGGATGGCTGGTGTGTCTGAGGGAGCGGACGGGGAAGGGTTCATGGATCTTGCGCCGGTGAAGGTTTACGAGGTGAGCGCGCAGGTTGGAGGGAAGGTGGAGCGGTATGAGTGGGCGGTGGATGTGGTGAGCGGGAAGATGCGTTGGCGAGTGGCGCCGGTGAGGGCAGGGCAGAGGGGTGGATGGGAGGATGCGGAGACGGGGAGTTGGAAGCGGGTTGGGGTGAAGGGGTACGGGCTGACGGAGCGGTTGAGTTGGATTGGGGTGATGGGCGATGTGAGTGGGCGCGGGGTGAACCGTTGGGAGTTGAGTGGGGCGGCGGTGCAGACGTATGGGAGCGGGAATGTGAAGTGGTTGGCGCCGATGTTGATCGGCACGCGGGTTCAGACGCTCAACGGCAAGGAGATTCGCTGGACCGCGACGCTGCGTTACGTGCGCTCGGAAGCAGGGTTCGACGGGTTGTAGGAGA
>CAZAZT010000135.1:0-10161 GCA_964489645.1 uncultured Chthoniobacteraceae bacterium | reverse complement strand
GAACTCCTCGACTTCCTCTCCCACTGGTTCATGGAGCAAGGCTGGTCCCTCAAGATGCTTCACCGCCTCGTCATGCTCTCGAAGGTCTACCAACTCAGCAGCGACATCACCTTCTCCCCAGATGCCAAAATCCGGGCTGCCATGAAAAAGCAAGCCGATGAAGCTGACCCTGAAAACCGCTACCTCTGGCACGCAAACGTCCGCAGGCTCGACTTCGAAGCCCTCCGCGACTCCCTCCTCTACATCAGCGGCCAGCTCTCCACCACCGCCCCCTCGAACGCCACCCCTCTCTCCGTAGCCAAACTCGGCGAGAACACCCTCAGCGTTCATTACCTCGTCGAGGAAGAAAAAGACGACATGCACATCATCACCGGCATGCCCGTCTCGGGCCCCTCCATCCAGCCGGGCACCGTGGTCACAAAGGTCAGCCTCGCCTCCACTCCCTTCACCCCAAAAACAAAGAACGCCAAGCCCATGCTCGAGTTCAAGGGAACCGTGGAACTCTCCAACCCCGCTGTCGTCGACTACAAAGGCAATGACATCCTCTTCCACTGGATCGGTGGCATCCCCGTCAACGTCGACCCCAATGCTGCTGTCGCCTCAAAACGTCGCTCCATCTACGGTTACGTCGATCGCCGCCGCGTCCCCGAGGTCATGACCCAGTTCGACTTCAGCAACCCAGAGCAGCCCAACTCCAAGCGCACCTCCACCATCGTCCCTCAACAGGCTCTCTTCATGATGAACAGCCCGTTCATCCTGAACATCATCCAAGGAGTCATGAACCGCCAAGAAGTCCGCGACGCCATGGCCACTCGCCGCGCTGCCGCCGTCTACGACACCTTCTTCCGCCTGGTGCTTCAACGCTCCATGGGAAGCATGGACGCAAAACTCCAAGCTCTCGGCGCAGGCAACTTCCAAGGCTACACCCTCAAGATCTGCCAGAACCTCGTCGAGAAGGAGTCTCGCCGGCAGAAGGAAGAGGAAGGCGCCTCCAAGGATCGCGTCGAGTACTTCACCAAGATGATGGTGGCCAATCAGAAACGCGCCGAACAGATGGAGTCAGGCAACGCAGAGATCGGCATCACCAACGAAGGTGAAACCCAAGGAGCGGCGGTGCTCACCCCGCTTGAGACCCTCATGCAGGCCATCATCTTCTCCAACGAGTTCGCGTTCGTGAACTGATCGCCTCAATCCTTCTCCCTCTGGAGTTCCAGTCCCACTTCGTCCATACGCGAAGTGGGACTTTTTTTGCCCCGCACCTCCACACCACTCGCCCAGCGCTCGCCTCCCCCGAAAGAGGGCAGCTACCGAAGAATTCCGTGTGCATTGCCGCAGCGCAAAGATTCGATTATTCTCACCACGCTATGAAGTTCCCCCGTTTCATCCTTCTCTCCGCGGTCCTCATATCCCCATTGGCAATCGCTGCCGATAAGCCAGAAGCATCAGCAACGAACGCTCCCGCCAAACCCTCAGTGAAACCCTCTGAACCGCCCACCAAAGTCATGGACAAAGATGATCTCAAAAAGAAGCTGACCCCGCTCCAGTTCGAAGTCGCCTGCAATGCTGCCACCGAACCTCCGTTCCGGAACGCGTATTGGGATAACAAACGCACCGGACTGTACGTGGACATCCTCGACGGCGAACCGCTCTTCGTCTCAGGCACCAAATACGATTCCGGAAGCGGTTGGCCGAGTTTTTACCAACCCATCAGCAAGGACTGCATCGTGGAAAAAAAGGATCTCACTCACGGCATGGTCCGCATCGAGGTCCGGTCAAAGAAGAGCGATGCCCATCTTGGCCACGTGTTCCCCGATGGTCCCAAACCCACAGGGCTTCGCTACTGCATCAACTCCGCCTCGCTCAAGTTCATCCCCGTGGAAGACCTCGAGAAAGAGGGCTACGCTCACCTGAAAAAATTCTTCACCGACGAAGCTCCCAAAAAGTGATTTTCGCAACCGAATGAAAGCACGCTCCCTCCTCCCCCGCGCATGATTGACATCAATCCGCGGGGAAAAATGGTGGAACGCGCGCTACTGATCGGAGCATTCACCGATCCCGCTGACCGAGACAACGCTCAAAGCCTCCTGTCTGAACTCGAGGATCTCGTCGACACCCTCGGCGTCCCTGTTCGCGACAGAACACTCGTCCACCATCGCGAACGACACGCGCGATTCCTCCTCGGCACAGGCAAAGCGCAGGAAATAGCGGACCGCGTGAAGGCGGAAAACCTGGACTGCGTCATCTTCGACAACGAGCTCTCTCCCAGCCAGCAACGGAACTGGGAGCAGCTTTGCGGGATCACGGTGCTCGACCGACAAGAGGTCATTCTCGACATCTTCGCCCAACGCGCGAGAACCCACGAGGCCCGACTCCAAATCGAACTCGCACGACTGGAGTACTCACTCCCTCGCCTCACCCGCGCCTGGGGCCACCTCGTGCGTCAAGGCGGTGGCATCGGCGCCAAAGGTGAAGGCGAATCCCAGCTCGAACAAGATAAGCGCCGCATCCGAAATCACATCGATCGACTCAAACGTGAACTCGAAGCCGTTCGCTCCGCTCGAGCAACGCAGCGCAAAGACCGGAAGCGCGCCCCCGTGCCCAACGCCGCAATCGTCGGCTACACCAACGCCGGTAAATCGTCATTGCTCCGACGTCTGACCGGCGCGGACGTTCTCGTGGAAGACAAACTTTTCGCGACGCTCGATACCACCACTCGCAAGATTGCCCTCCCGAACCGTCAACCCCTGCTCCTCACCGACACCGTCGGATTCGTCCGCAGACTGCCACACCGACTCGTAGAAGCTTTCCGCGCCACGCTGGAGGAGTCTGTTCTGTCAGATTTTCTCATCCACGTTCTGGATGCCTCGCAACCCGAGGTGCTCGAGTTTCATCGAACAACTCTCGATGTCCTCGGCGAACTCGGTGCTGAAGAAAAACGTACCCTTCTTGTTTTCAACAAGATCGACAAGTTGGAAGACCCCGCGCGACTCGAACAACTGCGATCGGATTTTCCCGAAGCCCATTTCATCTCCGTACACTCAGGCGAGGGATTGGACTCCCTCATCTCGCACATGTCCGAACTCGTCAGCCGCGCCGAACACACGGTGACCCTCCGTATGCCCGCATCTGCCGGCGATCGCATCGCCAAACTTCATCGCTGCGCTCAAGTCGTGAAAATGGAGTACGAAGAGGATCAGGTCCGCATCGAAGCATTCATCGGTGATCGGAGCCTCGAGGATTTTTCCGCTTGGGTCATCTGACCGAAAACCGATGACCGCCATGCGAGCGCTTTTTCTCCGAGCCGTCATCTGGCCCCTATCCGGTTTGCTCGCGGCATGCTCCACCCTTCCTCGCATCGAGACAAAACGACCCGCCATCGTCGTGAGCGTCCCAGATCAAAAGCTCGCACTCTTCCGCCCAGGAGCATCGCCAAAGGCGTTCAAGGTCTCGACCGGCTCGCGAGGAACAGGCGACCGATTAGGTAGTTACGCCACCCCGAAGGGCACGCATGTCGTCGCCCAAAAAATCGGCGCAGGGGCTCCGTCAGGATCCGTCTTCAAAGGGGGCAATCGCACGGGGGAAATCCTGAAGCCCAATGCTCCCGGACGAGACCCCATCGTGACCCGCATCATCTGGCTAAGGGGCCTCCAATCGCAAAACGCCAACGCGTTCAAACGTCACATCTACATCCACGGAACCCCAGAGGAACGTCGACTTGGGAAACCGGTGAGCTGGGGCTGCATCCGGATGAGCAGTCGCGATGTCATCACGGTGTTCAATGCGGTTGCCGTAGGCTCGGTCGTTCATATCTCGGATGCCCCTCTGCGTCTTGCGGTAACTGAGCTCACTGCCGCACAACATATTGCCGATTCCTCATCCAAAGGGAACAAACCTGACGACTCGAAACAGAAGCGCCGTCGAGCGTAACTCTCTCCCTCCGAAGGATCTCTCCCCTCGAAGAACAGATCGCGGCAACCGCAACCTTACCCGCTTCACTTTTCCACGCGAGTCGCGGCCTCTCCGCCAGATTCTCGCGCACTGACCGCCAAGCGAAAACCGTAATTGGTCCGGGAGTCCGCAGGATCGAATGCGTCACGATAGAAGACCGCACAGTTCTCGGACTGATTGTTCCAGCCCCCTCCACGCCCAACCCGCATCCGCCCCGACTGCGGGCCCACCGGGTTCTTGCCGATTGTCCCGTAATACCCACTAGCGTGCCAATCCCAACACCATTCCCAGACATTTCCTGCCATGTCATAAAGCCCATACCCATTCGGCTTCAGACTTTTCACCTTCATCGTGGGCACAGGCTCGTCAGGCGATGGCCCTTTCTGAAAGTTGGCGGACTCCTCCGTTAGCTCGTCCCCCGACGGATAAGGCTTCCCCGAAATGCCGCCTCGCGCAGCCTTCTCCCATTCCGCCTCCGACGGCAATCGGTACCCAACCTCAGTCCATTTGACCTCCCCACGCTCAACGTCCCACTTCCCCGCACGGAAAACTTGCTCCGCTCCATCAGAGTCGCGCTGGAAATACACCGCAGGTCGCCCCTCCTTTTCGCTCAGAACGTTACACCACCGGATCGCATCATACCACGTGATGGAATGCACAGGATGCTCATCACCAACACCATCCCCGGGTTCATCAAAAACATACCCCTTCGATTTCCCCCAATCCCGGACCCGACGCCAATCCCCCCAACTCACCTCCGCCAACCCCACGTAAACCGCATCCACCTCAACCTCCACCTCAGGCGATTGATCCCAGTAGTTCGGCCCCATGCGAAAACGCCCTGCCGGTACCATCGCAAAGCCCTTCGGAAACATCTCCCCACCCGCCGCCGCCTCCTCTTTCCGCTCAGACGCATTGCCCGCCGGATCACACCCCGACATCAACCCAACTGCGCTTGCGATCAACAATGCAAATGAAGCTCCTCGTTTCATGGACCTCGCTACAGTGATGCCTCCCTGTTCCGCACTCAAGAGCGAGCAGCCCGAGCCCTCCTCCAACATCTCACAGCATCCATCGCGGCATGTGGATTTCCCATAGCCGAATGTGCAGAGAACCGCCCCATCCAACCAGTATACCCACAAAGGACTTTCCTCCCATGAAAACACCTCTTCTCGCCGGCATCGGCCTCCTCATCGCCGCGACCACGCACGCTGCCCCCATCAAAGTCGCCCTCTTTGGCGACACTCCCGCCGTGAACGAAAGCGTGTCCAAAATCCTTTCCTCAGCGAACCATGCGGTGGTCCCCAAAGAACAGGCGAACACCGCCGACGTCATCATCCTCGCCAGCGCCGAGCCAAAACCCATCCCCGGTGCCGATCGAACGCTCCTCGAATCCCTCGCAAAACGCGGCGCAGGAATCATCGTCCTCGGATCGGCCATCGGAGCAGGCGATGCCGCATGGTTCAAGCCACTCACCGGCGGAGCATGGGTCCCAACCAGTCGGAAATTCGCGAACCGTCTAATGTGGTGCCCCCTCACCGACGCGCACCCCATCACCTCCTCCCTCTCCCTCTTCGACCTCGATGACGAAACCCTTTACGACCTCGACACCGTCCCCGAGATCAACGTGCTCGCCTCCACGTTCACCCCAAAAGTCACCTCCAAACGGATCGACCCGCGCTCGCCTGAAAACCCCTCCAAAGCGAATGTGTACGACCTTCAGCCTCAACTCTGGACGTACGAAGCTCCCGACCAACACCGCGCCACCGTCCTCCTCCAAGGCGGCGCCAAATCACTCTCCCACAAGAGCATCGAAACAACCCTGCTCCGGAGCGTCGCGTGGTGCGCAAAACGTCCGTTAGAGGATGCCGCATGGCCAAACGTGGCTTCAGATACCCTCCGCTATCCAAAAGATGGCCCTCGGACCGCCTCGGATACCATCCGCTCGTTTGAGATCCATCCAGGATTCAAGGCGAGCACCATCGCCGCAGAACCGCTGATCAATAAACCCATCGCCATCCAGTGGGACGCCAAAGGACGCCTCTGGGTCGCAGAAACCGTCGAGTATCCCAACGGCCGACGCCCCCTCACCGCTGAACCTTGGAAGGAGACGGGCGTGCTGCTCCCCGGAAAGTACGACCGACCAGCCCGCGACCGTATCTCCATCCTCAGCGACCCCGATTCCCATGGAGTCTTCACCAAAAAGACCGTCTTCCACGAAGGACTCGAACTCATCACCGGCTTTTGTCTGTACAAAGACGGGGCCATCGTCGTGGGACAGCCCGATATCGTGTTCCTTCACGACAAGAACGGCGACGACAAAGCCGACAGTGAGAATCGCCTCTTCACGGGCTTCACTCCGGGCGATACGCACTTTGTCGCCAACCACTTCCAAGTAGCACCAGATGGCTGGATCTACGCGGACACCGGCAGCGGCCCCGATGTGTCTTCCATCACCCATCCCGCAGTAAAAACACGCCTCAGTTCCGGCATGTTCCGCTTCAAGCCCGACGGTTCAGGCATCGAACAAGTCTCATCCAAAGGCGGAAACAGCTTCGGTGGCGAGTTCACCAGCGACGGAGAGATCTTCTTCAACCAAGCCACCTCCGGCAACCCCATCCAACACGTGGTCCTCTCCGAAAAGGTCCTCGCAAAAGGCAAAGTAGGGAATGCCTCCAGCGCAGAAAGCGTCATCAAAGGTCGGCAAGTCATCCGTGACGACATGCCCGATCGCGCACCGCTCATGCAGATCGATCAGGTCGGACGTTACAGTTCGGCCTGCGCCAGTTCGGTGTATGAAGCCGGCGCGTGGCCTGATGCATGGTCCAACAGCGTCTTCACCACGGAACCCATCCTCGATATCATCCATCACGAACGATTGGTCCCCGCAGGCCCAACCTTCACCGGCCAAATGACCCGTGAAAACGCCGAGTGGTTACGCTCAAGAGATCACTGGTTCTTTCCCGTCGCCGTGGAGTTCGGCCCCGATGGCGCGATGTACGTGCTCGATTTTTACTGTCCAGTGGTCGCACATAGCGACACCCGAGGACCTCAACACAGCAAGGCCTCAGCCTCCATCCGGCCCGACCGAGACCACTACTTCGGACGTATCTATCGCATCCAACACGATGAAGCGAAAACCCTCACCGTGCCGGACCTCTCCCGCGCAACTGCCAAGGAACTGGTCAACGCATTCCGGCACCCGAACAAGCACATCCGTTTCACCGCGCACCGCCTCCTCATGGACCGATCCGATGTCGCATCGGTTCGAGAAGACCTGACCCAAGCTGCGACGGGGAGCGACGTGAACGCGAAGCTATTGGCTCTCTGGGCACTGCGTCGATCCAACCTGCTGAACCCAGAAACATTGCTCGGAGCCATGGAGAATGGCGACGCACGGGTGCGAAAAGTGGCGCTTCACATCGCCGGCACCTCGAGGGGTTGGGATTCTCCCATTGCGGCACGCCTAGAGGATCCAAACCCTCGAGTGCGCCTCACTGCACTGGCCGCTCTGGCAACCGCAGACGAAGCCGCACGCTCCGGGGAACAACCAATCCCCGCTCCAAAATCCGTGGAGACAAAGGGGACTGACGTTGCCAAGGCACTGCTGAAAACCCTACCCAAACTTGAAGACGATTGGTCACGCAGCGCTGCAGCCGCCGCAGCGAACTCGAACGCCTTGGCAATCCTCGAAACCATCCTGAAAGAAGACGGCGCCACATCATCTGCCGTCAGCCAGATGGCTCAATCTCTGGCGCAAACCGTAGCCGAACGCGGTGAGATCCCGTCCATCTCGCGCGCAGTCAAAGCAGCCTCGTTGTCGCCGAACAGTAACGCGCCCGTCGCGCGTTCAGTCCTTGAAACTCTGGCATCCCGACCACTCCCCACATCCGGGCCGACAGATTCCATCGACGCATTGGCGACCTCTCAAGACGAAGCGTTGCGCCACGCCACACTTCCCTTCGCAGTCGCGTGGAAAGCCTCATCAACCCTCATCGACTCCCTGACCAACCAAGCGAAGTCCGCACTCGCGGACGCAAATCGTTCGTTGGATCAACGGATCTCCGCCGCGCGAGCACTCATCCGCAGCCGGATCGGCGACGCATCCGTTCGCTCAGCCATCAAAGAACTCCTCGAAGGAAAACCCGCTGACCCCCTCGCTTTGGAAACCATCGCAGCCTTATCCGAAACCGGAGATCCGTCGGTCTCGAATCTCCTGCTGCGTTCGCTTGCGACGCTGACCAACGCCCCGCAAACAGCCGCTTTCGACGCGCTCGTTGGACGTCCTCAGTGGGCCATGGAAGTCATCCACGCTCTGAAAGAGAAAACCATCCAGCCCGCACTCCTCGGCCCAGCCCGCCTCGGCAAACTCAGCCGTCACGCCGACCGCGAGGTCGCAAAGCGCGCCTTGCAGGTGTTCGATGAAATCGGTGCCGGATCAAATCCCGCTAAAAATGCGATCATCGCCAAACTCTTACCCGAGGTAGAACGCGGCACGGGTGACGAATCAAAAGGCAAGACCGCGTTCAATGCGGCATGCAGCGTGTGCCACCTGTTCAAAGGCGAAGGCAAAAATGTTGGACCTGCACTTGATGGCATCGGCGTCCATGGCGCGAACGAACTGCTCACCCACATCATCGATCCAAGCCGGGTTGTGGACAATGAACACCGGACCTGGAGCATCGCTTTGAAAAATGGCTCCTTCGTCACTGGCATCGTCTCCCGAGAAAACGATCGGACCGTCACGCTGACCCTCGCCGGCGGAGTGCAGCAAGATATCCGCACGGCGGACATCAAATCTCGTCAGGACACAGGTGTCTCCTTGATGCCTGAGGGATTCGAGGCACTGGGAGCTGACACCTTGCGCGACATCCTCGCTCACCTTGCCGGAGGTTCGGGCAAGAACCGTTTCAGAGCCATCAATCTGACCAAGCACTTCACAACCGACACCTTGCACGGACTTTACCAAAGTCGGGAGGCGAAGGGCGATACGATCCACCCCGAAAAGTTTGGCATCGTCACCGTCGAGGGCGTTCCGTTCAGCCTTCCTGATCCGAGCACCACGCCGACCGGCGGCAATGCGCTTGTGCTGAAAGGCGGCGGAGCTCGCACGTTCGCTGCAACGCTTCCAAAACAGGTGGAAATCCCCGTCGGCTTCGCCGCCGGAAACGTTCATTTCCTCGGCGCGGTCGCAGGTTGGGGTGGCGGACCCGAGATGAAGCGCCCTGCGATGAAACTGACGATCGAACACGAGAACGGGAAAAAGCAGGTCGAGGAGCTGGGAACTGGAGATGTGTTCATCGATTACGTCAGCTCCGCCGAAGTCCCAGGATCCAAGCGGGTCAATGGGGTGGTGAAACGCCACCATGTGCGATACTTCTCCCTGCCGGTGCAGGATCGCTCCCCTGTGCTGCGTCTGGTGCTGGAAAGCTACGACAATGGGATCTCTCCAACCACCCTCGCCATCACTGCCGACAACGAGCCGCCCAAACAGCGGCAAAAGTTTGCCCCCACTCCAAAAAGCGCTGCGGTCGAACCCGCAGCACCACCCAAACCAGCGGGATTCCCGCTAACTGGGGAAACGCTGCCGGAGAAAGCCTCAGCGGGAACCGTTCGCGCCCTGCTGATCGGCGGAGGAAGCTCCCACGATTTCGAGAAGTTTTTCCGACTGGCGGATAGCGCGACCTTGCGGGAAGAGGGAAAAGTGATCCCAGCGTACACATCCAACCTTGAAGAGGCATTGTCGCTCTTTGCACGGGCTGACGTGATCGTTCTCAGCGCCAATCACGGTCAGTTCGGAACACCACAGTTCCAGAACGCTCTCAATGCCTTCGCGGATTCGGGACGTGGCCTGGTCATCGTCCATGCGGGCGGTTGGTACAACTGGCCACCGATTTCTGGGTACAACAAACGTTTTGTTGCCGGCGGAGCACGCGGACACGGTCGCGGGGACTTCAAGGTCTTCAATCGCGCCCCAGAACACCCAGTGATGAAAGGAGTCCCTGCGGAGTTCATGATCAACGATGAGCACTACCGCTCGATTCTGGATGTTGGAACCGCCTTTGAAATGCTCGCGGAGACCGAAGTGGAAAAGGCGACGGACAAAGCCTATCCAGCCGTTTGGTCCGTGAAAGATGCCAAAGCCCGGATCATCAACATCTCCCTAGGCCACGCCCAAGAAGCCCACAACAACCCCGCGTACAAACTGTTGCT
>CAZAZT010000134.1:0-10218 GCA_964489645.1 uncultured Chthoniobacteraceae bacterium | reverse complement strand
AAAATGGCTGGAACTCAAACATATTCGACGCGCAGCGCATCGAGGGGAACGTTGTCCTATCTTCTCCGGTTCACCGAGCCGGGTGTTGGCGTTCGGGTGGTGCCGTTGGGGGTTGAGCCCTTGGTGATGGGCAGTTCGGAAGGGGCGGAGGTGTGCGTTCAGGGGCCGGGTGTGATGGGGCGTCACTGCGTGGTGAGTCGCGTTGGCGAGAGGGTATTGGTGAAGCGGCAGGAAGGGGGGGTGCGGGGGGCTGACGGGCGGGAGGTTGCCGAGGTTTTCGGGGAGGTGCCTTTCCGGTTTGAGTTGGGAAGCATGGACGTCTCGGTGGAGCGGGGTGCCATTGAAGACGGGCGAGGGGATGCGACGATTGTGTGGGACGCCCAAGGTGCCTTGACCGTTGGAACGGGGGAAGGTTCACGTGGGGAGGTGATGTCGGGAGAGCCCACCATCCGGATGAAGTATGCGTTGAAGCGGGAAATCGCGCGCGGGGGCATGGCCCGGGTGTATTGCGCCCATGATGCGGTGCTGAACCGGTTGGTGGCCGTCAAGATGGTGTTCGGGGCTGGATCGGTGCGAGCCGAGCGGTTGCGGCGCGAAGCCGAGATCTTGGGGATGTTGGAACATCCGAACATCGTACCGGTTCACGGCCTAGGTACGGATGATGGAGGTCGATCGTACTATGCGATGAAGCTGGTGGGCGGTCGCTCATTGCAGGCGATCCTCAACGAGATCCGAGAGGGACGCGGGACGGCGGCAGAGGATTACCCGCTGCCGCGCTTGATCTCGATCTATCGACGGGTCTGCGATGCGTTGGCCTTTGCGCACAGTCGTGGGGTCATCCATCGGGATGTGAAGCCGGAGAACATCATGGTTGGGGGATACGGGGAAGTGCTCTTGATGGACTGGGGACTGGCCAAGGTTATGGAGGCGCCTGACACTTCGGGACCGTCTGAGGTCGAGCCAGAGCTTCGTGCAGAAGCCGAGGTGTGCTCGTCCGATCCAGGGATGACCATGGAGGGTGAAGTGGTTGGCACGCCGCGCTATATGTCACCGGAGCAATCGCGAGGTTTGCGCGGCGCAGTGGACGAGCGCAGTGACGTCTACTCTTTGGGGGGAGTCCTGTATGCGTTGATCACGCTCCGAGCGCCTGTCGATGGCATCGGCACGGCGGATGTGTTGGCGCGCGTTCGTCGCGGGGAGGTTGCGCCGATGGATAAGGGGCGCCTGACCCGGATCGGGAAAGGCATTGGCGGCCGGCCGGAGCCGGTTGCCCTGCATGTCCCGGAATCGCTCAAAGCCATCTGCCAGAAAGCGATGGCCTTGGATCCGAGCCGCCGCTACGAGTCGGTCCAAGAACTTGCGGCGGACATTGATGCCCATCGGAACGGCTTTCTGACCCGAGCGGAGGGAGCAAGCATGTTTCGGCGCATCCGTCTGTGGATGAAACGGAACCCGGTGCTGACGGCGGCCGCCTCGATTGTCGCCGTGGTTTCAGGCATCTCGGGGGCGAAGGTGTTGGATGAAGGCCGAAAGGCCAGTGGCGCGCTTCGGGACCTGGCTGCGGCTGCGCCCGGATTTGCGACGGGAGCGCGAGCAGCGCTCCGGCGCGGAGACCCCGTTGAGGCGCTGAGGATGGCGACTTTTGCGGTGAAGGTGGACGGGAAACGCGCAGAGTACCACCTTCTGAAGGGATGCGCGTTGCAGCTTTTGCTGAGGTGGCCGGAGGCGGTCATGTGCTTTGAGGAAGCGACCCGACTGGGCGGTTCGGGCGAGTGTCGATCCAATCTTTTGGTGACGAAAGAGCTTCTGAAAATCCGTCAGGAAAAAACGGAAACAGCCGCGGCGGTTCACCTCTTCGAATGGCTGGTCCGCGTGGGCCGCTTCCGTGAAACGGTGGCGTTGGCTCCTCATCTTGGGGACTATTGGACGGAGAAAGCTTCTCAGCGGGTGAAGGATCCGAGAGCGATCAAAGTTCTTGAGGAGATGTTGGATCCGAAGATGTTGCCGGTTCCTGGGACGAAAATCTTCCTGTGCAAGACCGAGTTCACCCGAGCGGAGTGGCAGCTGTACATGAAAGCGGAGGGGTTACCCTATCCCGAAGGGGATGGTCCGGAAGGGTTCCACCCGGTGACGGAAGTGACGTGGGCAGATGCCAGCGCGTTCTGTGCGTGGTTCAGTCAAGCGACAGGCCGCAAGTGGCGATTGCCCACGTGGGAGGAGTGGAGCGTTGCGGTGGGCGAGCAGACGTGGGAGTTCCCGTGGGAGGGTGCATGGCCTCCTCCATGGGATCGAGGCAACTATTCGGTGGATGCCAAGGGTTTGCCGGACAAAGCGACGATGACGGGGGCTGACGGCTTTGCGGGCACCTCGCCGGTCGGCAGCTTCAAGCCGAACACATTGGGATTCTATGATTTGGGGGGGAACGTGTGGGAGTTCGTCGAAGACGTCGGTGTGAATCCCGGCGAACGCTTGGTGCGGGGTGCATCGTGGGGAACGACCATGATCGAATCCATCCGATCAAAAGGACGGCGTTCGATTGGCGAGATCGTGCGGGATGATTCGGTCGGGTTCCGGATTGCGCTGGACGTGACCGAGGCGCCGCCACCGGCAGAGGGGGGCGACGGCTCGAAGAGCAGTGGTTCAGCGGGGAAGTGACGCGGATCCCAGCGTCCGGCGCTCATCGGATGCGCGCCGGTTGAACGGATGCTCCGTTGCATGCTGGGTGCAACGGCATCGCCGCTCGCCGATTGCGGATGCGTCAGCGTCCCGAGGTCTGTTCTGGGGGCGCCGAGTTGGAGGCGGTGTGCGGGGGTTTCGGTACGGTTGGAGCGGGCATCGGTGGCGGTGGAGGCGCTCCTCCATTCAGGACCCCGATCACGGTTTGCTGGTTGAGATACCAATCGCGAAGGGTTCGGGAGAGCATCGGTTCCTTGAACTCCTTGAGGTTCTGGATGTTCAAGGAGGCATCAACCGCCTCTTTCAACTGTTTCCCGAGTTCGGAGCGGGACTCTGAGCACCACTTCCGGAACGAGCCGACGCCGTCGTTCAGCATCTTCGATGCGGCAAGCCGTGTCTCGAGGTCGTAGCGGAACTCAGCGACCTCAACTGTCGCCTTGTCGACTTTCCCTCGATGCGTCTTTGATTCGCTTCGGGCCATGACGAGTTCCTTGGTCAGATCCACGATCCGCCGTTCGAGTTTCGCGACGATGTCATCGTCCGAGACCTCTTCTTGAGCCTGTGTTCCAAGGTTCCGTTGGGAGCGTTCGAGACGACCGCAAACGCTCTTGAGACATTCTTTCTCGAGCTCTTCAAAGAACTTGGTGGCGCGTTTGATGATGAGGTCCTTGTCCTCCTTCGAGAAGGAAGCCGGCTTCTCATCCAGCCCGATGAAATCCGTGTAATCTTTGGTTTCCAGAAGTTTGGAGAGTCGCTCGGTAAGCTTCTTCGCATCCAGTCTTTCCACGGCATCGACTCCTGAGGGTTCTGCCTTCAGATCCAGTTTCAGGTCGATGGGCAGGTAGGAGAACAGGGCCCGGTCGATGCCCCCCAGTTTCTCGATCTGCCCATTCAGACTTTTCCAATAGGCCAGCAAAACCTCTTTGCGGTTGAGTGGGCCAACGAACGAGAACTCCCGCTCGATGCGCAAAGAACGTGTGCTTGATTGGAACCACGACAAGAGGCGGCCGTAAGCGTTGCCGAGGCGGTTCGCGGCGTAGGCGGGATCCAGGCTGAGTTGATCGAGCGGCTTTCGGTCTCGGGGATCGCGCGGCGCCTTTGCGGCGATGAACTCCTCCAGGATCCGAGCGGGCAGATTCCGGATCTCATCCCCGATCGCGGCGTACGCAGCAACCACCGGCTCCGCTCCGTAGTCAAAGCGTTGTACGTCGGCGAATCCCAGCACGTCTTGATCGGTTCCGAACGGCGTCTTTTTCTCAACCACCTCTTGCGAATCGAAATATCCCCATTGGATCGCGGCTTTGTCGTACGGAAGAACCTCTTTGGTCGTCCGGATTTTCCAACCGATGTACGACGCGGATTTCACGTCGTTGTAATCCATCACGGACGTGGCGGGGATGCGGTCCGTGAGGACCTTGGTGGCATCGTTCCCGACGTAGGCTTTGAACCATTCTGCGATCTCCTTCGGTGAAAGGGTTGTGCCGAGACTGCCTGCGAAGTTGTGACGCAGTCCGAGCATGTGACCGACCTCGTGTGCGACGACTTCACACACGTAATCCTGGGACATCCGTTTGATGGTGGCGTCATCGAGGGCGGGGTCTGCGAGGGCGCCCTCGAGGGCGGCGGCGAAATGGTCGGCGAACTCGGACGCGTCGACGTAGCAAGAGCGGGCGCTTTCGAAGAGAGGTTTTGGATTGGCGTGGGCGGCCTCGGGAGCAGCGGACAACTCTGCGCCGTGTTTCTGGGGCGTTGGCGCGGGTTTTGGCTCAAGGGCGGCGGCAGTTCGAAGATTGCGCAGGATGGCCCGGGCTCGGCCACGTCCGCTGATCGCGAAGGTGCTGGTCATGTAGGCCTGACCGCGTCGGGATGCACCCGAGCGCGGGTCGAGGATGATGTCGGCATAGGCATACCCAGCTGAATCCCAAGGGACCCATTGGACCAGATTGCGTTGCGCATCGGGAGCGGTGACGCCTGCGGGGGCTTTCTCCGCCTTGATGACGTCCCGCCCGAAAGCTCGGTTCCAGTAGAGGATCCCGTTGCGAACGGCCGCTTCGTAGTCTGCAGGGGTGTTCGCGGAGTAATGGATGGTGACGGGCTTGCTGATGTCGAAGAGGGCGATGAGGCTTGAGGGTCGACCAGAGGTCACCTCGATCTGCGGCTGGATCTCGAAGAAACGCACATATTTTTCGGTCGCAGGCCCATGCTCCTTGCTCTTGAATTTCCCAGCGCTGTAGGGGGTGAGGAAGTAGCGGATCTCATATCGGTCCTCGCGGTTTGGATCATTCTGTCGGTCACGGACTTGAGCGCTTTGTCGGATCGAGAGAAGGTCGCCATCCAATGTGACGGAGAACACGCGGCTTTGAGGGATTTCGAGGGTCCGTGTTTGTGCGATGGAACCGGAGTTGGAGGGGATCCAGATCTCGCTGAAGACGCGCCGCATGCCGGCGTTGAAATCGATGATCACAGACCGTTCATCTTGGGCGATGATCGGGAAGGTGGTGAGGAGGCGACGGGCGGGCAGGTCTTTGGTGACGACGACGCCTTCGGTGGATTCATAGAGGTCGACTCCATCGTGGAAAAGTTCGAAGCGGACGATCTTCCCTGCGAGGGCCGTGCTGGTGGGAGCAACCGCTTGGGGGATGATGGATGCTGAGAACAGGAACTCCTTCCCGAGAGCTTCCTTGTTGAGCGTCACCTGATGATTGGTGGATGGCGCGATGAGCGGCGGCTTGGCGGCGGGTGCAGCGGTTGCGGGCTTCTCTTGGCCATGGCTGATGGCGACGGCAGCGCTGGCGAACAAGCCGATGGTGAGGGGGATGGACGATTTCACGTCCCGATGCTTAGCCCATCCGATGCGGGATGACCAACCCTGACATCACGGCGTGCTGGTGGCTCAGCGAGAGATCGGGACGTGGTACTCCAGATAGCCGATCATCATTTCGTCGGTGGTTTGTTCGCCCCATTTGACGGTTCGTGTGGGGTCGGGGTTCGCGCGGTTGGCTGCACTGTTGTCGTAGTTGGCGGTGATGCGGATCTGTTCGCCGGCTTGGACGATCCGAGGCGTTTTGAGGTCGTACCGGAGCTGCCAGTTGAAGTCGTAGCGCGGAATGTTCAGGAGCGTTTCAGGTTCCTCAGTGTCCTTCAGGTGTTCGTAGCGGAACGCTTTGCCGCGCACGTGCATGTGCGGCATGAATCCCATGATCGGGATATCGAAAGGCGCGCGCCGCACGAACTCCTCCACGTGTTCGGAAGCGCCCGGCGGGATCGCGATCTTGAAGTGCGCGAGCGGAAGCGTTTTGACTTCGTGAGAGGGCTGGGTCTTTGCGAAGTGGAGGCCGACGCGGATCCGATCGCGGGTGGCGCTACCGTTGGGGGTGTAGTGGATCTGAAAACTCACGCGACTGCCTGCGGGAAGTTTGCGCGCGAAGCCCTCTGGGTAGCGGTGGGCGCTGTTGCCAGGAACATAGGCCGCCCAGTAACCGGTCCCGTCCCCGCGATCCCGTTGGCCCTTCCCCGGAGGGTCGACCCGGACGAGAACGTGGTGCACCACAGCGGGTTGTTCCGGTCGGATCTCGTAAGCGGTCACCCACCGGTCTTCGGACACACCTGCGTCAACCGCGTCGAACTGGTAAGGCATGACGCCAGCCGGCGGGATATCAAAGGTGCGGTTCGTCTCGATGAGGTGATCGGGCGTGCCGAGTTCCCATCCGGACACGAACTTCAGAGGCAGGGGAGCGTCTGCTGGGTCGCCGAGCGGCTTCTCATTGGATTTGAGCCATGTGAGCAAGTCCACGCGATCCTGCTCGGGCAATGTGGCGTCATTGCGCCAAGGGGATCCGTGATTCGATGGCTCGGCAAACCAAGGGGGCATGGTCCTGTCGTTTATGACCCGTTGGATGGCTTTTGCCCTCTCGATGACGGCCTCGGCGTTGTCCAATCGGAAGGGCGCGATGCCTCCCTCGTGATGGCAGCGGATGCAATGTTGCCGCAGGATCCTGGACACTTCTCGGTGATACGAGGGGATCGACGTGGAGGTGCTGTTCGGGATGGCTGGTTTGGCGAGATCCAGTTCGCATCCGGGCGGCGTTGTGGCCGTGATGGAGGGGATGCGTCCTGCGAGCATGGATTCGATGGCGTCCGTGAGGTAGTGGTTTTGCGCGGAAGCGCGGGAGTGATCGATACCGTACTGGTCATCGATCGCGCCTCGGTAAATGAGTGTCCGCGCAGAATCGAGAAGGAAGACCTCCGTGGTGGAGCGCGCTCCCAGCATCGCCGCGAGCGTCCGGTCTCGGTCGTGGATCCAAGGTGCGGCAATACCGTGTTCTTTCGCGGAGCGAATCATGTCGCTCGCGTCATCGGTGGAGAACGGGTCGACGAGGATGAGACGGATGCCTTGGCGTTTGAGGGTGGGTTCGAGGCCGGCGATGGTTGGCAGGTAACGTTTGCTGACCGGACAGGTGGTGCTGGTGAACGCGATAACGGTTCCGAGATTGGCGGGGGGATTGGACAAGGAAATCGCTTCCCCAGAGAGCGTTGTAAGTTCTGCGGACCGAATGTGGTTCCCGACGCCAGCCTCAGACGGGTTCTGCACCACGGGGCTTGATGCGCCGCTGGGCGGCAGCTTGTCTTCTCCGGAAGGGGCGACGGAACCGGCGAGGGCCGGAGGAACGTTCCTCTTCAGCGATGCGCGAACGCGTTGGACTTCATCGGGCGTGATCTGTCCGTCTCGGTTCAGGTCGACCTTCTGGAACCACGCGGCCTTGTTGGCTTCCTTGCGGGTGATGACGCCATCGTTGTCTCGGTCGAGGTAGGTGAACAGATGTTCAAGGAGACGGTCTGCACCGCCGTTCGCGATCTCCTTCGCGAGCATCTCGGCTCCTTCCTTGGAAAGGAGGGCGCGATGGTATTCTTCGAGGGTGATGCGACCGTCTTGATTGGCGTCGATGCGCTGGAAGAGCTGGTTGTCGGGCAGTTCATCCGGGGTTACAGCTCCGTTGGAATCGCGGTCCGCTTTTTCGAACAGACCGGGACCGGCAGCTAGGAGTGACGTGCAGGCGAGGAGGGCGAGGAGGGAGGCGGCTTGGCAAAGCATGATCGAAGGAGGCGGAGTATCTCTCGAACGGCTATTCCTTGAGCGATTTCCAGCGGGCGAGGCGTTCTTGGTTGAGTTTGCTAAAACGTTCGGATTGAGAGGGATCAAGTAAGGCTCCGACCCGACCAGCGTGGGTGTTGAAGGAGTCGCGGGCCTTGCTGGAGGCATCGCGTCGGATGGATTGGAGGTCTGCTGCGAAGGATGCGTAGCACTCTCGCACTTGCGGCTCCTGCTCGGGTCGGAGGGCGAGACGTCGCGCGTCTTCCTTGAAGTGGCGATCAAGAGAAGCGGCTTGGTTCCTTGCCGATAACATGCGTTTGGAGAGCCGTTTGGCGAGGATGAGGCCTGACAGGTTGCCGAGCACGAAGACGCTCACGAGCGAAAGGATTAGACGGGATCTGGTCATAGTTCAGTAAGGTCGAGGACGAGGGATACAAGGGGGTCAGGTTCCGGAGTGGGCAGGGGGATGAAGTGGTCTGGAGCAAGGGCCAGAAGAACGGTGATCGCGGCCGCGAGGGCGAGCGAGAGTTTGAGCGTGGATTGAAGAGGAGGTTCAGAGAGCGGTGTGATGGTGCGGATTCGTGCAAGGATACGGGAAAAATCTGCAGCGGAGGGGGTTGGCGTGTCCGCTTGCAGGGTTCGCGCGGCGCGGAAGAGCGCTTCTAAGGAAGGGTCGAGACGGTGCATGGGAGTTCTTACACGCGGGATGCGACTGGGTTACACGCTGGGTGTTCTGAGAGCAGCTGGTGCATGGCTTTTCGGAGACGGTGTCGCGCACGGAAGGCTCGCACTTTGATGGCGGCACTGCTCCAGCCGGTGAGTTCGGAGATCTCGGTGAGTGAGCGTTCTTCGAGATGCAGGAGGGTGATGATCATGCGGTCTTTGGGTTCGAGCGTTTCGAGGAGGTGGATGACGAGTTCGCGGCTTTCCTTGGCGTTGGGTCCTGTGTCGGGTTGCTGGAGCAGGGCTTCAGCGGCGCGTTGAGCCTCTTCTGTGAGGTCGCTCCAGCGGAAATCGGGACGTCGTGAACGTGCCCGGAGGGCGTTGAGGCAGAGGTTCAGGGTGAGGCGCGACACCCAGTTCTCGAGAGGGCGCGAGAAATCATAACGGTGGAGGGTTTTGAAGAGTTGGATGAAGGTCTCTTGGACGAGATCGGCGGGGTCGGTGCCTCGTGGGAGGTGATTGACGACGATTCGTTGGATCTGACCATGGAGGCCGGCAATGACGCGAGCGGCTGCCGAATCGTCACCGGAATCTCTCCAAGCGAGGAGGTCGCGTTGGAGGGGGGAGTGCATGGCGTCGTTGTGAGGGAGGTGAAGGTTTGGGGGACATTACACCGCGTTTGCTGTCGGGGTTACTGAGACGTTCCGGCGACGATCGCCGTAGGCGCGTGGTCCGTGTGTTGCATGATGTGCGTGGAAATCACTGACTTGAGCGGCGATTGACGCGGTAAAAGGGAACTGAATCGGCAATAGAAGGGATAGATGTGGACCTGCTGTGGCATGGTCGATGCGTGATTCTTAGGTATGAAATCACGGCTGAGTGCACTTTTTTCGGGTCTTCTGTGGGCGTTCACCGGGACACTGTTGATCGGTTCGGGGTTGGTCGAGCGCGTTGCTGAGGCGCAGACGGTGACACCGCTTTTTGTGGTGCAGTCGGGGGTGCAGGCGGGAGGGCCGGCGATGCAGGTGGATTTGACTGCGCGGGTTCCGGCGGGAACGGGGCCGGCGCCGTTCAAGTTTTCTCTGGACGGGACGCCTCCAACTTGGATTTCGGTGGTTGACGGGGCTTTGAGAGTGGCTCCTCCGACGGGGGTTCCGCTGACTGCGGTGCCGATACAAGTTGGGATCCGTGTTACGGACGGGGCTGGGGTCACCAAACCGGCGCGCGCAGATGTGATGGTTTTGCCGTTTTTAGTGGTTCAGGCGAGTGCGCCTGCGGGCGGGGTCGCGGCGGAGATCGATTTGGCAGCGCGAGTTCCGAGCACGAGCGGGTTGGTTGCGCCGTTCTCCTTCACGTTTGCGGCGAATAAGCCGGAATGGGTGAGTCTTAATGGGTCGGTTCTTCGAGTTGCCCCCGCCTCGACGACCGTTGCGACAACGTCCCCGATCCTGGTTGAGATTCGGGTTACGGACTCCTCGGCGATCCCCGTTGTACGATCGATCCGAGCCGATTTGAGTGTCTTGCCGGCGCTTCCTCCGGTATTCATCGGGCAGGTGTCCGCACAGGCTGGGGGAGCGGTGAAGGAGTTGGATTTGGCGACGTTGGTGCCGACTGGGAGTGGGTTGGTGTTGCCTGTGAGTGTGACGATCACTGGGACGAAGCCTGAGTGGGTGACATTGAATGGGACGGTGTTGCGGGTGGCGCCACCGGCGACGGTGTTGGCGACGAGTGTGCCGATTGCGGTGGGGTTGAGCGTGAAGGATTCTGCGGCGACGCCAGTGGTGCGG
>CAZAZT010000133.1:7957-10231 GCA_964489645.1 uncultured Chthoniobacteraceae bacterium | reverse complement strand
TTTTGGCTTCAGAATTTTAACCTATCCCATTGCGGGTTTCTGAATTTTCGAGGTACCGTCGAGGTACCGAGTTGAGGCTTTCGAGAAAATTAAACCAACCGGACTTCCGTAAACCCCTCATTATAAGGGAGCCAGCAACCGGGTTCGAACCGGTGACCTGCTGATTACAAATCAGCTGCTCTACCAACTGAGCTATGCTGGCGATGATGTGAGGCCGTTACCCCAACCTGATCCCACTGCGCTCCGCTAGATTCACCGATTGTCAGCATTTTTCAACCCCCCATTTTCGGAACCCACTCCCGCCCGCTCACCCGACATCCCCCACCCAGCCGCTTCACTTACCCCTCCGCAAGGTCTCGCCGCCCCACTCCCAACACCCCCTCTCAACGGGTACGCCAACTGAGAAAATATCCCCTCAGGAACAGGCTCCAGTGTTCCAAAGCTCCTCGGCCTCACCCCTTCCGGCATGTAGTAGGTCCCGAACAAAATGTCCCACACCGGGAACAAACCCGCGAAATTCTTGTCCAAAGCCTCCGGCTCCGACGAATGGTGCCACCGATGGAAAACCGGAGAGGCAAACACGCCCCGCAACGGTCCAAAATCCCAATCGACATCCGCATGCAAGCCCACCGCATAAAGCGTCAACAGGGGCGCAGACAGAATCGCAACCCGAGGATCAAATCCCAGCAGCAAAATGGGTGTGGCCTGCACCAACCGGTTCATCAACTCGTTGAACGGGTGAACCCTGACACTCGCCAACCAATCCAAGGTCTCCGAACTGTGATGCACCGCGTGAAAACGCCACTGCCATGCACGATGAAACCAACGATGCACCCAATATCCCAACAGATCCGCCAAAAGCATCACCTCCACACCCTGTAACCACTTCGGCTGCACCCCAACCGGACCAAACCCAGCATACAGACCAGAACGCAACTCCCCCACCGACGTCACCTCCGCCCCGATCAAAACCAACGCCGGCACCAACAACGCAACCCGCGAAAAACTACGCACCAAAGGCGACAAGAAAAGGTACATCACATCCGTGCCAAATCCCCTCCGAAACCATACCCAAGCCTTCCGCACACCAAACATCAGCTCCAATCCCCCAAAAAGGACCCCAAAAATCACCAACCCAAAAAGCGGTCTCAAAACCCACAGCTTGATCGTCATCTTCCCCACTTAACCGCAACAGAACTCCCGGTTACATCCACCAACCAAATCCCCCACGAAAATCCGACGACGAATCCCCACACACACAGCGATCCCCACCGCATGCCTCCGTTTCGTCACCCATCGTCCCGACCGATTTTCGGCCCCATCCAAAATCCGGCTGTCGGGAAGTCTGCAAAATGCTTCCCTGAACCCGATCAACCACCCCCTCCCATGACGTCTCGGCACTTCCTCCAAATCCTCTCCCTCTCCGCCCTCGCCCCCTTCTCCCTCTGCGCCATCGAACCGGAAACCCCGACCAAACTGCCGCTCTGGCCAGGCGAACCACCTTCCGGCTCAGGTCCCGTCGTTCCTGGCGCCCCCGCAATCACGGTCCACCTCCCCTCGCACCCGACCGGCACCGCCCTCGTCATCTGCCCTGGCGGCGGTTACGGCGGCCTCGTCACCGGAGCCGAAGGTCACGGCATCGCCAAATGGCTCAACCAACACGGCATCGCAGGGATCGTCCTCGAGTACCGACTCCCAAAAGGCAACTCCTTCGTTCCCCTCACTGACGCGCAACGCGCCATACGAACCGTCAAAGCCAACGCCGCCGCATGGAAAATTGACCCCAACCGCGTCGGGATCATCGGATTTTCGGCAGGCGGCCATCTGGCCTCCACCGCAGCAACCCACTACTCCCCCGCGAATCCTGCAGCGGCAGATCCCCTCGACCGCCCCTCCTCACGCCCCGATTTTCAGATCCTCATTTACCCAGTGGTCACCATGGGCGAAGGCACCCACGGCGGATCACGCCGCAATCTGCTCGGAGAATCTCCCACCCCAGAGGACATCAAGAAGTTCTCCAACGAAACCCAAGTCACCAAGGACACCCCACCTGCATACCTCGCCCATGCGGTGGATGACAAAGTCGTCCCCATCAAACACAGCACCGATTACCACAGCGCCATGAAATCCGCCGGCGCACCGTCGCTCCTGCTCGAACTGCCATCCGGCGGACACGGCCTCAATGGCTACAAAGGCCCCAACTGGGATGCATGGCAATCCGGAGCCATCGCATGGTTGAAAGAACGCGGGCTCCTGAACCCTGCGAAATGACCT
>CAZAZT010000133.1:0-7857 GCA_964489645.1 uncultured Chthoniobacteraceae bacterium | reverse complement strand
CCTCACCCCCGCGATGGAAATCAGCGCTTGAACAAGCGAAGTGGTGCCGTCACCACTCCGTGAACCAGTCGGCAAAAGCCCATCCCACCGATCACCACCGGCTTGAGCATTACGGAAACAAATGCCAACCGCTCGTACATGATGGTCAGGAAGACAACCGCCATCACCCCGATGAACTTCTGAAGCGCCGAGACATGGAAATGGCCAAGCATCTCCCCGATCAACAGGAACCCAACAAATCCCACCAACAAAAAGGCCGTGTGCTCCAGAACCGGGAACCGCTTGAGCAACCCGATGCACACCCCCGCCAAAAACCGGAGCGCGAGAATCCCGATGAACACTCCCGTGCACACCACCCAAAGCTTGTCACTCAACGCCACCGCCGCGATCACATTGTCCACCGACAACGAAAGATCCATGAACTCAATCTTCAGCACGGTCGCCAAAAATCCCGCCTGCATCCGGTCCGGAATCCCATCCCCATCGTTGTCCTCATCTCCCGCAGCCTTCTGCGCAAAATGGGCCGACATCAAGTAAACCAGATACGCCGCTCCAATCCATTTGATCCACTCATTCGAGATGATCCAACTCGCCGCCAAAAGCGCGACACCCCGGAAAAAATACGCCCCGAAAATCCCCAACCGCAAAGCGAGCTTCTGCTGCTTCTCCGGAAGATGCGATGCCATCGCCGCAATCGCCAACGCGTTGTCCACCGACAACAAGCCCTCGATCAAGACCAACGCCAAAATCGTGGGAGCCGCCTCTTGCAAAGCGTGCATTATCGTCGCGGCATCGAACGTCATAGTCCTGCCATCTAACACCGCCCCACTCACGACGTCACGTCCTAGGATTCGGAATCTCCGAACTGAAGGGTGTCCCACTGACCAACCAAGCACCGCGCCTCGCCCCGCTCATCCACTCGGCACCCAGCATCCCTCCATGCCCCTCCAATGGCGCCGCCCGCAAACTGATGCACCTCCCCGCCAATCCGCGACGTTCCTCGAACAGCACGGACCGATTTATCCTTCCCACCTCTGACCAATCCGCCACCATTCCCCGACACATGTCCTCTCGGCCCCCGGAACCCCGCACGCCCAAGCGTTCTCTCAGAAAGTACGCTTCCGTCCTGCTGTGCGGTCTCTGGCTTCCGATCGCCGCAGCGCCCCTCGCCGGACCGACCCCTTTCCGGACCGGTGCCGACGTTCGCCCCCAGCACATCCCCCTCGAGGAGCGCCCCAAACTGCGGCTCACACGGGCTCAACTGGTCGAAAAACTCCTCTCCAGTAATGCCGAACTCCAGATCGAACGCAAAAACGTGGACATCGCTGAAGCCGATATCACCTCAGCGCGCGGCGTCCTGGACCCGCTCCTCAACGTCTCCCTGAACCGCAACTACCGAGAGCGCCTCGCAAACTACTTCACCGCGCAGGCCGCCCGTTTTTCCAACCAGTTCGCCACCGCCTTCAATGCAGCCACCTCTCTCGATGATCTCGAGATCCGCCTCCGCGCGGCGGGCGATCCGAGCGGAGCCAAACCCCTCGAATACTACGAGGACACCCTGAACTCAGGGCTCTCGCTCTCCCAAAAGATCCCGACCGGAGGCGAACTCAGGCTCACCCTATCCACCTCCAGCGCAGAAAACTCCTTCAACACCCTTCGGAATGCCAACGGCATCCCCTACTCCCCTTTCTCACCGAGACAAGTCGATGCGCTCGCGTTCGCTCGCTTCTCCCAACCGCTCCTCAAAAACGCTGGCCCCTCCGCAACCCTCATCCGCCTGCGCCTCGCTCGAACCGGAAAAAGCATCGCCGACGCACGCTTCCGCACCGAAGTGAACGTGCGAACCGCCGAAGCCATCCGAGCCTACCTCCAACTCGGTGCCTCCCTCCGGATGGTCGAGATCGAACGTCAAGGCGTCCAAGCCGCAGAATCGCTCCTCGGCGACACCAAAAAACAGTTCGAGGCAGGGAAGGTCGATTCCACCGAGATCGGACGCGTCCAAAGCATCCTTTTCGCGAGAAAAGATCGTCTCTCCATCGCCGAACAAAAAACCTTGGAAAGTCAGGTCTCCCTGCGCCGACTCATCTTGAAGAATCCGGCCGCATTCGACGACCCAACCCTCCTCGACCCGATCGAGATCTTTTCCAACGCCGCCGCAGCGAAAAAAGAATCGGCCCAACCCCTCGCCGCGCTCATCGAAACCGCCAAACGCCATCGACCCGAGTTCCAAGCCATTGCCGACATCCATAAACGGGAGGCGCAACGGTACGATTTTGCAAAAAATCAGATGAAGCCGGATCTCAATGTGATCGCAGGATACGGCTTCCGAGGAACAGCCACCTCCCTGACCAACTCCTGGGACCGTCTTTCCAGTCTCAACCATCACGAATGGATCGCTGGCCTCGAACTCTCGTTCCCCCTAGGCAACAACGACGCCAAAGGAAACCTCGCCCGCGCCCGCGCCTCCGTGGAGCAAACACAGTGGACGACCCACCGCATCGAAGCCGATGTCGCAAAGGAGATCGTCCTAGCCCTCGATGCGCTTCGAACCGCCCAGACTCGCATCGAGAACAGCCAACGCGCCCTCTCCGAAGCCTCAAAGACCCTCCAAGCGGAAGAAGCAAAGTTCTCCGAAGGACGCACCACCGCGTATTTCGTGCTCGAAGCACAAACGACCCAGAACATCGCCGCCCTCCAGGAAGTCGCCGCGCGGCAAGCCCACGAACAGGCGAGGATCGACCTCCACTCGGCAACCGGCACGTTGCTCCAACAACTCGGAATCGAATGGAAAGAACCGCCCGACCAACGAAAAAAATGAGAGCCGTTCAAAGATTCTTCAGCCTCGTGGCCATCCTCCCCTCCCTCGTCTTGGCCCCACAAACGCTCACCGCAGCCGAGGCAAAACCTGCCACCGCAGAAATCGCCCTTCCCGCAATCCTCATCCCCTTCCGCAAGCTGTCCCTCGCCTCCCCCACCGAAGCCAAACTGCGCCAACTCGTCGGTGACGAAGGAGACCCCGTCTCCCAAGACCAACCTCTCGCCCTCCTCTACTCGGAAACCGAGGAGATCGACGCAAAAAAAGCCGCGAAAATCTTGGAAAAAGCCGAACGCGACCTCCGCTCCACCGAGCGACTCGCATCCGATAAAGTGATCAGCGAGGAAAAACTCATCGAACAACGTCTGCTCCGTGATATCGCCCAACTCGAAAAGGACCGCGCAGACGCCAACCTTCGCGACAAAACCCTCTCCGCCCCGTGGAAAGGCGTCATCCTTCGCCGACTCGCAGAAGAAGGCGAGATCGTCGTCCGAGGCAAACCGCTGTTCGAACTGGTCGACTACTCGCAGATCTACGTGCAGTTCTATGCCGAAGCCGCCCTCCTCGGCGCGTTCACCAAAGGCTCAACTCTCGAGGTCGAAATCCCCGGTCCGTCCTCCCCTCGGATCAAAGCCACGGTTCGCATGATCGACCCCATCGTCGATCCAGGCAGCGGCCTCTTCCGCGTCAAACTCCTCGTGCCAAACCCTGACCTCCAGATCAAGCCGGGCGTCGAGGCCAAGGTGCTCTTCACCCCGCCCCAAAAAGGGAAATGATCGCGGAGATGCGCTCGTCCGCCTCCCCGCTCACCCTCCCCACCACCTCACTTCCCCAAAAGGTAGTCAGGATTGAGCTTCTGTAAGGCCTTCGGCACGAACATCCCATCCTTCCGGATCAACTTGCCGTCAAACCAGATCTCCCCCCCGCCATACTCCGGACGCTGGACGCACACCATGTCCCAATGGATCGCCGAACGGTTCCCGTTCTCCGTGCGCTCATAACATTGGCCCGGCGTGAAGTGGAACGAACCGGCGATCTTCTCGTCGAAGAGGATGTCCTGCATCGGATGCAAGATGTGCGGATTGAACGCGATCGCGAACTCCCCGATGAACCGTGCACCCGCATCCGTATCGAGGATCTCATTCAACCGCTTCGTGTTCGACGAGGTCGCCTCCACAACGCGCCCCTTGCGGAACACCAACCGGATCTGATCGAACGACACGCCCTGATAGATGGTCGGACAATTGTACTGGAGCACCCCCTCCACCGAATCGCGAACCGGTGCAGTGAAAACCTCGCCATCCGGGATGTTATGCCCCCCGCCGCACGGAACCGCTGGGATGCCTCGGATGCTGAATCGAAGATCCGTGCCCGGTCCCGTGATGCGAACCTCATCCGTCGCATCCATCGCCTTCCTCAAAGCCTCCATGCCCGGCACCATCCGCGAATAATCCAACGTGCACACCCGGAAATAGAAATCCGCAAACCCTTCCGTGCTCATCCTCGCCTGCTGCGCCATCGCCGAGGTCGGCCACCGCAAAACCACCCACTTCGTGTGATTCACCCGCCGATCCAAGACAGGACGCGCAACCGCTGCATTCAGTTTCGCCTGCTCCGCCGGAATGTCGCTCCCCTCGAAAATGTTGTCCGACCCGCGCACCGCAATGTACGCGTGCATCTTCTTCATCCGCGACATCTCCAGATCCGCCCCCAACTTGAACTGCTCACGCGTTCCATGCATCACCAACTCCCGACCGATGCGCGCCCGTTGCACATTCACCATCGGGGTCGCCCCACGCCGACGCGCCGCACGGATCAGCTCCACAACGAAGTCGTCCGGAACATCAAACGCATCGATCAACACGTTCTCCCCCTTCTTCAACGTGGTCGAAAACCCGCACAGAACGTCAGCCAACTGAGTATACCGAGGATCCATCCCGCTACCTTGCCCAGCGCCTCGGACCTGCCAAGCCCCAAACAAACCAAATCAATCCGGCAACCCTCCCGCCGGATAGCGCGTGAGCGGAGCCGCATCCATCACCGCCGTCCACACCGGCAAAGCCAAGGTCGATCCATATCCCTGCGGAACCGTCTTCTGCGGCTTGTCAAAACCCACCCACACCCCGCACGTCAAACTCGTCGTGTAACCCACAAACCACGCATCCTGATAGTTATCCGTCGTCCCCGTCTTCCCAGCCGCTATCCGCTTGAACCCCAGCACCGACCTCGCCGAGGCAGCCGACCCGCGCTCCAACACCTTCGCCAACACGCGCGAAACCTGCGCACACGCCCCCGGTTGGAAAATCGCGCGCTGCGGCAGATTCGCCCGATACAGCACCGTCCCTCGCCGATCCTCGATCCGCTCCACAAGGAACGGTTGGCGAATCCGACCTTGATTCGGGAAAACCGTGTACGCCGTCGTCACCGTCTTCAACGTCGCCTCAAAGGCGCCAAGATAGACCGATGGCTGGCGACGCATCGTGAAACCCGCCGCACTCCCGATCTTCACCACCTCCGCCAACGTCGCCCGCTCCCCCACACGAACCGTCGACGTGTTCCGCGAATTGATCAGCCCATCCTCCATCGGGATCATCCCGCGAAATGTGTTGTCCGAGTTGGCCGGACTCCACCGAGGCGCATCACGGACCTCCCCACGACGGATCGGTCCGTCATCCACCAAGTCCGACGCATGCAAACCCCTCCCGAACGCCGCAAGGTAAACGAACGATTTGAACGTGGATCCCACCTGGCGCTGCGCATTCAACGCGCGATTGAAACGGCTGTCGTGATAGTCGCGCCCACCCACCACGCACCGAATCCCACCAGTCCGATTGTCGATCGCCAAAACCGCCCCCTGCATGTACTGCGGCTCGATCTCCGCCTCACGCGCAGACGGCGAAAAATCCGCTTTCCGAGGATGCGCGTACCCCTTGCCTTTCTCGATCTTTGAAAGATGTTCATCCAAAGCATTTTGAGCCACATCCTGAAGCTGAGGATCGATCGTCGTGAAAATACGCATCCCGCCGTCGTTCAACTCGTCCTCCGGGATGATCCGCGATAACTCCCGCAAGATCGCATCCATCGCGTAATCATCCTTCCCGACCAACCGACGCTTGCTCGCCACCGCCAAAACCTTCACGCGCTCCGCCTCCGCAACCTCCTCCGAGATCATCCCCAACCCCACCATCCGCCCCAACACCGTGTTCCGCTCACGATGCGCCCCCTCCAGATTTGTGATCGGCGAGAAACGCGTCGGCCCACGGATGATCCCAGCCAACATCGCCGCTTCCCCCAACCCCAACGCCCGAGCGCTCTTCCCAAAATACAGCTGACTCGCCGTCTCAATCCCCCACACACCCCCCCCGAAATAGATCCGGTTCACGTACATCTCAAGGATCTGGTCCTTGGTGAAATAACGTTCCATCCGGAAGCTCACGAACATCTCCAATACCTTGCGGTGGATGTTCTTACCACCCAACGGCAACGAGTTCCGCGCCAACTGCTGGGTCAACGTGCTCGCCCCTTGCGCCGCACCTCGCACCACCAAATTCTTCACGATCGCTCGCGCAATACCCACCGGATCGATCCCCCAATGATCGTAGAAACGCGCATCCTCACGCGCCAAAAGCGCTTTCTTGAAATGATCAGACACCTCCGCCAAGGGGACCGTTAACCGGTTCTCCCCCTGCAACCTCCCGTACGGCTTCCCATCCCGATCGAATACCGTGCTGCGCTCAGGGATGTCCCGGACCTCCTCAAGATCGAACCGGGACGCCAGCACCACGTACACCACGCACACCAACACCCCCACAACCACTCCCCGCCAAAACAACCACTTCAACAATCGCCACAACCATCCCCCACCCTGCGTCTCTGGACGACGCAGGTTCGGGTTCCGAGTGTACGAAGAGGATTGAGCCACCGCCCGACCGTGCGGCAACTCTGATGCCATCCACATCCCACGCCCCAACATTTGTCGCACCTCCCTCAAATCTTGCGAAATCACCCGCACAACATTGGATTATCCCCCGTGAACCACGCACCGGCTGACCTCCTCGGAAGACAACTCCGCGACCTGCGGATCTCCGTCACCGACCGTTGCAACCTGCGCTGCTCCTACTGCATGCCCCGCGAGATCTTCGGCCCAGATCACGTCTTCCTCCCAAAACCCCTCATCCTCTCCTACGAAGAGATCACCCGACTCGCCGGAATCTTCGTCGCGCTGGGCACCCAAAAACTCAGGATCACCGGCGGCGAACCCCTTCTCCGAAAGGATCTTCACTGCCTAGTGCAAGCCCTCGCAAAAAACCATCCAGAGTCCGACCTCGCACTCACCACCAACGGTATCCTCCTCCAAAAAGAAGCTGCCCAACTCCACCGCGCCGGCCTCCGAAGGATCACCGTCAGCCTCGACGCATTGAGCCCCGACGTGTTCAGGAAAATCAGCGATTCGCCCCACCACCCAGATGTCGTCATCCGCGGCATCGAATCAGCCACCTCCGTCGGCTTCCGTCCCGTGAAGATCAATGTCGTCGTCCGAAAACATCTCAACGAAAAGGAAATCCTCCCTCTCGCTCTCCGCTTCAACACCCCCAACCACCACGTCCGCTTCATCGAATACATGGACGTCGGCAACACCAACGGCTGGCGCATGGCCGACGTCGTCAGCGCAGACGAAATCCTTCAGATCCTCGCCCCTCTCGAACTCTCTCCCATCCCCCCTGCCTATCCAGGCGAGGTCGCCTCGCACTATCAGACCCAAGCCGGCAGCATCATCGGCGTCATCCCCTCCGTCACCCGCCCGTTCTGCGCCACCTGCACCCGCGCACGCCTCACCTCAGATGGTCGCCTCTTCACCTGCCTCTTCGCCAACGAAGGCCTCAACCTCCGCGACACCCTCCGCGCAGGCGCCTCAGACGCCGACATCTCCCAGATGATCCGCTCCACCTGGGCCCAACGAACAGACCGATACTCCGAACTCCGCGCCAACCACGCCGCCCCCCGAACCAAACCCGAGATGTCCTTCATCGGCGGATAACCCC
>CAZAZT010000132.1:0-10493 GCA_964489645.1 uncultured Chthoniobacteraceae bacterium | reverse complement strand
GCTCATCGTCCAGCCTCCCCGCCCGATCCCTCACCCAAAACCGTCGCAAACTCAAAATCGATCACACAAAACCGGCCATCCGCCATCCGGTACGTCACATTCCGGACATCCGCATCCTCATGCCGAACCCCAAACCCCTCCAACTCGGCAAACAACTCCACCCTCCGCTGCTCGTCCAGATGATCCACTCGCGTCCCACAGTTCGTGGTCACAATCCGCAACGCATCCGGGTCCGCCTCCAACAATCGAGGCACAAATCCACACCCCCGCTCCTCCAACAACCGCAAAACCCGCACCTCGTTCTCATACCGCCCACGAGCATCCGCACCGTGATAAGCCTTCATCACCCGCCCATCGAAGGACAGATGCACCGTCGACCTCAACGTGTCCTTCACCTTCAACACATCCAAGCCCTCCCACCAAACCCTCTTGAACAGGTAAAACGCATACCTAAATACTGGCAAAATCCACACCCCCGCGAAGAGAAAAAGTGCAACCTGCGCATTTGGAACCAAGGTGTATAAAAACCCACACCCGTTCAAAAACAACCACCCCCCTCGGTCCCCCCAAAAAAAACCTCCCGAATATCCCCCCAACCATCTCCCCTGAAGATTCTTACATCTCCCATCGTTTCCTGCGTGACAAGCGCTGGCACAGCTGGTGCTATTGTCCGCTCGCTCTTTCAACCAGAGTCATTTAATTCACTTAAAATAAACAATCATGGCTAAATATAAACTCGAGTATATCTGGCTGGACGGTTACACCCCCGTCCCGAACCTCCGCAGCAAA
The DNA here is from genome assembly GCA_964489645.1 of uncultured Chthoniobacteraceae bacterium. Taxonomy (GTDB): domain Bacteria; phylum Verrucomicrobiota; class Verrucomicrobiia; order Chthoniobacterales; family Chthoniobacteraceae; genus JBEEPE01. The sequence goes on along the minus strand of CAZAZT010000132.1, from coordinate 9,704 downwards.
ACGCAGATCAAGGATTTCGAAAGCTTTCCGAAGCTCGAGCAACTGCCCATGTGGGGATTCGATGGCAGCTCGACCCGTCAAGCCGAGGGCCGCAGCAGCGATTGCATGCTGAAACCCGTTTCATGCTACCCTGACCCAGCCCGTCGAAATGGAGTCCTGGTCATGTGCGAAGTCATGATGCCCGATGGCAAGACCCCGCACCCAAGCAACTCCCGCGCGACCATCATCGACGACTCCGACGCGTGGTTCGGATTCGAGCAGGAATATTTCCTCTACCGAGACGGAGTGCCCCTCGGCTTCCCGCAGAACGGCGGATACCCCTACCCTCAAGGTGAATACTACACCGGCGTGGGTTACAAGAACGTCGGCGAGATCGCCCGCGAAATCGTCGAAGAACACCTCGATCTCTGCCTCGATGCAGGCATCAACCACGAAGGGATCAATGCCGAGGTCGCCAAGGGCCAATGGGAGTTCCAGATCTTCGGGAAAGGCTCGCGCACCGCAGCCGACCAAGTCTGGGTCGCTCGCTACCTGCTCCTCCGTCTCTGCGAAAAATACGGCGTGGACGTGAACTTCCACTGCAAACCTCTCGGCAAAGACGTCGACTGGAACGGGTCCGGGATGCACTGCAACTTCTCCACCAAGCATCTCCGCGAAGTGGGTGGCAAAGAGTACTTCGAAGCGCTCATGGCTGCGTTCGACAAGTACAAGAACGAGCATATCGCCGTCTACGGCCCCGATAACCACCTGCGTCTCACCGGCCTCCACGAAACCCAGTCGATCGATAAATTCAGTTACGGGATCGCGGACCGCGGCGCATCCGTTCGCGTCCCGCACAGCTTCGTGAACAACGGCTACAAAGGGTACCTCGAAGACCGTCGTCCCAACTCCCAAGGGGATCCTTACCAGATCGCAAGCCGCGTTCTCCAAACGATCGCGACGGTGCCAATCAAGTAAGGTCAACGAACCTTCAATCCGTTCAACGGCGTGGGCATCCCCCACGCCGTTTTTGTTTTTATCACCCCTCCCATCCGCCCCAGCCAGAGAACCGATCCATCACCCGCCCGATGCCCTCTCCTCTCTCCCTCCACCTCGCCGTCACTTGGGCCCTCGCCGGACTCATCCACACCATCCAATGGGTCCACTACCCCCTTTTCAAATACGCCAACACCGAAACCTTCGCCGCGTTCCACGACCAACACTCACGCCGTATCACCTGGCTCGTCGCTCCCCTCATGCTTGCTGAACTCACCACCGCCGCATGGCTCTTCCATCAAGGAAATCGTTCCACCCCATTCCTCGTCAGCCTCCCCCTCCTCGCCCTCATCTGGATATCCACCGGCCTCATCCAAGTTCCCATCCATGAACGACTCGCCAAGGGCCGCGACGAAACCGCCCTCCGACGCCTCGTCACAACCAACCACATCCGTACCCTCGCATGGACCGCACGCGGTATCTTGCTCCTCACCCTCTGAACATCGGATGCAATCCGACCCTCGAATCAACCCTCCCCACCCATCGGGATCACATCCACCTCCACCCGCACAATGTGGTCACCGCCCCCCGTCAGCACCCCATTCAAAGGACTCACATCGCTGAAATCACGACCCACCGCCACACGTACATGGCCGTCCGCCGGAATCACATCATTCGTCGGATCGAACTCCACCCACCCATTCACCGGACAGAACACCGAAACCCACGCGTGCGACGCGTCCGCACCTTGTAAGCGCGCCTGCCCAGGCGGCGGGATGGTTCTCAGATATCCACTCACATACCGCGCCGGCAATCCCATCGACCGCATGCAAGCGATCATCACATGCGCAAAATCCTGACACACCCCGCGCCGTTGCTTCCAAACCTCGCCCAACGGCGTCGCAACATCCGTCGCCGAAGCATCGAACCGGAAATCACGATGGATCCGGCGCATCAAGTCCCTCACCCCCTCGAGGAACACCCGCCCAACACAAAAACTTTCCCGAGCCCATTCCGCATACATCGGATCCGGACGCACCATCGCCGACTCCAGACAGAACTCGTAAGGCACCGCATCCTGCACCGCCACAGGATCCCTGAACCGAGCAGCAACCGCCTCCCACCTCGGCGAGTCCGCCATCCCATGCACCGCGCCTGACCTCACCTTGACCCGACTCCGCGCTAACACATCCATCCGGGTATGCAGCTCGCGGATGCTGAACACCGCCATCATGTTCCCGAAATAATCCGTCCGCCACGTCAACCGGTCCGGCACCGGGGATATCTCCAACACGAAATCCTCCACCGCCTGCAGACCCGTCTCCTGAGGACGCAGCCGCGCAGCACTTTGCGAAACCGTCACCGGTTCCCCATACTCATAAACCGTCCGATGGATCACTTCGTACTCCATGTCCCTCATAACGCGGAAATCCGAGAATGGCTGAAATAACCGGCCGACAAGATCTCCGACAGCTGCGGCAACGCCTTCCCCACCATCACCAGCGCGCGCGCAACATCCGAATCCATCAACCCTCCCCGATGCGAGGCCAGCTCCCCGGGATCCAAAAGCCGCACACGGCTGATCACCTCCAAAAGCACGCGCTCATCCTCCCCCAGCAACACCCTCGTCTCGGACCGAGGTAACCGCTCCACATGCTTCTGCATCTGCAACAACTGGAACAACAACGAACGAGGGTTTGTCTCATCCAACAGCACCAGATCATACACCGCCACAAGGTTCGGAAGCAGATTATAACGCGACCGATAGGTGATCGTGCTGTCCGCCACCTCCAGCACAGACTCAAGCACCGAGGGATGTTCCGCATCCGCTGAACTCAACGTCTCCATCAAAAACCCGCTCAACGTCAGCGCTCGCTCCAACCGTTGGCCAAGATCCAAGAATCGCCATCCCTGCGAGCGCGTCATGTTCTCCCGCGCCATCCCCTTGAACGCGGACACCAACATCAAAGCGCGGTTCAGAACACCAATCACCTCTCCCACCGCCCACGTCGATACCTCAACCGATAACTCACGCTCCAACTCGCTGAGCACTCTCCACACATCATTGGACGTCCGATCACGCACCAACATCGAAAGATGGACGAGCCGTTGCGAAAGCACCCGCAAACCGCACGAGCGAGATGTCCCATGAACCGCGTCCAAGAAATCACCCTCCAACGCCTCCGTCGAACGATCCACACGGGCCGACCCCACGGGCATCTGGTCTCGCATCTCCATCGTCCGAAGCATCGGCATCAACTGCCTCAACCCGCTCCCTCCCACGTCCGGACTGAACCGCAAAAGCGTCGCGCGCAGCATCCGAGCCGCCGCATCCAACCGCTCGTTGTACCGACCTAACCAGAAGAAGTTGTCCGCCAAACGGCTCGGCAAATTGTTACCCACCCGCCGCAACTCCACGTCCGCCCCAACTCCCGACAACAACGTCGCTTCCTCCACCGGACGCTCGCCCAACACCCACACATCCTTGCTCGCACCCCCCTCCTGCATGGATACCCCCGACTCCGCCGCGCCCGCACCCGTCCTCGCCAACCCACCAGGCATCGCCACATAACCATCCGGGGTCCCGCAAAGGTACACCCGCAAAACCACCGGCCGATCCACGAAACCGTTCCCCTCCCAACACGGGACCTGCGACATCTGCATCCGCTCCTGCCCCACCCAATCGTGAGGAGCGAATCCGATCGCCTCTCGTAACCGCTCGTCCCTCCTGCCCTTGCCCTCCCCCGAAAACACCCCAACCCGACCCGCCTCCCCAAAGCCCCGACGCACCACAAGGCGATCCAGATTCGCCAGCACATGCCGACGCGCTTCCTCCTGACCACACCACCACGTCGCCCGAGACGGCATCCTCAACTCCTCTCCCAAAACCCTTCGACACAGACCCGGCAGAAAACCCGCGACCGCAGGACTCTGCATGATCCCTGTCCCCAACATGTTCGCAACCGACACCGTCCCCGAACGCAACGCTTCCACCAAACCCGGAACCCCCAAGATCGAATCGTTCCGCAACTCCAAGGGATCGCAGAACGCATCGTCCACCCGACGGAAGATGACATCCACCGGCTCAAGTCCACTCAAAGTCTTCAAGAAGACCCGTCCAGAATCCACGATCAGGTCCTGTCCCTCCACCAAGCTATAGCCCAAATAACGAGCGAGATACGCTTGCTCAAAATAGGTCTCGTTGTACGGACCCGGCGTCAGGATCACCACCCGCGCCTCTTGCCCAGGCCTCGGTGACATCGCAGACAGCGATTCCCGCATCCGCCGGAAAAACACCGCCAACCGCTCAACATTCCCGTCGCGAAAGGCCTCCGGTAAAACCCGTGACGTCACCAACCGGTTCGCCAACGCATACCCCGAACCGGTCGGGATCTGCGTTCGATCCGAGATCACCCACCACCTCCCGTCCGCCGCACGCGCGATGTCCGCCGCATAGAAGTTCAAGAACCGGCCGCCCCGCGGACGCGTCCCGCACAATGGCCGAAGAAAGTCCCTCTGCCCATAGAGCAGCGCTGGCGGCAGGTCTCCCGACCTCAGAAGTCTCTGCCCTCCATAACAATCCGCGATGATCTCATTCAACAATGTTGCACGCTGGATCAACCCCGCCTCGATCTCCCGCCATTCAACCGACTCCAAGAGCATCGGTAAGGGATCCAGCTCCCACGGACGTTCCATCCCGCGCTCGTCGCCGTACACGTTGTACGTGATGCCCTGCTCCGAGATGATCCTCCGTGCGGACTCCATCCTGCGTGATCGCTCGGTCGCCGACAGTCCGGCCACCATCCCCATCAGTTTGGCCCAGTGCGCTTTCAATGCGCCTCCAACCTCGCTGGGTTCGCGGTACGCCTCCCGTGCGGACGCCCCAGCAAAGGGACCTCTGGCCCCCGATCCCATCCCACCACGCTGTCCTTGTGAGTCGCTCATGCGCGTTCCATTCAAACCGATTTCGTTCCTGCCGACCATCCAGCCGGAATGCGAAGATCCAACGTGAACGGACTCTCTCCCGAAATCCGCTCCGCCGGCGGCATGATCAACGACGGAGAATGGCCGTGCGCAGAAAACCGCGCCAATCGCCGACTTTCCGCCTCATACGCATTCAATGGGCGCGTGGAGTAGTTCCGCCCACCCGCATGCGCAACATGGTAGGTGCACCCTCCTAGGGAACGCCCATTCCAACTGTCCCATAAATCGAACACCAACGGCGCGTGCGGCGGGATCGTTGGATGCAAACAGCTCGGCGGCTGCCACGCCCGATACCTCACCCCCGCAACCGCTTCCGAGTTGGTTCCCGTCTCACGCAACGGGACCTGCCGCCCATTGCAAAGCAGCCGGAACCTGTCCCCCATCATGCCCCGCACCTTCACCTGCAACCGCTCCAACGAACTGTCCACGTTCCGGACTGTGCCCCCAGACGAAGGCTCCTCGCCAAGCACGTGCCACGGCTCCAATGCCATCCTCAACTCCACCTGAACATCCCGCTGCGTAAACGAACCGACCCTCGGGAATCGATGCTCAAAATGCGGATCGAACCACTCGTTCTCGAAGCTGAACCCCGCGCGTCGGAGGTCATCCAACACGTCACGGAAATCCGTCTCGCAAAAGTGCGGCAACATCCAACGGTCGTGGAGATCACTCCCCCATCGCACCAATCGGTTCTCATACGGACGCTCCCAGAACATCGCAACCAGCCCGCGCAACAACAACTGCTGCACCAAGTTCATCTTCGGATGCGGCGCCATCTCAAACGCCCGTAACTCCAACAGACCAAGCCGCCCAGAACTGCTCTCCGGCGCGTAAAGTTTATCGATGCAGAACTCCGCGCGATGCGTGTTGCCCGTCGAATCGATCAACAAATTCCGGAACAACCGATCCACCAACCACGCAGGAATATCACCCGCCCCCAGAGGTAACTGCGCAAACGCGATCTCCAACTCGTGCAACACGTCCATCCGAGACTCGTCCACCCTCGGAGCCTGACTGGTCGGACCGATGAACATCCCGCTGAAGATCCAACTCAACGCGGGATGGTTCTGCCAATAACTCACCATCGAGCGCAACAGATCCGGGCGCCGAAGGATCGGCGAATCCATCGTCTGCGCCCCACCTAAAATGATGTGGTTGCCCCCACCCGTGCCCACATGGCGCCCATCCAAAAGAAACTTCTCAGCGACCAATCCGCACTGACGTGCCTCCTCGTACAAACCCTCGAACCGCTCCACCAACTCGCTCCACGAGCCCGACGGATGCAGGTTCACTTCCAACACGCCTGGATCCGGTGTCACACTGAGTTTGTTCAACCGCGCATCACGGGGCGGCGCTTCGCCCTCCACAATCACAGGTAACCCCAACGAGGATGCCGTCCACTCCACCGCCTGCACCAGATCCAGATAATCTTCCACTCGCACAGTTGGCGGCATGAACACATGCAATCGCCCCTGCCGAGGCTCCACGCACAAAGCCGTCCTCACCACCCTCGGCACGCTCTCACCGACCGAAATAGGCATCGCAGTCTCCGAACGAGACGCCTCAAGCCGAGGACGCATCACCCTGCCGGATCTCGCATCTCGCGATGGGAGAGCACCGCGGGCGACCGACGGGTCCTCCGCCTGCAGCATCTCGCGGTCCGCTTCACTCGCCCAAGGCAGACCATCCAACGGCAAGCGAAGTCCCATCGGCGAATCCCCGGGGATAAGCCGGACCACTTCCTCCTCCCGAAACAGCCACTGCCCACTCGTCCAACCGCTTCCATCATGACGCAGCGGCAAAACAAACCCCACCGTCGCACCCAACCCCAAGCCGAATACGCGCCGCAACCGAGCGCGCTCCTCCGGGCTCGTGAGCCGCGAATCCTCAACACGCACATTGATCGGAAGTCGCTTCTCCCGCCAGAGGTAGTAATACATATCCTCATAGGCTGGAATCACATCCCGCACGTCCACCCCCAACCTCTGCGCTAACGCATGCGCGAAGGCCTGAGCCTCCTCCGCGCCATGCCCCAGATCCATTGACTCATCCGCAATCCATTGATCGTTCTCCCAAACCGGCACGCCGTCCGTGCGCCAGAACGCGTTCAAACTCCAACGAGGCAATGATTCGCCCGGGTACCACTTGCCCTGCCCGTAATGCAACAAAGCCCCGTTCGCAAAACGCCGCCGCAAACGCCGGATCAAATCGCCCCCTAACCGACGCTTCTCGTCAGACATAGCGCTGAAGTTCCATTCCAGAGCATCTGGGTCCGAAACAGAAACGAACGTCGGTTCAGCCCCCATCGTCAAACGCACATCTCCCCTGGCAAGGGCCTCATCCACCCGATGCGCCAATGCATCAATGCGCGCCCATTGCGAATCCGTGTACGGTCGGGTGACGCGCGGAGATTCGAAGACCCGCTGCACTCGCATCTCATGCTCCATCTCGGATTCGCAAGGATTCACCGCACCAGAAACCGCTGCCGCCGAGCTCGGCTCCGGCGTACACGAAAGCGGCAGATGCCCCTCCCCAGCAAGCAGCCCAGATGTCGGGTCGAACCCGATCCAACCCGCTCCCGGCAAATACACCTCGCACCATGCATGAAGATCCGTGAAGTCGGAATCGGATCCCGCAGGCCCTTCCACCGGCTTCACATCGGGCTGCAACTGGATCAGGTATCCACTCACGAATCGCGCAGCGAATCCCAACCGACGCAAGATCACGCACATGAGCCAAGCCGAGTCACGGCAAGAACCCGACGCCTTAGCGAGGGTCTCCGCAGGCGCTTGAACGCCCGGCTCCATCCGGATCACGTAACGCACATCCCCCATCAACGCCTGATTCAACTCGACCAAGAAATCCAAGGTCGCAATCCCCCCTACCGGCGCCGCCCCGCCGCTCAGATGGCGCTGCTCCGCCGAAACCGCAAGCCGCCTCGCCCACTTCGCGACATATCCTTCCACGATCGGGTCGGATTCCACCACTGCCCGAAATGGCGCAAGATCGCGGATCAACGCCGCATCATAGGTGAACGGGACCGTCGCAGCCGCATCCTCCAAGAAAAAGTCGAACGGATTGTAGACCGACATCTCCGCGACAAGATCCACCTCGACCTCCAAAAAGTGCATCGGCTTCGGGAAGACCACTCGGGCATTCCAGTTGGAGAAGGGATCCTGTTGCCAGTTGATGAAATGCTCCCCCCCATCGACTCGAAGTGAATACCCCAATACACGGGTTCTACAGTGAGGCGCAGGTCGCAACCGGATGACATGCGGTAAATGCTTGACTGCGCGATCGTAGCGATAGGACGTTCGATGGTGAAGAGCAACGTGGATGGCCATTGGGATTCTCCGGTTCGAGAGATGCGGGGACAGTGCTGCTAGGACTTGCCCTGGGGAGAAACCTGGGGAAGACATTATCATCCCCCTTGCGCCTTGCGAACCCCAATCCTCGCTGCACGCGCCCCCCCTGCCTGCCCTTGTTCACCCCCCCAATCCATCAGTCCACCCATTCTCGGGGCGGATCTCTACCCCTTCCACGACATGAATCCGCGATGCAGATGTTGGATATTTCTGAAGTCGAGCCGTTTGAGAACCTCCACCGCTTTCCGGCTCCGATACCCACCCGCGCAATACACCAAGACCGGCTTCTCCCGATCCAACGCACCAAGGCGCTCCGCAAACGCGCCATCGCCGAACGAGATATTGACCGCACTCGGCAGTGCCCCGCGCATAAACTCCCTTTCCGAGCGAACATCGAGCACCTGTGTATCGGGATGTGCATCGAGCCACGCCCGCGCCTCACTCGAACTCAAGTTGCGACAAGCCCCACCACCATCCGCTCCGAACAATCGCCGATCCCACGCACCCTCAAATACGTACCATCCCAACACCGAAGTGAGGATGAGCCCGACCGACCAAAGCACGCGACGCGACAACATCCAGCCACCGTAGACTCCCCCTTGCCGGAGGCAAAATCCTGTCCCAGATTTTTAAGATGACCGAAGCGTTACGGCGAATGCTTGATGCGCGGACGCGCCCGAATCTGTCGCCCGCCCTCCTCCAGAACTGGACATCTCTGCTTTTCCTCCATTGGAAATATCCCGCCGCGCAGATTCAGTCGCGACTCCCCCCCGATCTGGTTGTGGACACGTTCGGAGGCGCCGCCTACCTCGGGCTCGTCGCGTTCCGGATGGAATCAGTCCGCCCCATCGGCATTCCCGCTCTCCCATGGATCTCCCACTTCCTCGAACTCAATGTCCGAACGTACGTACGAACCGCCGCGGGTGAGCCCGGGGTCTGGTTTTTCTCCCTCGACTGCAATCGGTTGCCCGCAGTCTTCATCGCCCGCACCTTGTTCGGGCTCCCCTACGAGTCCGCGGCCATGGATGCCCCCTCCAGAACCGAAATTCACTGCCAACGCAAAGGCTTCCGCGAATCCGCACGTTACGTGTGGACGCAGCAACGCGTTCCGGAGGAAACGACCCCAGGATCTCTCGAGTTCTTCTTGGCCGAACGCTACAACTTCTTCTCCTTGCTGCGCGGCAGGATGTTCCGTGGCCAGGTGCATCACGCGCCCTATCCCCTCTCCGACGCCAAAATGAGCAAATGGAGCGATCTGCCCCTCCGTTGGAACGGGTTCGATGTCGATCAACGCCCCCCGGATTTCACGCACTGCTCGCCTGGCGTCTCCGTCGAAGCGTTCCCTCTTTGCAAAGCCATCCAACTCCACCCCCGTTCACC
>CAZAZT010000131.1:0-10679 GCA_964489645.1 uncultured Chthoniobacteraceae bacterium | reverse complement strand
CGGATCCACCTTCACCGTCACCCTCCCCGAAGCGCCACCCGACATCCTCCCCCCTCCCTCCGAACCACTCGACACAAGCTTCCCCCTCAACACTGAACCCTCCCCCGCTCCCTTCCTCCTCCTCGTCCTCGATCACGACACCTCGCGCATCCGATCCCTCGAACGCCTCCTCTCCCGACGCCCCTCCTACGACATCCTCTCCACCCAGCAACCCTCCCTCGCCCTCCGCATCGCCGAACAACGTTCCCCAAGCTTGCTCATCCTCAACCCCGCCATCCCTTCCCTCGACGTCGGAACATTCCTCGCCACCCTCCGCGCCCTTCCCAACCTCTCCTCCCTCCCCGTCCTGCTCATCCCCCCTCCCGAACACCCCCTCCCTTCCAACCCGCCAAGCAACACCAGCCTCATCCCATTCCCATCAGACTCCCGATCACTCCTCGAAAAAATCGATGCACTCCTCTCCCCCGAACGACGCTTTTTCAGCTAGGAAAAACCATCGGCAGGGTAATTGCTCAAACACCCCAATAAACTGAACCCTCTTATGAAACTCCTCCCCCTCCTCGCCGCTCTCCTCGTCAGCGGACTCCCCCTCGCTTCCGCAGCAGAAAAAGTCGACCTCGGCCCAGCACCGTCGGCTCAAGAAAAAACCCGCCTCGAATCACTCTCCAAACGCGGTGTGCTCGTCCAACCCCTCTTCTCCGGAGCCAACTGGCAATACGTCAACTTCCGTGGCGCCGACAAGCCCGACACCGCCCTGTTCGCAAATCTGAAAGATAACACGTCTGTCGTCGAACTCGACCTCTCCAAACAACCCGTCACAGACGCCGACCTCGCCGCCATCGCGACCCTGAAAAATCTCAGCAAACTCAACCTTTCCAAAACCAAGATCTCCGACGCAGGTGTTCCTCAGATCAAAGGCCTCGAAAAACTCGAAAGCCTGAACGTCTACGGCACCGAGATCGGCGATGCATCCCTAGCCGCCATCGGCGAACTCAAGGGTCTGAAACGCGTCTATCTCTTTGAAACCAAAGTCACAGACGAAGGTGTCAGAAAACTGGCCGCCGCAAAACCAGCCCTGAAAATCGAACGCGGAGCGACCTTGGTGAAGCCACCAGAACCGCCAAAACCCGAGGCGAAGCCAGAAGCCAAACCCGCCGCTCCCGCAAAACCCGAGGCGAAGCCAGAGGCCAAGCCCGCAACTCCTGCCGCTCCCGCAAAACCTGAAGCAAAACCAGAAGCTAAGCCCGCCGCTCCTGCAGCACCCACAAAACCCGAAGCAAAGCCAGAGGCCAAGCCCGCTACTCCTGCTGCTCCCGCAAAACCCGAGGCGAAGCCAGAAGCCAAGCCTGCTGCTCCCGCCGCTCCTGCAAAACCCGAGGCGAAGCCAGAAGCCAAGCCTGCTGCTCCCGCCGCTCCTGCAAAACCCGAGGCGAAGCCGGAAACCGCTCCCGCCAAGCCAGAAGCAAAGCCGGCCGCGCCTGCAACTCCAGCGAAGCCGGCAGAGCCGAAGGCAAACTGATCAAACCGATCCTCACCGAGGGAAGTTCCACTCCATCGGAAGATGCACCCGAAAAAGCTCTTCCCTCGGTTCGCAGCCAGCCTCGCGTTTCTCCTATCCGCTCACATCCCATCCGCGTTATCACGCACCCCTGAACCACAGCCGCAAACCGCTGTCGCTCAACAGCTATCACCGCAACCGAAGCAACACACCGGGTCGCGCGTTGTCCAAAAAATCGAAAAAGGTGACCCAGGGCGCATCACCCTCATCGGTAGCACCGCTTTCTCTACCCCAGAAATTCGGGACCGGCTCTCTGATGAACTGTCGATCCGATACCCAAAAAAGAACTTCTCAGTAACGGTTCTTCAACCACCCAACCTCGCCGCTCGCCAAAAGCTCCAACTCGAAGACCTGTTCAGCCGACTGCTCACCGAGCGTCCCGACCTTCTCCTCCTCGAGCTCAACCTCGAGAACGCTCTCCCGGCCGCAGAAATCACGATCGCACACCACCGGAAAATCCTCACCCGCTTCGCCGAGTTCATTGCCGATAACCTCCCCGAATGCGAACTCTGGTTCGCCACCGGCCACCCCATCGATCCAGAAGCTCCTCAACGCGAACAGCGCCCTCTCCTCGACCGGTACTACGCCGCCACACGCGAACGCGCACAGTCCCTCCGGATCCGGACACTCGACCTCGAAAGCGATTGGAACCACCTCCGCGACAGGAATAAAGCCGCAACAAAACGCTTCCTCCCCACCGGAGACAGACCCAGCCCCGACGGTATCACCCACTTCGTCCTCCCTCGAATCCTGGCCACACTTGGCGTCCGCAATGACTTGGTCATCTACGGCTCCACTCCCGCCGGCCTCATCGCCGCCCAGCAAGCCGCACGGATGAAGGCCTCCGTGTTCGTCTGCGGCGCGGATAGCCACATCGGCGGAATGATCAGTAACGGCCTCGCCGTACCAGACACCGGCAAAATGCCAGAATCCATCGCCGGCCTCGCACGAGAGTTCTTCAACTCCATCGATTCACACTACCGCAACAACTCCGCTTGGCGCTGGCAACAAAAGGAGGACTTCTGGAACACACCCGTACCTCCCGACACCCGAGCGCCGGACCAAGAGACCATCTGGAGCGTCGAACCCCACGTCGCAGAGGACCTCTTCGAACGCATCGTAGCGAACCACAACCTTCCCGTCCTGCGAAACGCGCCAATCCACGAAACCCGTCCTGTTCTCAAAAATGGCAATCGCATCCTCGCCCTCCAAACCGTCACCGGAGAAGTCCTCCGAGGGGAACGGTTCATCGACGCATCCTACGAAGGTGATCTCCTCGCAGCCGCAGGAGTGGAACACTCGTCCATCCGAGAATCCAACGCCAAATACGACGAATCCTTCAACGGAGTCCGCATCCCTTACAACACCTCGCAGTTTCCCATCAACCCCGGTATCAGCGCTCTCCGCGACCCCTCCAACCCTTCAAGCCCACTCCTCCCAGGCGTCTTCGCATCGAAAAGCCCTCATGGCGCCGAAGACCCTTTCCTCCAAGCATCGTGCTTCCGCCCCTGCCTCTCCAGGAATCCCGAAAACCGGATCCCCTTCGAACGGCCCGCTGACTATGACCCCGACGATTACGAGATCGTCGCACGCTTTTGCAACCTCACCTCCGATCCGAAGAAGATCGACTTCCTCTTCTCCCTCAACGAAACCCCAAACGCCAAAGGCGACATCCACCAGCGTGTCGCCGTCGGTGCCGACCTTCTCGGAGCGAACCTTGGATACGCCGCGATGAGTCGCGCTCAACGCAAAGCACACTCCAAGAAACACGAGCGACACCTCCGAGGCCTCCTGTTTTTCCTCGCCAATGATCCCAGAGTCCCGACTCCCATCCGTACAAGGGTGAGCGCTTGGGGACTCGCCGCAGATGAATTCCTCGGGAACCACAACTGGCCCGAACTGCTCTACGTCCGCGAAGCACGCCGCATGATCGGCCCCTACATCGTTGATGAACACGACCTTCTCCATGCACGCAGAGCCACCAACGTGATCCTCATCAACAACTACGGGTATATCAACAACCACCACGCCAAGATCTGCTCCAATCAAGACGGTGAACTCGAAGCCGAAGGCGCCACCTTCACAGGCATCCTCAAAGGACTTCGCATCCCCTACGAAGCCATCACCCCCAAACCCTCAGATGCCACAAACCTGCTCGTCCCCGTGTGCTTCAGCACTTCCCACGTCGCCCACGGAGCCAACCGGTTCGAACCCCTCTTCATGTCGCTCGGACAGATCGCCGCAACCGCAGCGGTCCTCTCACTGAACCAAGACATTCCCGTCCAACATCTTCCCTACCCCTCGCTCCGGCACCACATCACGGACTTCATCCAAGAACCGGTCAGCCACCCTTGACCCGGCGATCCAAATTCCTCAACTGCATCGCCATCCGCTGATTCCCTGCCAATCGCTCGCGATTGCGAGAGAGGAAATCCCAGTAAGCTTTCGTGAACGGACACGCCCGATCTCCATCCTCCCTCTCCGGATCATACCGACACCCGTCACACGCGTTGCTCATCCGCTTCAGGTACTTGCCCGTCGCCGCGTAGGGCTTCGAAGCCATCACGCCTCCATCCGCATACTGCGACATCCCGATCACATTCGGAATCTCAACCCATTCAACAGCATCTACATATACAGCAAGATACCACTCATGGACCTCCTTCGGCGACACTCCATGCAGTAACGCGTACAACCCAGTGACCATCAATCGCTGGATGTGGTGCGCATACCCCGTCCGCAACGTCTGACCAATCGCATCCCGCAAGCACGCCATCTCCGTCTCTCCCGTCCAGAAGAAATCCGGCAACCTCGCCCCCGCACCTAAAGCATTGCCCTCCAAATACTCCGGCATATGCCTCCAGTACACCCCTCGCACATATTCACGCCAACCCAACACCTGACGGATGAACCCCTCCGCAGCCGCCAACGGAACGCGCCCCGAACGGTACGCCGCCTCCGCCCGCTCAACCACCTCCCTTGGCCCCAATAACTTCACGTTCATCACCGCACTCAATCTCGCGTGATATAAAACCTCCTCCCCCACCCACATCGCATCCTGCCACCGCCCGAAATCCGGCAACCGGTTCTCGATGAAATCCGACAACGCCAACAGCGCATCCTCTCGTGTCACCGGAAAATCGAACTCTGCCGAACTACCCGGAAGCTCCGGCAAGAACCGCTCCACATCCGCTCGCACCGCCTCAGTCAAAGCGTCCGGTTCAAACCGTCGCACACAAGGCAGAAATCCCGGCCCTCCCTTCCCGAACGATGCCCGATTCTCCGCATCATAGTTCCATGCCCCACCCTCAGGCTTCTCACCATCCATCAACACCCCATGCTCACGACGCATCTCACGATAGAAGAACTCCATCCGCAACTGACGACGCCCAGCACAGTGCCGATCAAAGCGCGCTCTCGAACAAAAAAAGTGACGGTCCTCATCAAACCCACTGAAACCCGTCCCCGACAACTCACGCTCCAGCGCCCGCGCAACATGCCAACAGCCAGGCTCCACAACCCGCACCTCCCGAGCCCCCAACCGCTTGATCATCCCAGCCAAAGTCCCCGCAAGATCCGACTCCCCCGCCTCTCCCAACGACAGGTAATCCACCCGTACCCCGTCCCGACGCAACCCGTCCGCAAAATGGCGCATCGCCGCCAAGAAGAACACCGTTCGCGCCTTGGACGAAAGCGGCTTGCGAGACGCTCCCGCAACCTCGGCCATCACAACCACATCCACCTCTCGGTCAAACCCGTCAAAAACCGATGCCGCACGGTCCAACTGATCACCCAAAACGATAACCGCTCGGCGGACTGATCCACTCATCGCTCCCCCTCCATTCCACGCACCGCCTCAACCACCTCTTTTCCAGATGCTTCAGAAAACGCCCCATCGCGGACAAGAACGCTACGGCCTTTCCGATCATACACCGCAATCCGAACCATTCCAGGCTTCACACCCACTCGCCCCGACAACCCACCCTCCACATCTAACAAAACCGGCCACTTCGGCACCCCTGACCGCAACCCCATCCTCACCGCTCCCTCAAGGAATCCCGGCATCCCTTTGAGATTCGCAACCCCCACAATCCGAGCGAGTCCCTTCACCTTCGGCCCTATGTACCGGATCCACGGCTCAATCTGCGACGAACTCTTGCGATCGCCCACCACGAACACAACGCCGCTCCGCATCGGGAACTCCCCGTGATGCTCCTCGCCAAACTGATCCCTCAACCTCCAATCATGGACGTGCTTCGCGCCTGACCCTTCCGAAGCAGCAACCAACTCCCCCATCGCCACCAAGGCCATCACGAACCCCAATCCCATGCTCACAATCGGACGGCGCCCACGCCACATGACAGACCGTCCCCGCGCCCGCATGAACAGCCCGTACCATTGCGACGCCAATAACAGCACCACCCCCACCGGATGAAGCACCGCCCCAAGATGACTCCCCCCATGCTCTTGGACCTGCCGCCACCGTGTCCAAACCCCAATCAACCCCGCAATCCCCCAAACCCACGCGTCAGGCCGTCCCCACCGCAACACCAAGCCGCACCACGGGATCACCGCAGCGCATAACAAGATCACACTCATGATCCATCGCACCCCCGGCGCCCCCAAGCCCTCGTGCGCGTTCTTGGCAAACCCCGAAAACACCCCAGCCAGACCCTCATACATCCGACACCGCACAACCCCACGCAAATCGATGAGATCCGTCCCAAATCCCGCACGTCGAACCACTCGCGCCAACCAGATCCCCTCGTGAAAACTCGCCGCACATGACGAATGTCCGCCCACCGCATCATACACCTCCCGCCGGAACATCAGGAACTGACCACACCCCGCCGCAAACCTCGCGTCCGTGCCCGCTCTCATCCGAGAAAATGGCAGGTACCCTTTCAAGACGAACAGGATCAACGGAACCACTAACCGCTCAGCAATCCCACACACCTCCTGCTCCGGTACACCACTCACCATTCCAGCCCCAGCACGCATCAATGCATCCACACACCCACCAATGCCCGCTCCCCCCAAGAACCGCACGTCCGCGTCCGTGAAGAGAAGGAACTCTCCCCGCGCTGCACGCGCGCCCACAGCACACGCCCACATCTTCCCCGCCCATCCATCCGGCAACGCACCGGCCGTCACGACCCGCACCCGATTGTCACCCGTCGACGCCGCAATCATCCCCGTCCCATCCGTCGACCCATCGTCCACCACCACCACCTCCAGCACCGAGTCATCCGCGAGAAATGACCGTACACATGCATCGATCTGCGCCGCCTCGTTCCTCGCTGGGATGATCACCGAGACTCGATGCACTCCAGTCCCTCGGGTCACCGCCGTCATCGCATTCATCCGGTCCATCATCCACGGAATGACAGCGAACACGAGCACCACCAAGGCGATACACCACCAAACGATGTTCTCGTTCAAAGCTCACCCCTCCCCCGCTGAAATCCTTCCCATTCCACCGACCCAACAGCGCGCCCCCCCAGCAACCGACGCCACCAACCGTAGACAGATCCCAATCCCGCCCCGCCGCGTCGGATCAACTCCCACTCGCTGACCTCGCCCCGACGGATCCAGTTGGCCAACCGATCCTGCTCCGACTCCATCGCCTGCTGCAGCGTCCGCGCAACCGCATCTCGCCCCATACCCATGAAAGCCTGTGCCTCAAGGGGCTCTCCCGCTTGAAGATAAACTGCCGGTAATCGCGATCTCCCCACCACGTACTCCACCGCAACCGGAAGGAAATAGCATCCCTCCACAGGTTCCCCTGCCATTGCGATTCCGCGCATCAAAGGAACACCTCGGTCACGCACATCCACAAAACGCCCCTGCGGAGTCGTCCACAGCACCGACCGCTCACATCGGCCAATCGCGTGCAACGCATCCACCCAGTCACGCGCTCCAGAGTTCCCTCTCCGGATCGGAAAAATCCCAAGCTTCCGGAAGAATGGATACCTCTCCAGCTCCGGTGCCGACATCCCTCCAAAAGCCGGAACCCTCCCGAACCAAGCCGACGAAGCCAGCATCGCAATCAACGGATCCCACCACGATGGATGGTTCATCACCACCACCACACGCCGACACCCATTCATCCCTGGCACCACTGACGGTGCTCCACGAGGACGTTGGTAAACGCCCCCGAAGTGCCGCCCGACAAAGGCCCCCGCATACGCCAAGAATGCGCGCCAACGCCACTCCGAGCGCAATCGCACCACCTCCCCCGCAAATCCCTCCTGAGGCAACCCACCCATCTCACGCGACATCCACAGCCCCTTCCACCGCGTCGGCATGAAGCACATCCGCGGCAATCCATCCGCTCATCAGCGCCATCGGCATGCCCGGTCCGGGATGCGCGGATCCCCCCGCCAAATACAATCCGCGAACATCAGGCGACCGATTCCCAGGCTTGATAGCTCCCGTCAACAAACCGTGACTCGCCAACCCATAGATCGCTCCGTTCAACACCCGATACCGATCATGGATGTCCTGAGGCGTCAAAACCCGTTCGCAAACGATCCGGCTTTCAATGTCCTCCATTCCGCCCGTGCGCTTCAGTTTGTCCAAAATCCGTTGCCGATACTCCGGCAACATGCGGCTCCAATCGTGGCCAGGCCGTAGATAGGGAGTGTGAACCAACACATACAACGCCTCGCCTCCCCGAGGGGCCACGCTCGGATCCGTTCCCGAGGGAGCCGCAATGTACGCCGTCGGATCCGGTGCAGGCTCACCCCTTCCATAGATCGCCTCGAACTCCTCGTGCGGATCTCTGCTGAACACGAAGTTGTGATGCGCAAGATGCTCATAGCGCTCCCGCAAACCAAGATACAGAACAACACCCGAACACGCCGGTTCATACTCGCGCCGCGCGTCAAACCGACGTCCAACCGCCCCTCCGATCAACTGCCGATGCGTGCGAACGGTGTCCATGTTCGACACCACCACCGAATGGCGACGCACCTCTCCCCCATCCAATACCACCCCGCTCACCGCCCCACGTTCCACCTCAATCCGAACCACTGCGCGCCCCGACTCGAACCGTACCCCCATCTTCTCCGCATGCGCCCGCAACACCGCAGGCACCCGAGAAATCCCACCCATCGGATACCAAACCCCCTCGCCCGCCTGCATATGAGCGATCCCACACAACACGGCAGGCGACTGCTCCGGACTCGATCCCACATACTGCGTGAAATGATCCAGCATCTGCGAAACCCGAGCGTCCGGAACGTAGGATCTCAACGTCCGCGCCACACTCATCCCAGGTCGGATATTCATCACATCCCTCAACGAGGCCGCCGAGAACATGTCCTGCGGCCGGAACATCTCCACCAACCGACCCACCGATTTCCAGAAAAACCAGCGGTCAGAGATCGCTGCCTGCTCCCTCGCCAACGCTTGAAAACGGCGATACCCCGCCCCACTCACCCCATCCCCAGAAAAACGATCGATCACCGATGCCATCTCCTCCACGTTCTGGAAAAGATCCAACACCGATCCATCCTCAAAAAAACTTCGCCACTGAGGATCCAGACGAACCAGTTCCAGCACATCCTCCAAGCGAGTTCCCGACTCCCCGAAAATCCGACGAAGCACCGACGGCATCGTCAAAATCGTCGGCCCCATGTCGAACCGGTATCCCGAATCCTCATGGACCGCCGCCTTCCCTCCGGTCCATCCATTCGCCTCATATACAACCACTTGATGCCCTCTCGCTGCCAGCGTGCACGCTGACGCAAGCCCGCCAAGGCCCGATCCGATGATCCCTACTTCGTTCGCTGTTTTCGTCTTCATAATCATTGTCTCTCCGAAACTGGCTTCTTCCCAAAAACCATCCCGATCACGCCACCCAACATCCCAGCAAGCCCCGCCAACCTCTTCTCTCCATGCCGGAACCACGCACACGCCCGGAAAAACCCCGCCGATGGACGCATCCCACCGAGATGCGCATGTGTCTTTGAATCGGAAACATGCACATTCCGCGTACGCGTCATCGCCAGCAGCCCCTCTCTTCCCCGCGTCACACCCCAACCACTCTTTCCCCATCCGCCAAACCCCACCCTCGGGTCTGCCGTAGGCACGATCACGTCATTGATCGTCACCGTCCCAGCTTTCAATCTCCGCGCAAACCTTCGGGCTCGATCCAAATCTCGACCGAAAACTGACGCACCAAGTCCGTACTCACATGCATCCGAGATGCGCACCGCCTCCTCCTCGTCCTCAGCGCACAACACCGCGGCAACTGGCGCATGCGGGTCCTCCTGCACAATCCGCATACTCGCTTCACAACCCATCAACACGCACACCCCCTCACCAAGTTTCCCTCCCCCAAGCATCCGCGCCCCCGCATCCGTAGCATCCTTGACCCAATCAGCGACACGCTCGACGGCACCCGATTCCCACACCACCCCTGCGATGCCTGACATCTCGCAACGCAACGCCTCTTCAAATGCCCCGAACACCGAACGCGCGACAATCACCCGCCGCGGCGCAATGCAGGTCCGCCCACCATTCAAACACAGCCCGAAAACCAAGGCCTTCGCGGCCAAGACCACATCCGCATCATCCAGAAGGACACAGGCATCGCATCCCGACGCCTCCAAGATAGTCGGAATCCCCAATGCGCCACAACGTTCCGCCACCCGACAACCCACCTCGCTCGAACCCGTAAACACCACAAGGTCAGGGAGCGATTCAACCAAGATCCGCCCCTCCTCCTGACCCTCACCGATCACCTGCAACGATCCATCATCTCCTCCACATTCCTCCCACACGCGTCTCATCCACAGCGCAGACGATCCCCCTCCAATCCCGGGCTTCCAGATCACCACATTTCCAGCCACCAACGCTTGCAGCGCCTGAACAGCGCCGATGAAGAATCGATAGTTCGACGGAGCGATCACGCCAACGACCCCGTAAGGCTCTCGAACACTCAGAACCTCGCGCGCAGTTTGGAACCATCCCGCCCCACTTCCATCAAGTCGGCTCGTCGAAAGGATACGATCCGCCCGCCTCTCCAGAAACCGGCAGGCCTCCAAAAACGGAAGCACCTCCGCAGAAAGTGCCCCCGCCTCATCCAATGTCCTACTGCTCACCAACGCAGCCA
>CAZAZT010000130.1:0-10821 GCA_964489645.1 uncultured Chthoniobacteraceae bacterium | reverse complement strand
GTGGCCGTATCCGAATAGATTGCGTACCGAGAGTTGAACACTCTGCAACGATACGAACCCGTTCCCTCATTCGCTGACACCGTGATCGAAAGGTCAGGGTTCCACGTGCGAGCGGTGATAGCAGTGCCATCTTTGAACCACTGAAAGGATTGCGGATTCCCTCCGCTGTAGGCACCCACCGTCAACGTGATCGTGCCAGCTTGAGTCACAGCAACACTCTGCGGCTGCGCGACGATTTGCGGAGGTTGGACCGACGCAGATGCAGCCGAGAGGACTTGATACGCTGGTTGATCCGAATCCTTCCTCAACAACAACGAGCTATCCCTCGCCACAACACCCTGACTTTCACTGCCGAGCGCGTCGTCAAGCCTCGCCACCACCGGGGGCACATCCTTTCCGCGAATCTTCAGCCCAGCTTTCGCCTCGCTCAGCAAAAAGATCATCGCCAGCAAAAGCGCGAGCGGACCGCCGTTTCTCCGAATGCGAATGGGTTGGGTGGGGTGCATAAAACAAGGACGGCAACACTATCACCTTTGGTCAGGAAAACAGCAGGGTGCGACAAAATGTGACGCACCTTCCCTCACTCTCCCAACGGCGCTGAAAGAAGCGCCTTCATCCGCGGCAGTGCATGCTCGAACACCGCAGCGTGCCCCGCTGCCGTCGGATGCACTCCATCACACGTCTCGAACTCGATCTTGCCCAAATCCAACAACACCGTCCCCTTGTCGCCGCTTCCCATCCGATAGGATTCCACTGCCTCCGTCACCCGCGCCCGGGCAGCGCCGGATATCGGCACCATCACCACCACACGACACTTCCCGCCAACGCGCCGCCTCAACTTCTCCAGCGACCCCACAACATCCTCCACAGCAGGCACTCCATTCGTACCAAGATTGATCAACACCACCTCCGGCAGAGGCTCCAATAACTCCCCGTCAAACCGGACATGCCCCGACGAACTCCGGTCGATCAAAGTCGCCAGATGCGCCACTTTTGCCAGCCCTCCCTTCCAGTTGTAACCTCCAAACGCCAAGCGTGATTCGCGATAACCAAGCGCCATCGCCAATCGATACCCGTACGAAGCCCGCGCATCGTCCGATTCAGCCCATCGATCATTGTGCGGTCGGCCCTGCTTCGCCGCGTAAGCCGCCCCATCCCCCGACATGATCGAGTCCCCGATGTTCCACCAGATGCGTCCCGAAGACTTCACCGGCCCAACCACGCCGCCTTCGTCCACAACAAACCCCCTGATCCGCAAAGCATTCTGCGGGATATCCCCATTCCATCGATCCTCGAAGGGCGACATGCCTCGGACAAAGAAATCCACCTCCGGATTTTCTATTCCCTCGGCAAGAACAAGATCCATCCCAGCTCTCTCCACCTGAACCGTGCGCAAATCCCCGCCATTGATCTTCCACGCAACGATCGGCATCCGCGAAGCGGCAATGTTTTCTGGCATCCCCTCGGCCCCTAACCGGATCACCACGCGCCGCGTCCCTTGGAACTTCAGGTGCATAGACGCCCCACAAACGCTCGTTGCCATCACGCCCTCCCGAAAGATCCAGTTGTAAGGGGACGCTCCCTCCCGAACCGCACCACCCATGACCCCGATCTCCGCTCCCAAAAGGGAGCCCAGCAGACCGATTGCGCAACCAAGGACGGAACAGAACCTCAAGATGTCTCTCATGATCACGACACACAGCGCAAACTTCATACCGCCACTGCCTCAGGCGCACCAATCACCGGAGCGGCTTCGTTCAAAATGCACCTTCGTCGAAACCGAGATGACCCTCGTTCGTAAGGGCCGAGGACTCGACTCCCAGCGTGGGAGATCGGTTTGAAGTGGTGCTCACGAGAGGACTCGAACCTCCACGGGTTGCCCCATACGGTTCTGAGCCGTACGCGTCTGCCATTCCGCCACGTGAGCGCGGGGTGTTGTTATCTGACAA
The DNA here is from genome assembly GCA_964489645.1 of uncultured Chthoniobacteraceae bacterium. GTDB lineage: Bacteria > Verrucomicrobiota > Verrucomicrobiia > Chthoniobacterales > Chthoniobacteraceae > JBEEPE01. Next base: position 8,872 of record CAZAZT010000130.1, on the reverse strand, counting down.
AGGCACCCCTTGCGCAATTCCCTTTTTGGAGGGCCTTGTCATCCCAATGTCAATGATCGCGAGGATCAGCTCGGCACCCCGTCAGAACAACCCCGCTCCAATATTCACGGTCAGTGCAACCACCGTCGTGTTGTAGAAAAAGGATAGCCCACAATGCACCAACCCCCACCGCCGCATCACTCGTGAACAGAGGCTGACATCGGCAGTCTGAGCCGATGTCCCGATCACCATCGAGAAGTACAGAAAATCCGAATAGCGCAGTAACTCGTCGCCCGGAAAGCTCAGCCCTCCCTTCCCTCCCCGAGAAACATCGAGATCGAACTCGTGCGCATAATGCACTGCGAACATCACGTGGATGAAAACCCACGATGACGCCAGCGTCACAGCCGCGCACCCGAGGTGAAAGTTCCGCACCCATCCCGAACTGCCTCGAACCGCAACCAACTCCGCCACCGCCGCGAACAATGAAGCGATCACCGCGATCATCGACAGACCCAACACAAGCCAACGTCCCTCGTCGTGAACCACCACCCGACGAGCATCCGATTCACGATCCGCCCGCCACATCATCCAAAAGGTGAGCAACAGATACACAAGCACACCCGCATTCCACCCCACCAAGCCGCGCGTCAACGTATCAGGCATCCCGATGGAACCGCTCAAAAGTGCAGTCAAAAAACCGCACACCGCTCCCGCCAAGAGGCGAGAATGCCCCAAGAGAAACCTCAGGAATCTGAATCGCAATGTGGCCATCAAGGCGGAGTCTCTCGCACCTCCTACCCCAAGCCAATCCGGTTCACGCCCCCGCTCACTTCAAACTCTGCAGGAACGCTTGGATGTCAGCGAGCTCTTGGGCGGACAGGATCAAGCCCATCGGAGGCATCGGCGAAACCTTCAGGTACTCAAATCCTTGTGCTAAAACTGCATTCGGCTCGAGAAGGCTTTGCTTGATGTATGACGCATCTTTTCGCGCAGCAATCCCATCCAGTGCAGGACCCACATTGCTCCCCTGCCCCTTCAACGCATGACACAACACGCATGCCGCCGTGGGATGCTTCCAGAAGATCGTCTCCCCGCGCTTCACGTCCCCAGCCAACACCGCATCCTCATCCACCGGCATCAGTTCGCAGAACTTCACATCATCGAAAATCGCCTCCCCTTTCCCCACGAACAAGATGTTCAAGCTCGCTTTGTTGCCTTTCGTCGCCGAGTAGGTCACATCGACCTCCGTCCAATCGCTGTTCTTCGAGACCTTCTCTGTTTCAGGCCGGTTGATGTGATCATTGAAGCTGGCTTTCCCATTGAGCCCCTTCGTCTTGACCCAGCCCGACAACCGGTACTCCACACCCGGCTTCATCTCCACATCGACGTGAAAACTGGTGTCGACCGAATCCGTGGATACCGCCCTGAGCGCATTCTTCCCCGAATGGGTCCGCCCCTCACCTGAAACCACCTCCCATCGCACCGCCCCAGCTTTGGCAGCTCCATGGTAATCACGACGCTTCCACCCCTCCGGGAACCCGTCCGACCCAAGAAGCTCTAATCCACCGTTTTGCAGGAGATTCGGCCCCTCTTTGTACCCCACCGCATTGTGTCTCCGCGCCAACACCTTGCCCGCCTCACGAAGCCAGTCATCCGCCTTGTTCGTCGGATCCGCCACCAACTTCCTCACCAACACCTGCAACTCCGGCGAAGTGGGGAACTCCGCGAGCTTGACCATCGCAGCCAAGCGGTTGTGCGGATCCGCGTCGGCAAGAGCGCCTGCCGCAAAAAAGCGTTGTCTAGCGGCCTCATCCACCCCGAGCGCCCGGATCGCATTCCGTCGCAACACCGCATCCGTCGAACGAAGCGCAACAAGGTGCGTGTCCCCATCCAACAATCCCAACCCATGCAAAGCCCATAACGCATGCACCGCACCCAACCCTCCCTCCGCACGCTTGACGCGATCGATCAGCGCAGCGGCAGCCGCTTTGCGACCTCCCTCCACAATCAATCGCTGAGCGGTCAGTCGCCAGAACTGGTTCCCGTCGTCCAACGCCGCCACCAAAGCCGACTCGCTCGCACCCGCCAAACTCGTGATCGCAGGCTTCTGCGCCTTGTTCCAGACCACCCGATAGATCCGACCCCGTGAGTGATCGCGCAACGGGTTCTCATGCGCTCCACCAACTCCCGTCTTCGCCGCGTATCCCCCACGATCCAACGACGGGGTGGGATTGTGCTGGATGATGAAATTCTGGAAATCCGCGACCCACACCGCTCCATCCGGTCCGACCTCCGCATAAACGGGGGATGTCCATTCGTCACTGCTGGCAAAGATGTTCTTCCCATCCAGCGCCGTGTAGCCCGCGCCTTTTTTCTGAACATCCATCAGCGCCACCAACTTCATCGTCGGCTCACACACCAAAGCGTTTCCCTTCACCCGATCAGGCATGTTCGAGGACGAGACGAACCATGACCCCGCCGCTGCCGTGTAACCGCCCATCACATCCACCTGACGGAAGTTCGGCGTCACCGCATGCGCCTCACCCACCACATTGATCTTCGATGCCGTCATCGCTTTCATGCCCTTCGGAACAATCGTCGCAGGAATGCCCCCGTAAAATATCGGCGCATTGTTCGCCGTTCCGCCGAACTGATCGCCCGCATCATTGAAACTCTGTGCCCACGTGTTGTTGGAGAACTGGTGCAAAAACTCCAACGCCGACCCGTCCCGTCGGAACCGGTACGAACCCATCCGGAAATCAAGGTCCTGTCCTCCCACCTTGCCGCGGAACCCCGAGTAACCCACCGCACCGTACAACCAGTTGTCCAACCCGTAATGCAGATTGCCCGCCTGCGCATGCGTGTCCCCGATCCCCCACATCCCCTCGAACAACGTCTCGCGCACATCCGCCTTCCCGTCTCCATCCGTATCCTTCAAGAACAAGAAGCTCGGAGGCTGCGCGACCACCACACCTCCCGCCGTGAAGACGAGCCCCGTAGGGATGTTCAATCCCTCCGCAAACACCGTGAACTTATCCGCCTTACCATCCCCATCCGTGTCCTCACAGATCTTGATGGAATCTTTCCCCCTTCCATCCTGTTGAACGTCATGCGGATAATCCCGCGTCTCCGCCACCCACAAGCGACCACGCTCGTCCCACGCAAACGCGATGGGCTTCCCGATCTCCGGCTCGCTCGCGAACAACTCCAACCGCATGTCCGCAGGCACCTGGACACGCTCCATCGAGCCCTTCACCGAATAGGGTTGCTGGAACGTCAATGCCTCCGGCCGCTTCTCGTAGTTCGCGACATTTGCGTTCTTCTCGCGCCGCTCAGGCTCTCGACCCGCGAGAAACCGCTCCCACGCGGCTTTTCGCGCAGCGCTCAACGCACCAACCACACGTCCCTTCACCATGTCCGGCCCATCCTGTTCCCCCACCGCGATCGTGGTGCGCTTCGCCAAAACACCCTCCTTGGAAGGATCAACCGCCTCCGCCGACCGACGTAAAACCACGTCGTACAGGTCCAACTGTTGCGCCGTCAGCCCGTCGCTTGCCGTCAGTTGGTCAAAATAGATCGCCTCACGGCCCAACTCGCGCATCGCGTGGTGCAGAGGTCCGTTCTTCGTCTTCTCCTCGCCATTCACGTCGAAATACAGGACACGGATCGGTCCATCCTGCGGCGCCGCCTCCATGCGCATCACACCAAACGACAACAACATCGCCACCGGAAGACCAGCGGATAACAAAAGCGGGGACTTGTTCATAGGGAAAAAGAGACACGACGCCACGTCAGACCTCATCGCCCTGACCGCTGCGTCTTCCTCCATTCCAATCCCGAAACCCCTTTTTCCGCTCGGACATTGTTTGTGCGAAATCCGCCATCCACACGATCCTACGAAACCGTGATCCAAAATCTCTCCGTCGCTCCATTGCCCACCCAGCCACCGACCACATCCTCGTCTGAACCCTCCCGTTTTACGCTGCAAGAATCCCCAGAACCCGTTAGCAATGGGACCATGTTAAGACTCCTCTTTCTCGGCGATATCGTGGGCGAGCCAGGACGCAATGCCGTGATCCGCTCGCTGCCAAGATTCCGGGAACAGGAAGGGGTCGATTTCATCGTCGTGAATGGGGAGAACGCCGCCGCCGGACGCGGCATCACCCCAAAGCTTTCGATCGACCTGCTACGCGCGGGAGCCGCAGTCATCACCACCGGTGACCACATCTGGGATCAAAAGGACATCATCCCGTACCTACCAACTGAACCGCGCTTGTTGCGTCCGATCAACTACCCGGCCGGCACTCCCGGATTCGGATCGATCGTGCTCGAAACCAGCAAGGGCAAAGTCGGAGTGATCAATGTCCAAGGCAGGACCTTCACCCAGCCCCCCCTCGAGAATCCGTTTGTCGCCATCGACGCCGAGGTCCGTCGGATCCGGGAGGAAACGCCCATCATCTTCGTCGATATCCACGCCGAAACCACCAGCGAAAAGGTCGCCATGGGCCGCTTTCTGGACGGTCGGGTGTCCGGCGTGGTCGGGACACACACGCACACACAAACGGCTGATGAACAGATTTTTCCAGGCGGCACCGCATTTCTCACGGATGCGGGCATGTGCGGTCCGACCGAGGGCTGTTTGGGGCGAGAAGCCGCACCCGTCATCCAGCGCTTCCTGACCTCGATGCCTGCCGTGTTTCCCATCGCCAAGGGCCCCGTCGGGCTGCACGGGGCGTTGATCGACATCGATCCCGCCACAGGCAAGGCGACCCACATTGAACGCATCGCACGCCGTTTCACCGACTGATCCCCCGCGCTCGACAACGAATCTCCTCCTCCGATGAACACCTCCTCTACACACCGCAAAACAACGACCTCGCTCTTCCTCGCCGCTGCCGCCCTCACCGTGAGCGTTCACGCGGAATTCGTTCCGGGCGAAGTGGTTCGATTGCGCCGCGAAGAGCCTTTGAAGTTCAAAGGCAAGGTCTATCAAACCGGTACGCGCGGCCAGGAGTTCACCGTGCTCAAGGTCAACGAGTCCGATCACACCGCTTTTGTTCCTTTCGTCACCGACGACAAACAACTCATCGCCGTGACCATCCCGGAATCCGCTCTCGAAAAATCACCCCGCATCGCATGGGAAGATCTCGTATTTGCCGCTGAATCTCTCCGCGCAGGGAAGATCGAAGACGCCTCGAAAACGTTCGAGAAAATCAAACCCGAAACCGCCTCGGGCGACATGGCGAGGCGCATCCGCGCGGAGCTGCAAAAGCTTGTCGCAGCGGGAAGGGAAGCCAAGAAGCCGGGCGCCGCAGCGGCTTATGCCGAGGCGTTCAAAGCATGGAAAACGATGGTCAAAGACATCGCCACCGATGGCTGCTTCGGACTCGCCGTCGTTCTCGACGAAGCGGGTGAAGCCATCACCGCACGGGCCTTCGGTGCCAAACCGCCCGAGGAATACCTTCGGAAGTTCCCGTCAATCGACCGTGCTGACCTTCGGACCAAGGCGACTAAATCCACCCTCGGTCTCGCGCTAGCACGCCAACTCTACGGCCTCTCGAGGCTTCCCGAAGCCATGCAAGCAGTGGACGAGGCCCTCCTCGTCGAACCCGGTCGAGGAGATCTCAAAATTCTCGCGTCCCGCATCCGCGACGAGGGAGATGAAGTGGGCAAAAAGATCGTGATGGTCCAACAGCTTCGCAGTGCGCGTGATTTCAGCCGCGCGCTCGATATCACCTCCCGCGCCGTCAAACTCGCCCCGTCCAACACCGAACTTTCCTCGCTGAAAGATACGCTCACCAAGGAACTCGAGGGAGCGATCACACCGGCTCCAGACGAAAGAATGGCCTCCGCGTCAGGAGCCGACATCAAACGGCTCGTGCAAGGCTGGGAACTCTACAAGAACCGCTGCTTCGAATGTCACGATCTCGACAACGTGGAAAAACGGACAGCCGATGGATGGGCTGGCTACGTGCGCAAAATGGCAGGAAAAGCAAAGCTCAAGGGCGACCAAGAAAGTCTCATCTCCCAGTACCTCGCCGCCGCGCGCAGCGACTTCTCAAAAAATGGCCCTCGGAAGTTCGACTGAACGAACCCCGTTCCCTCCGTCAAAGATTCCCAAACATCGGTCCCCCCTCTAGCCTCGCCCATCATGGCCTCAACTCAGGATCCGCTCGTCATCGCCGGTCGCTCCTTCTCCTCGCGACTTCTCCTCGGCACGGGCAAGTTTGCGTCCAACGAGACAATGTCTGACGCGCTCGCCGCCAGCGGAACTGAGATCGTCACGGTGGCACTCCGACGCGCCGATCTCTCCGGAAAACACGACCCTTTTGCCAACATCCTCGATCACATCGACCCAAAACGGTACCTCCTCCTCCCGAACACCAGTGGCGCAATCAACGCCAATGAAGCGGTCCGCCTCGCGCGTCTCGCCAGAGCCGCCGGCATCTCGGATTGGGTCAAACTCGAGATCCATCCCGACCCGCGATACCTGCTTCCGGACCCAGTCGAAACCTTCGAAGCCGCAAAAATCCTCGTGAAAGAAGGATTCACCGTGCTGCCGTACATCAACGCCGACCCTGTCCTCGCTCGGCGCCTCGAAGACATCGGCACCGCCACCGTCATGCCGCTCGGAGCACCCATCGGGAGCAATCGCGGGATCGAGACCCGCGCGCAAATCGAGATCATCCTCGAACAATGTTCTGTGCCGGTGATCGTCGACGCAGGGATCGGCGCCCCAAGCCACGCGGCTGCTGCCTTAGAAATGGGTGCACACGCGGTCCTGGTGAACACCGCCATCGCGATCGCCGCAAACCCGGTCGCCATGGCCGGCGCATTCCGCGATGCCGTTGCCGCTGGACGCACCGCTTTCAACGTCGGCCTCGCTTCACCCTCCGCCATCGCGAATGCAACCAGTCCTCTCGACGCTTTCCTCGCAGCAACCCAATAACCCCCCTCCTCAGACCATGCCTCTCCTCGAAGTCTCCGGCCTGAAAACGTATTTCCCCATCCGCACCGGCATCCTTCGCCGTCACACCGACGACGTGCGCGCCGTCGATGACGTATCCTTCACCGTTGAAAAAGGCACCACCGTCGGGCTCGTTGGCGAGAGCGGCAGTGGAAAATCGACCATCGGAAAGACGCTGCTCCGCCTCGTCCAAGCAACGTCTGGACGCATCACGTTTGACGGCACTGACATCACCCACATGCCGGAGTCTGAGTTTCGTCCTTTTCGCAAGAGGATGCAGATGATCTTCCAAGACCCCTTCGGATCGCTGAACCCTCGTCACACAATCCGCCAGATCGTCGGAGAAGCCCTCGAGATCCATTTTCCAAAGCTGTCATCCCGAGAACGCACCGACCGCGTCGCGGACCTGTTGTCCAAAACCGGCCTCAAACCCGAGATGGCAACCCGCTACCCCCACGAGTTCTCCGGCGGTCAGCGCCAACGCATCGGCATCGCGCGCGCTCTTGCGGTGGAGCCCGACTTCATCGTGTGTGACGAGCCAGTGAGTGCCCTGGACGTCAGCGTGCAAGCCCAGATCGTCAACCTGCTGAAAGACCTGCAACAACAGCTCGGCCTCACCTACCTGTTCATCGCGCACGACCTCGCGGTCGTCGAGCACATGAGCGACAAGGTACTCGTCATGCACCATGGTCGCATCGTCGAGGACGCACCCGCATCCGAGATCTACGCGAACCCTCAGCACCCCTACACCCGTAAACTGCTCGATGCCGTGCCCCGGTTCGAGAACGCCTGATCCTTTCGCGAGACGATGAGCCCCTTCCTCAGGAAACTCCTCAGCATGAACTGGGTCATCGTGGCTCTCGTCACGGCCCTGTCCATGTTCGGGATCGTCGCGATTTACAGCGCCACATATTTCCGGACCTCGGAATATTGGGAAAAGCAGGTGATCTGGACCGCCATCGGACTCGTCGTATTCGTCGCAACCTCGCTGTTCCATTATCGATGGGTGAAACTCGCCGCGATCCCGCTTTTCCTCGTGAGCATCGTGCTCATCGCCCTCACCTATTCACCTCTTGGGCAGGAGATTGGTGGCGCAAAGTGTTGGCTTCGCCTTCCCGGCATCGGCACGTTCCAGCCGTCGCAGATGGGCGTCATCTTCGGCATCATCACCGTCTCACTGTTCCTCGTGCATTTCCGCAACCGAGATCCGCTCATCCACATCGCAGGCACCGCCCTCATCGTCGCGATACCCATGGCGCTCATCATCAAGCAACCGGACATGGGGATGACCCTCGTGTGGGTGCCAGCAATCCTCGCCGTGCTGCTCGCCGCGGGCATACCGAAACGTCACTTCATCCTCATCATGCTCTCCGGATTGCTGGCTCTTCCGGTCGTGCTCAACTTTTTCCTGAAACCCTACCAACGCGCGAGGATCACCTCCTTCATCAACCCCGAAGCGGACCAACTCGGCGCCGCATGGGCGGTCAACCAAGCGCTCATCGCCATCGGATCCGGTGGCCTCTCCGGCAAGGGATTCAAGGCCACCGGAACGCAGGTCGAGCAAGGGTTCATCCCAGGCACCACCGTGCACACCGACTACATCTTCACCGCGATCGGCGAACAGTGGGGTTTCATCGGTTCATGCATCCTCATCGGTGCGTTCGGCGCGCTTCTTCTCGCGTGCCTTTTCACCGCACACCAGTCGGCAGACGAGTTGGGCCTGATCATGTCCGTAGGCTTCGCCGCGCAGATCTTCTTCCACGTGTTCCAGAACATCGGGATGACCATCGCGCTCCTGCCGATCACCGGGCTCCCACTTCCGCTCATCTCGTACGGAGGCACCTTCCTCATCATGGTCATGTTCGCCATGGGCCTCGTGAACAGCGTCTGGGTCCACCGACGCGAACCCGAACTCTAACGGCC
>CAZAZT010000129.1:0-10853 GCA_964489645.1 uncultured Chthoniobacteraceae bacterium | reverse complement strand
AAGGTGCTCGAGAAGACGCCGTGAAGGGCGTAGTAATCCTTCTGGGTGACGGGGTCGAACATGTGATCGTGGCAGCGTGCGCAGGCGATGGTCAGGCCCATCATGCCGCGACCGATCACGTCGATGCGGTCGTTGATGACCTCATTGGGGTCGCCGAAGCGTTTGCCGAGGGTGAGGAAGCCGAGTGCAGCCAGATTGGGCTTCTCGTTGTCATCCATCAGATCGGCTGCGATCTGGTTCTTGAGGAACATGTCGTAGGGCATGTCGGTGTTGAAGGCGCTGATGACCCAATCCCGGTAGGTGTAGGCGTAAGCATGGCGGTCGCCGTTGGCCATGTTGTTGTTATTGTCGGAGCCTTTGGTGTCCGAGTAACGGGCGGTGTCGAGCCAGTAGCGGCCCCAGCGTTCGCCGTAGTGAGGGGAGGCGAGGAGTTTGTCGATGACCTTGCTGAAGGCTTGGGGGGAGGTATCGGTGAGGAAGTCCTTCATGTCCTTCATCGTTGGAGGCAGACCGATGAGGTCGAAGTAGGCGCGGCGCAGGAGGGTTTCTTTGCCCTCGATGGTCAGGCTCAGGGAGGGGGCAGGGCGGAGGCCTTTTTCGTCAAGTTTGGCGAGGATGAAGGCGTCGACTGGGGTTTCGCACCATTTTGGGGCGGAGGGTTTGGGGATTTCCGGTCGGGTGATGGGTTTGAAGGCGAAGTGCTTCCTTGCCGCTTCCATTTTAGCGGCCTTTGGGTCGACGCCGCCTGCGCGAGGATCTGGAGCGCCCATCTTGACCCATTCGACGAGGGTGGCGATGTCTTCTGCGGGGAGTTTGTCGCCTTTGGGAGGCATCTGGAGATCGTCGTCTTCGTAGGTGATGGCCTTGATGAAGAGACTGCCTTTTGGGTCGCCGGGTTTGATGGAGAGACCGGTGTCGCCCTTCCATTCTGAGGCTTTGCCGTCCAGAGCGAGGCCGCCTTTGACTTTGCCTTCTGCGACGGAGTGGCAGCGGGTGCAGGCTTTGGCGAGGATGGGTTGGACCTTATCTTCGAAGAACTTCTTTTGCTCTGGGGAGAGGGGAGCGTCTTCTGCGTACAAGGAGACGGAGAGGACGGGCAGAGCCAGTGCGAGAGCGCGGGAGAGGTTTTGCTTGAGGACAGTGATCATGGCTGGAGCGAGGTGAGTTGAGAGGAGGACAGGTGTCGGAAAAGGAGTGGATGCCCGAGGGCTGAGCGAAAAGGGCTAAGGGAAAAGGGGAACTGGTTTTGGGCTGATGATCTCGGGTTCTGTTGGGGGGCGAGAAGGGGGGAGGGTTTCAGCAAACCACCCGCGCGTTGGGGAACGGGCGGGTTGGGAGTGCAGACACTGCGCGGAGGGTGGTCCTGCGCAGTGTCTGGAGAGAGGCGGAGGAAGGATCAACCAACGATGGGTTTGGCGACTTCACCGAAGTTGTCGGTGAGACGGAAGTCCCGACCGTTGTAGCGGTAGGTGAACTTGGTGTGGTCGAAGCCCATGAGGTGGAGGATGGTGGCGTGGAAGTCGTGAACGCTCATGCGGTTTTCGACAGCGCGCAGACCGAACTCATCACTTGCGCCGTAGGCTTGACCGCCTTTGACGCCGCCGCCGGCCATCCAAGCGACCATGGAGCGGCCGTGGTGGTCACGACCTGGGCGAGCGCCCGATCCATTGGCGCGCGTGACGGTCCGAGCGAACTCACCGCCCCAGATGACGAGGGTGGAGTCGAGGAGGCCTTGGGAGCGCAAGTCGTTGATGAGGGCAGCGGCAGGGGTATCGATGGCGTTACCGCGCGCCTTGATGTTGGTTTCGATGTCGTTGTGGTGATCCCAACCGCCGACGTCGATCTGGACGAAGCGGACTCCGCGTTGGACCAAGCGGCGAGCGACGAGGAGTTTGACGGCTTCGTTGGGAGCGCGGTTGGTTTTGGTGTCGATGCCGTAGAGTTCTTTGACGGAGTCTGGTTCCTTGGAGATGTCGAAGGCGTCGGTGGCCTCGGTTTGCATCTTGAAGGCGACTTCGAAGGATTTGATGCGTGCTTCGAGCATCTCGTTGGATTGGAGAGTGGCCGAGTGCATCTTGTTCAGGATGTTGGAGAACTCGAGCTGGCTCTTCTGGCGTTCATTGGAGCTCACGCCGCTCTGGATGTTGGCCAAGAGAGGTTTGCGCATTGCACCTGCTTTTGGAGCGAAGGCGAAGGAGGGGTCAACGTCGACGTTGACGCCTTGGAAGATGCCCGGGAGGAAGGAGCACTGACGGCCGGTTGGGTTACCGCCGAGGGTGATGAAGCCTGGCATGTTCTGGTTTTCTGTGCCGAGGCCGTAGACGAGCCAAGAACCCATGCTGGGTTTTGGAAGCTGGGCGGAGCCTGTGTGGAAGAGGGAGGAAGCGATGCCGTGGTCCGGGATGTCGACGAAGAGGGAGCGGATGACGGCGATATCGTCGATGACTTCACCGAGTTTGGGGAAGGCGTCGAGGTTGACTTCGACGCCGGATTTACCGGATTTGGTGAAGTCGAAGGGGGAGCCGAAAGCGACGCCTGCGCCACCGCCTGGGATGGGTTGGCCGTCGTATTTTTTGAGGGCGGGTTTTGGATCCCAAGTGTCGACGTGGGAGGGAGCGCCTGAGGCGAAGAGATGGATGACGGCTTTGGCCTTTGTTGGGAAGTGAGGCTGTTTGACGGCGAGCGGGTTGAGTGGAGCTCCTGCGGCGCGAGCGTCGAAAGCATTGACGCCGAAGAGTGCGCCGAGGCTGAGTGCACCGAGGCCGAGGCCGTTTTGGGTGAGGAAATGCCGTCTGGAGACGGAGGAAGCGTTGAGATGGGAGAGGAGTTTGAACTCTTCGTCGGTTGGGATGTGGAGGCGGTTGGTTTCCATAATCTCTATCGTTGGTTTAGGTTTCGGTTCGATGGTCTCAATCTCTCTAGGTGAAAGTTTTATCAGTGGTAACGATACTCTTCGGGCGAGGGTTGGGAACGGGAAAACCTAGAACTTTTTACCTAGGAACGCCTCGGTAGCAAAAGGGCGGGTCGGTGAAGGAGCGGTGATCGGCCCGCAGGAAGCGGCACGGATCCACTCCCGTGTTTCAAGGAGATGGTGCGGTCCGTTGGGAGTGACCGTACAAGTGGTGCGTCCGGATGTAGCTCAGGACGGTGTCTGGGAGAAGATGTTCGTACAGCAGCCCGTCTTGGATGCGCGACCGAATCTCGGTGGATGATGCAGGTTCATTGAGCTCGATCACATGGGGGACGCTGAATGCCGGGTTCAGCAAGGACAGCCGATGGATCTCTGCTTCGACGGCGTGGTTAGGGCGGCGGAAAACCGCCCAATCGACCAAGGGGCACAGTTCGGTGAAATGGTTCCAATCGGGGAGTTTGCGGAGATTGTCTGCACCGATCACGAGCGTGATATTTGCGCTGGGATTTTCCGCGTGCAGCTCGGAAACGGTGTCGAATGTGTAGCTGGGGCCTGGGCGTAGGGCTTCCCGAGGATCGATGAGGCAGCCGGAGCGGCTCTTGAACGTTTCGCGCAGCATGGCGAGCCGGTGGTGGGGTTCGGCTCCCTGCGAGGTTCCGCTTTTGTGCGGGTTCAAGTGCGCTGGAATGATTCGCACCTGACTGAACGGGAATCTCGCGAGGAGAGCGTCGACCATCGCGACATGACCGTTGTGGACAGGGTCGAAAGACCCCCCCAGCACAACGATGGAATGCGGCGCGGTGCTCACGGAGGGGTCAGTAGAAAAGGTAGGGGGTGCGCTCTTTCCGGAAAGCGGTCAGCCCATCTTTCCATCCTGCGGCGATGGTGCGGATGGGCTTACGTTTCGCGAGATCGTCGCGGATGGAGGCGCTCCCGTAGACCTTGAAAAAGACGTCGAGTTTGTCTTTTGAGCTTTTCGCGAACAGGTCGGGAGAGGCTTTCGCATTCACTTCTGCGAGGATGGCGAGGGCGAGGAAGAAGAGATCTCCCTGCGCATGGGGGTCGATGTGGAGGCGCGCGCCGCCGAGGCCGCTGAAGGTGTAGGGTTCCACTGTCAAACCTTTGACGCCGAGACTGTTCAGGTAGTTCGTGAAATCTTTGGCGACCAGTCCTTTTGCGCAGCAGAACTCGAAGGGCATCGGGCCTCCGATCCCGATCTCAAGGCCTGCGAGTTCACCGGCGAGTCCGGTTGCGACGTAGTAGAGAGGGGAGTCGGCGCGTGGGATGTTCGGCGAGGTTTTGACCCATTTGAGTCCGGTGTCGCGCCATGCCATATCCCGGCTCCAGCCCTCCATTCTCACGACGGACAGTTTGCACTTTGAACCCATCCAGCCTTTGTCGTTGAGCATCCGGGCGAGTTCGCCTGCGGTCATTCCGTGAACGAACGGCACGGGGAGTTGACCGACAAATGAGATCCATTTCTTTTCGACCATGGGCCCTTCGACTCGATTGCCGCCGAGTGGGTTGGGGCGATCGAGCACCATGAACTCGATCTTGTGGTCACCTGCGGCTTCCATGCAACGCGCCATGGTGGAGATGTAGGTGTAGGAGCGGGATCCGATGTCCTGCATGTCGTACACCAGCACATCGATCCCTTTGAGCATTTCCGCTGAGGGTTTCCGCGTGGGACCGTAGAGCGAATGGGCGGTGAGTCCTGTGAGCGGGTCTTTTCGGCTTGAGACGTATTTTCCTGCGAGTTCGGTTCCGTCCAACCCGTGCTCTGGCGTGTAAAGGGCAGCGAGGGTGAACCCTTTGGCTTTGTGCAGGATCTCGCGGGTGCGTCTGACGGACGAATCGACCCCGGTGTGATTGGTGATGAGTCCGACCCTTTTCCCCTTGAGGCTTTGGAAACCGGACGTAGCGAGAACGTCGATCCCGAGGCGCACGTTTCCTGCGGCGTGCAGCGCGTTGGGCAGGGCGAGGAAAGGGAGGGAGGAGAGGAGGGAGCGTCGAGTGATCATGATCTGAGGTGGGGGGTGGAAGATTTTTTTGACGGGGTGCGTCCGGATTTTTGCATGGATTTTCCGACATGTTCCAGCAGTTCGGACGGGCTGATATTCAGGTGGAAAGAGCCGTCTTCGACAAAGGAGATCTTTCCTGTCTCCTCGCTCACGACGATCACGGTGGCGTCCGTTTCTTCGGACAGACGAATGGCGGCTCGATGTCTGAGGCCGAACGAGTTGGGGAGGTCGGGGCGATCCGAGACAGGGAAGAGGGTTGCTGCGGCGACGATGGATTCGCCGCGCAGGATGACGCCGCCGTCGTGCAGCGGGGAGTTTTTGGTGAAGATGGCGACAAGAAGCTCCCGGGAGAGTTGCGCGTCGAGACGGATGCCGGTGTCGACGAACTCCTCGAGGGAGTAGCGGCGTTCGATGGCGATGAGGCCTCCGAGTTCTTCGCCGGCGAGGTGCGTGGCGGCGGAGGTGATTTCCTCCTCTGGCGTCGAGTGGGTCATGCGCGTTTTGTGTCCGTCAGGGCCGACGGCGCGTGCGCGGAAGGCGCGTCGAAGTTCGGGAGCGATGATGAGCAACATGGCGACCACGCCGGCGTAGAGGCCGATGCGCAGTGCGTCGGCCACGGCGGACAGGCCGGTGAAGTCTGCGAGCATGAGGCCGGCAGCGAGCGGCAACCCCATCTTGAGAAACCGCGCGATATCGGTGTTGGATCGGGCGCGGCGCCAGATGAGCCAACCGAGCACTCCTAAAACGATGAACTGGAGAGAGTCTCGGATGAGCGGGACTGCGTGGGTGGATTCAGGGAGCACAGGGGAGCTGGGGTTTGGAGAGGTTGATCGCGTGGGCCATCAAGGTTGCGTGACGGTTATCAAGGATTTCGTGGACCCTGACGAGTCCGCACCCCTTTTCCGTTGCAAAGGCGGAAAGTGCGACCGTTGGCCAGTGGCGTCCGTGAGGCGAGGGGTCTGCGGAGAAGGATTGAAGGAAAGATTTTCGGGACACGCCAAGGGCGAGTCGTTCTGGTTGACTGCAACCATTTGGCGAGAGCAGTTGGTGGAGATTGGCGAGGAGGGAGAGATTGTGGGCTTGGGTTTTCCCGAAGCCGATTCCTGGATCAAAAAGCAGGGCATCTTGTGGGATGCCGGCCTTTTCGCATTGGCGGGTGGTGTTCTCGAAAAAGGCGCGGATCTCGCCGAGGAGATCGTGGTAAGAGGGCTGATCCTGCATGGTTTCTGGCGCATTTTGCATGTGCATCACGATGGCGCCTGCGCGGTGTTCAGCGACCGCTTCACGCATCTCGGGATCGCGGAGGCCGTTCACATCGTTGACGATGTGGGCTCCTGCTTGCAGAGCTGCGCGGGCGACGGTCGGTTTTCGGGTGTCGATGGAGAGGGTGATGTTCGGGAGGGTTGCGAGGTGTTCGATGACGGGGATGGTCCGGCGAAGTTCCTCCTCGACCGGGACGGGGCGTGCTCCTGGGCGCGTGGATTCGCCGCCGACGTCGATGATGTCGGCACCGAGCGCGAGCATGGAGCGCGCGTGTGCAACCGCCTCTGCGGGCGCAAGAAATGCGCCGCCGTCAGAGAAGGAGTCCGGGGTGGTGTTGAGAATCCCGAGGAGTAGGGGTGGCGCCTTTGGTGGGAGCGGGAGGGATTTTTGTTTGATTTGCCAGAGAGAGGGCATGGGTTCGGGGTTGCCTGCGGAAAAATGTGCTGTAGAGGCGGACGTCATGCAGCATGCAACTTCGGGGAATGTTTACGAGACGGAGCGGATGGTGGCGGACTATCTGTTGTTCCATTACGGGAACGCGGAGCAGGTGTCGGGGGGGCGTCCTGTTCCGCTGGAGGGGATCGGGTTTGTCGGGCGTGTGGTGCGATTGGGGTTTTTGAGCGCGGATCTTGGGGTGGGGAAGCGGGCTTTGGATTTGGGGTGCGCAGTGGGAGGAGCGAGTTTTGAGATGGCGAAATGCGGTGCTGACGTTGTGGGGGTGGACCTGTCACATGCTTTCATCGAAAAGGCGAACCGGATGCGGGACTCGGGGCGGGTGCAGGCGTTTCGGACGGAGGAAGGGATGCGGCGAACGGGGGTTGAACTGGTGCGTCCGTGTGACGAGGGGACTGCGGAACGGGTGGAGTTTCGTCGGGGGGATGCGATGGATTTGGATCCGGAGTTGGACGGTTTGGATGCGGTGTTGATGGCGAATCTGGTGGATCGGGTGCCGTCTCCGCGTCGTTGCCTTGCGGAAGTGGGGCGCCGGATCCGGCCTGGCGGCGTGTTGGTGGTCACTTCGCCCTACACATGGATGGAGGATTATTCCGATCCGGCTGAATGGCTTGCGGGAGGCGGATTGGCGGAAGGCAGCGAGGGGTCGATGCGGGAGATGGGAAAGGTGTTGGGGGCGGGGTTTGAACTGGAGAACCGGCTGGATGTGCCATTCCTGATCCGGGAGCACGCTCGGAAGTTCCAGTGGAGTGAGGCGGAGTTGACGGTTTGGAGGAAGCGGTGACGGAGGCGCGTGGGAGCAGCGCGTCGAATCGGATCGGGCCGATGGGTGGTGCCTAGGGGTGGGTTCGATTGATGGCGCTGATGATCGCTTTGATCGAGGCGAGTTCGATATGGGAATCGACTGCGGCGCCCCACGCTTTTTTGCCGGAATCGGACTTCACCTGGATGTAGGCGATGGCGTTGGCTTCGGCGCCTGAACCGAGGGAATGTTCTCGGTAGGCGGAGACCTCCACTTTCGGTCCTCCGGCGGCGGCGAGGGCGCTGACGAACGCTGCGATGGGACCATTCCCTTCGCCTACGAGGTCGAGTCTGCTGCCGTTCCGGTTGACGGTGGCGCGGCATCTGAAGATGCCTCCGGTGCCGTCGGCGTGGAAGTGCTCGAGCGCGAAGGGGGATTTCCTTTCGATGTACTCTTTCCAGAAGATCTCACGGAGTTCGGTTGCGGAGACTTCGCGACCGAGTGCGTCGACGGCGTCGTTCGCGATTGGGCCGAACTCGCGTTGCATCTCTTTTGGGAGTTCGATCCCGAACTCGCTTTCGAGCAGGTAGGCGACTCCGCCTTTGCCGGACTGGCTATTGACGCGGATGACCTCGTGGTATTCGCGGCCGAGGTCGCTTGGGTCGATGGTGAGGTACGGGATATCCCAGATACCGGAGCGTCCGTTGCGGTTCCATTCGGACAGTCCTTTTCGGATGGCGTCTTGGTGCGAGCCAGAGAAAGCGGTGAAGACGAGTTCTCCGGCGTAGGGGTGGCGTGGGGGGACGGTCATGCCGGTGCACCGTTCGTAGACTTCGACGATTGCGGCGAGGTCGGACAGGTCGAGTTTGGGCGAGATGCCGTGCATGTAGAGGTTGAGGGCGACCGTGACGAGATCGAGGTTGCCGGTGCGTTCGCCGTTCCCGAACAAGGTGCCTTCGACGCGATGCGCTCCGGCGAGGAGGGCGAGTTCGGTGGCAGCGGTGCCAGTACCTCGGTCGTTATGGGTGTGGACGCTGATGATCGCATTTTGTGGGCGCCGGAGGTGGGTGATGAACCATTCGATCTGGTCGGCGTAGACGTTGGGCATTGCGACCTCAACGGTGTCGGGGAGGTTGAGGATGATTTTTTCGTCCGCAGCGGGTTGCCAGACATCCATGACGGCCTCGCAGACTTCGAGGGCGAAATCGACTTCGGTGGCGGAGAAACTTTCGGGCGAATATTCAAAGCGGAGGTTGGTCCCAGGGAGCAGATGTCGCCTTTCTTTGACCCAAGCGGTGCCGCGTCGAGCGATCTCGATGATGTCGGACCGTTCGAGTCCGAACACGATGCGGCGCTGGGCGGGTGAGGTGCTGTTGTAGAGGTGGATGATGGCGTTTTTTGCGCCTTTGAGGGATTCAAAGGTCCGCTGGATCAGGTCTTCGCGGGCCTGGACGAGCACCTGGATGGTGACGTCATCGGGGATGCGCCCGTCCTCGATGAGGCGGCGCATGAAGGCGAATTCTGTGTTGGAAGCGGCTGGAAATCCCACCTCGATCTCCTTGAAGCCGCATTTCACGAGGGTGTCGAAGAGTTCGAGTTTCTGGGACACGTTCATCGGGACGGCGAGGGCTTGGTTGCCGTCTCGGAGGTCGACGCTGCACCAGATTGGGGGTTCGGAGAGGGTGCGATTCGGCCACTGGCGGTTGGGCAGGTGGACCGGCGGGAAGGCGCGGTATTTCTGGTTTGGAGCCGGAATCATAGCGGGCGAGTTTCACGGTTTGCGGGGAGTTTGGCAAGAGGGGCTGGGTCGCGAACGGGTATTCGGCTTGATTCCATGGTCGCATTGGCGGAGCCTCGACGACTCTTTCCGAAACCAACCTAGACCAAACGATTTTATGGCAGCCGCAAACGACCTCCGCAAAGGGATGTGTATCCGCTACAACGGGAACCCCGCCATCGTCCTCGAAGTGCAGCATCGCACGCCCGGTAACCTTCGGGCATTTGTGCAGTTGATCATCCGTTACATCGGGACCGGAAAGTCTGCGGACGTTCGCTTTGGGTCGACGGACAAGGTGGATCTGGTGGATGTGAACCGACAGAAGCTGGAGTTCTCCTACAAGGACCAGACGGGATACCATTTCATGGATCCGGAGTCCTACGAGACGGTGTCGTTTGACTCCGATTTTGTCGGGGATGCGAAGGAGTATTTGACGGAGAATCTTGGGGTCGAGGTTTTGTATGTTGAGGGCAAAGCAGCGAACTTGGAACTGCCAGCCTCGGTGGTGTTGAAGGTCACGGAGAGCGCAGAAGGGGTCCGCGGGGACAGCGCAAACAACGTCATGAAACCTGCGACTTTGGAGACGGGTAAAATCATCCAGGTTCCTCTGTTCATCAAAGAAGGGGAGACCGTGAAGATCGACACGCGCACCGGGGACTACATGGGGCGTGCTTAGTCTAAGTAACGGTTAATCTAAACTAAGAGAATCTCCCGAGCCTTTAGGGTTTGGGAGATTTTTTTGTTTTGTGGATTGGGTGCGGTGGGCTTGACGGCGGAGGGGCGAACGGAGAGGACGGGTGGATGGACTTGCTGTATCGGCGTCGCGGTTTGATCAAAGCGTTTGTTGGATGGGCTGGGGTGATCGCGGGTGGGGGTGTCTGGTCAAGGGGTGTGGAACCAGAGTGGGCGGGATTGCTGACTCCGCTCAAGGTGCGGGCTGAGTTTCCGGTGCCAACGTGCGACCTTCACTATGATTTCGGATGGAACAATGTGGTGAAGGCGGGTTCGGCGGTGATTCGTGTGCGGAGGGCGAGGGAGTATTGGAATGCGTCGGCGACGGCGAGAAGTTCGGGGTTGGCGGGGGTCTTGTGGCCTTACGAGTGCACGATGCGTTCTTTGATCCGGCGGGACACGTTGCGGCCTCGGTTTCTTTGGCATGAGGAGGTGGATCGGCGCGAGCGGTGTCAGTACCGGGTGGAGTTCCGACCGGAAAGTGTGGTGACGGAGACGCGGGTTCAGCCAGTGAAGGGGGGGGAGGTAAAGCGGGTCGACACGTGCAGGTTTGAGCCGATCGAAGATGTGTTGTCCGCATTTTTGGGGGTTCGTGGGCAGAGGTTGGCGGACGGGGAGACGATGACGCGCGTGGTACAGCCTTGGGATCGGCCTTATCTCGCGACCTTCACGGTGGTTGGGCGCGAGGATCGGGAGGTGGATGGGGGGAAGAGGCGGTGCATCAAGGTCTCCGCCAAGATCCGGAAGATGGATCGCGAGACCTTGGCGTTGAGTGCTTATCGCAAGATGAAGACAGCGCATTTGTGGATCACCGATGATGCGGATCGGTTGCCGGTGGAGTTTCGGGCCGAGGTGTTCGTCGGGTACATCTCGTGTCGGTTGACTCGGGTGGTGACGCTGAAGGGGCGCGAGGGAGAGGGGGAAATCCCTTCGGAGGATCAGATGCGGGTGGAG
>CAZAZT010000128.1:7236-10925 GCA_964489645.1 uncultured Chthoniobacteraceae bacterium | reverse complement strand
AAAGGCATCGCAGCTCCCGGAGAAGTGCGCACGCATTTGCGCGGCATCGCAGGCTTCGCCCATGATTGCGTGGTGGCCATCGACAACGATGGCGGATCAAACACGCAGAAGCTCTACGGCAATCTGTCCTATGTCTGGGATGCGGACGGTCTCTTCGTGGGCGGACTGATGGACTCCAGCGAGTTCAACGGCATCGTGAAGCACTGGTATCAGCTCGGCGGCGAGTTCTGTCATGCCTCCGTGGCGACACTGCCCGGCGGCGACGTGTTGTTTTTCGGCAATTGGGAAAATGAGATGCGGGTCTATCGCGTTTCCGGGTGGACAGGGTGGCAGCGTCAATCGGGAAAGATTCACATCGAGAAGCCCGCGGCAGCACACACCGGCCAGGGGTTGACGGCTGTCACCTTCGAGGATACGGCGCTCACGAATCCCCTCACGACGGCCATTGACGCGAGTATCGACATCTCGTGGAGCGATCAGAAACCCGCGCCCGCTGGCATCCGCTGGACCGGCATGTTGCTGCCGGAATACGGCCCCACCTACAAAGGCCCCTGGAGCGAGAAGAAGGACAGGGATGCCTTCGACGGAGCGACTCGCGGAGCCCGTGACAACCATGCCAGCGTCTCATTCCGCTTCCGTGGCAAGTCGATCCGTGTCATCGGCAAGACCGGCCCAAACGGCGGTTTTGCCGACGTCGCGCTCGATGGACAGCCGCAGCCGCAGTTCGATGCCTACAGCCCGGAGGTGAAGCCGGATTCCGTCATCTTCGGAAAAGAAGGCCTGCCCGACGGCGATCACGAAGTCACGATCACCGTTGTCGGCTGGCACGGCAAACCTCGTAACAAGGCATCGAGCGATTCATGGGTGCATGTGGACAAGTTCGTCGTGGACGGCCAAGACCACGACGACGCAGGCATCCCGCATACCTTCACCGCGACTGCCGACGGTACGGCCACGCTCCTCGTGGATCGCTCGCAAGTCCTTGAGCAAAAGGAAGCCAATCCCCAGCGCGAGGAATTCACCAGCAAACCCATCAAACTCCAGCGTCGCCGCATTCCCATCTCACTCGTCCACACCACCGGGCACTCTGGCGGCGGCATCAAGCTCGAGTGGTCCACGCCGCAGCAGCCCCGGCAAGTGGTTCCGACAGCCAACCTCTACCCCATCACACCTCGGTGAATCTTGGACATAGCACGATGAAACCACTGCTCACCCTCCTCCTTCTCATCACCGGCATCACCCACGCTGCCGACATCCCGTTCACCCTCGCCAAGTCCGGCAATGTCTCCGCCGCGATCTACGATGCGCAAGGTCGCATGGTGCGTGAACTGACCCGCGCGGTGCCCATGAATGCAGGCCAGCATTCGCTGGCGTGGGATGGCCTTGATAAACAAGGCGTCGCGCAGGCTCCGGGCGACTACACGTGGAAGGTGCTCAGTTCACCGGGTCTTGAGGCGAAGTACCTCGGCGTGGTCGGGGTCACCACCGTCGAACAACCTTACGATCCGTGGGTCGGCAACAACGGCGGGCCGAGCGCGCTCGCTTGGGATGAGTCGGGCTGGTATGTTGGTTCCGAAGGCTCGGAAGGGATTCCGGCTTATCGCAAGCAATCGCCCGATAGCCGCAAACGGATCTGGCAGAAGGACTGGATGGAGGCGTGGCAGGGGCCGGTCGCGATGGCGAGCGCGGAGGGTTCGCTGTTTGTCATGCAGCAGAATGGCAAGGTCATCGCCCTCGATCGCGAGACGGGGAAGAACAAGACTTACATCACGGATGCCGGCAAGGTGCGTCCTCTCGCCTGGGATGTGTTGGCACCGGGTGACAATCGCAATGGCTCGGGAGGAAGCACCAGTGGTCCGATGGACATGGACGTGCGCGGCGGGCAGTTGGTGGTCTCTGCGGAGAAGTTCAATCTCGTACGGCTCTATTCCACCGAATCGCCCGAGGTGCCGAAGAATGCCTCCGAGGCGATGTTGCAGGCAGCGACAGAAAAACGATTGCTGCGGACTGAGCAGGTGCCAGCACCCAAGGGCGTGGCTCTCGGCGCGGAGGGCGTGATGCTGATCATCACCGAAGGGAAGGTGCTCGCCATCGGCAAGCAACGCGAGGTCTTCATCGGCGCGAATGCGCTGGAGAATCCGTATCGCCTCGCCTTCGACACCGCGACGAGTGAAGTGCTGGTGGCCGAGGCCGCGCCCTCGCACCAAATCAAACGTTTCGATCGCGGAGGAAAACTCATCGCGACCTACGGTCGAAAAGGTGGGCGACAGGATGGACCGTTCGTGGCGACCGATTTCCTTAACCTGCGCGATGTGACCGCAACGACTGACGGCGGTTTCCTCATGTGCGAAGGCAATGAAACACTCCGGCGCACGGCGCAGTTCGACCGTGCAGGAAAGCTGATCGGCCAATGGTTCGGCGGCTCGCCCTTCTTCAACCAAGCCAGCGCGACCGCAGCGAAGCCCAACGAGATCTGGTTTGAAGCCGGATACGCGACGCTCGGGGTGGCGAGGATGGACTTCGAGCGGCGCACCTGGGACTGCATCGCGAGCTATCGCTACGAGCGCTTCGGCGACGGTTTGTTCCCCGGGCACGATTCCTTCCGGCACTGGGTCGTGCGCGAGAAAAACGGCATCACCTATGTGGCCCACGAAAGCGGCGCGGTGCTGCGTTTAGACGCGAAACAGGGACGACTTGTGCCTGCGGCGATCGCGGGCATCGTTCGCGACAAAAAGAAAGCTCCGAAGCCCTGGCTGGATGCCGTGGCGCAACAGCAGCTCGATCTCGCGAAGCTCAGCGCCGCTTACACTTGGTCCGATCTCAATGGCGATGGAGAATTCCAGCCGGACGAGTTTCGTTTTCATGCCATCGAGGCGGAGCGCGAGTCGCCCAGCATCGGCGTCGCAGCCTGTTACATGGACGAAAACTGGAACGTGATTTTCGGTCAAGACACGCGGAACGGCAAAGGCGCGCCCTGGGTGATGCTGCCGAATCTCGCCAAACCGGACGCCGTGGCCCCCGGCTGGGATTGGAACCGCCGCGAACCCGCCAAGGCCGGGTGGCCCGCCGAGATCGAGGCCCTGAATGGCGCGGAGTGTCGCGGCATCGCACGCGGCCCGGACGGCGCGGTGTATCAGATCGTCGCCGCCAATCGCGCCCCGACGGCAGACCGGCACAATCCTGCGTTCCCCGGCTTCCGCAGCGGGTCGGCGCGCGTGATCCGATGGAACGCCGATGGCAGCCTCGCATGGTCCGTGGGCAAGCACTCGCACCGCGAGCCCTTCGCGGGCGCGAAGCCCGGCGAATACTACGACCCCACGCGCATCCTCGGCGTGCTGAATGATTGCGTGGTCGTGGCGGATCGCTCCGCGTGGCCCGCCTCGGTTTGGACTGCCGACGGTCTCTACGCTGGCTCCTTCCTCGACCGCCACGCCGACGATGGTCTGCCGGCAAAGCTTTACCACTGGTGGCGCGAGAAGCGGCCCGTTCCCGACAAACCCGGCGAGTTCGTCAATCCGCAGACCTTGGACCCGGACACGCCGATCCCCTTTGATGTCCTCGGCGGCTTCCTTCTTCCCCAGTCCAACAGTGATCCGCTGTGGATGCCCATGGCCGAAAGTTCCAGCGCCGTGTATCGCGTGGGCGGATGGAAAGGCTGGGAACGACACGAAGGCCGAGTGGCACTCGCC
>CAZAZT010000128.1:0-7136 GCA_964489645.1 uncultured Chthoniobacteraceae bacterium | reverse complement strand
ATTCCCACGGCCTTCCTCTATCCCGGAGCCGTGAAATGAACCGGCAATAGCCTGAAAACAAATAGGATTCGAGAACCATGCAACCACTGGTAACCATCTCCATGAAACGACTGCTCGCTCTCCTCCTGCTCTTCACCGGCATCACGCGCGCCGCCGAGATCCCGTTCACCCTCGACAAGCCCATGCGGGTGTCGATCAACGTTTACGACTCCAAGGGCGCGATCGTTCGCAGCCTGCTCTGCGGAGCGCCGCGACAAAAGGGCAGGCAGCGCGAGTTCTGGGACGGCCGTGATCGAGCCGGAAACCCGGTACCTGCGGGCGAGTATTCCTGGAAGGTGCTCGCGATGCCCGGGCGGCTGAAGACCGAATACCTGCTTACCGCGGCCACCAACTATCCCGACCCGGTCCCCGATCCGATGCAGGAAACCGAGCATTACCCGCTGGTGGCCCCCGGCACTCACGGCGGGCCGATCGCGGTGACTGCCGATGAGAGCGGCGTCTACATCGGTGCGGCCTGCACCGAGAACATCGAGAACTATCTCATCAAGCTCTCGCCCGATGTTACGCGCCCGCTGTGGTCGAAGATGCAGCGGGTGCCGTGGAAGGGCGGCGCGCTCAAGCCCTTCGTCACCGAGCGGATCACGAAAGGCTGGGCCAAACTCGACCCGAAGCCGGAGGAGTTCACCACCTTCACCGGCACGATCGACGTGCCCGCCGGCAGCGGACTGCTGGCGATTGCACCTACCGGCATGACCGACTGCTGGATGACCGAACTGCGGGTGGAATGAAGGTTTCAAGAACAAGGAGAATCGATATGAACAGACATGTGCTGATGAGCGTTGGCGCCGTCGTGCTGGGGCTGACAGTGTTGGGGGTGCAACCCGTAGTGGCCGCCGAGACACCGGTGAGGGCGGTCAATGTGACCGCGCTGCCGCAGGGGGAGCGCGAGATCGCCGCGGTGGCCGGCGCGAACGGATACGTCTTACGGCTGACCGCCAATGGCGGGGTAGCGCGGCTGGCGGACCTCGACGGCAACGTCCTGCTCGACGGGGCCTCTTCCCCCGACAGGTCGACGCCGGCCCTCAGGGTGTTTGAGGTGAAAGGCGGCGCGGCCGTCGCAGCGACGCCGACGGATCCCGTCACGGTGGAGCAAGTTTCGCCAGTCGAAGTGAAGGTCGAAGTGACCCGCGCGAACGGCGTGAAGCTCATGTATCTCGTGCAGCCGGATCGGCTCCGGGTGGCCGTGGAGGGACCAGCCGGCCGCTACCTGATACGAGGCTGCTATCCCTGCCGCATGGAAGGGGCGCGGGTGCTCGCGCCGGACGGCGTGGTGTTTCCGGCGGCGGGCATCGGCGTCGTGCCGGGAGCCGAGCAGTCGGTGATCGACGCCGGCCGCACTCGGGCGCTTACGATTGGCCGAGGAGGAGACGGCCTGCGTTGGACGATGCGGCAGGTCGATACCTGGGGCGGTGCCGAACATCTGGAGTGGGAGGCAGACCTTGCAGTGGGGCAGACGCTCGCGCTGAGCGCAACCACCGTGCCGCCGCTGACCGGGCCGGTGCGGTTCGGGCTCTTTTCGCGGGCGCTCTTTCGTCCCGCCGGCGCGCCCGCGGCCCTTGCGGAACTCGACACGCCCCATTGGAAACGCGGGCAGACGCGGCAACTGAAGCTGGCCAAGCCGCTTGGCGAGATCATGCCCCAGGGACGTTTGCTGGCCGCGCTGTTGCCTGCGGGGGCCGACGACCCGGTCACGGCGGGAGAATGCGGCGTGTGGTTCTCGCGCACGGATCGTGTGAGCAAAACGCTGATCCCCGTGAGCCTGAAACCGGCCGCCGCGCCGGAGACCTGGGAGATCGCGATCGCGCCGGAAGTAAGACCGGCCGCATATCGCCTACGGGTCTGGATCGTGCCCGAAGGCACGCCGCTGCCGGAATCGCTCGGCGGGCCGAAGGGAGGCATCGTCGGATATTTTCCGGGCTTCAGCGGCCGCAACGTGGGGATCCAGCAGCCGCAGCCGACGGGCGACGTGCTCGTGACGGTGGCGGACGAGGCCAAGGGCTCGCTCAATGTGCTGGCGGCTACGCTGCGCCGGTCGTTTCATGCCGGAGACCGCATCCCGCTCCTGCTCGAGGCCCGAGGCGCGGCCGAGAAGGTGGCGGCACAGCTCCGCGTCGCGGCGGCCGCCGGCAACGTGCCGGTTGCGTCAACGCCGGTGACCCTCGAGCCGGGGGACGACCGCCGCGAATACCAGCTCGATACGGCGCAGCTCGCGCCCGACACCTACACCGCGACGCTCACGGCCGCCGGTCTGGCGGAGCACCCCTTCACGTTTGAAATTGTCGGCCCGATGGCCGGCGGCATGCCCAATCTCAACAGCCCGATGCGGCAGCCCGCGCAACTCGCGTCTGTGACACGGCTGGGGGTCAACGGCTGGGTGGACATCATGGCAAGCAACGATTATCTCACGCGGCGGTGGCCGGCCGAGCTGCCCCCCACGAAGGGACTCTACGCCGCCCAGCCCGCCCTGCCGCGCGTGCCCTGGCCCGGCACGACCATCCACGACGACCTCGTGCGGGAAAACATGCTCTTCCTGCTGGGGCAGCAAAGCGCCCGCGCGCTATCGTTCGTCTTTCCACACAGCGTTCCCGAGCACGTCGCGGAGATGCAGCGGCGGAACGCGATCCGCGCCCAGGTCGGCCGCGGCTGGCCGCACTTCGTCGGCACGATCCACGACTATGACGTCTGCGGCGTCACGGGGCGTGGGTTTCACAAGGACTTCGCCTACGACCGGAAGATGGCGCTGCTCAAGGAGCGCTGGGAAGCGGCGTGGGAGGCGGCCAAGGCGAAGGGGGCCGTCGAAGCCGACAAGCCGCGGCTGGCCAGCCTGTTTTACGCGGAGGTGATCGCCGAGGTTTCTCGGAACAGCGGAGCCACGCTGCACGAGTTTCTCCTCAACCAGCGGCACTCGACCTGTGCGACCGCCGACCACGCCCCGATCGAAAGCGGTCTCTACCTGCCGTCGCTCTATCAGCCGCTCGACTTTCGCTACCTGGAGACCTGGAACGACCAGATCTACGCCAACGGTGCCCACGACATGCAGGAGAGCTTTTGGACATCGCTTTTGCGCCTGGGCCAAAAGCCGGGGCAGCCGATCTGGATCACATCGCCGACGGCGCCGCAGCCGGGCACCCATTTCCGCCGAGCGCTCGAAACTATCGCCCGCGGCGCCACCGGCACCGGCTATGGCTCCGAGGGCGGTGCCGGCCTCGTTGGCGGCTGGGGGCCGAACGTCACCGAGAGCACGCCCGGCACCGCGCAGGAGCGCCAGACCGGTGAACTCGTCAAACGCTACGGAAGTTGGCTGAACCAGTTTGCGCCGGCGGAGTCGGTGGCGATCCTCTATTCCGTGTCGCAGGGGGGCACGGTCTTCGCGCATGGCAGCCCGATCCTCTACGCCTACTACACGCTGGCGCAAGTCAACCGTCCCGCCCGGCTGCTCACCGAGGACGAAATCGCCGCCGGCGCGCTCGAGGAGGTGAAGGCGCTGCTCGTCGTCGGGCAGACCGCCGCGCTCCCGACGGCCACGATCAAAGCCATCGACGCATTCGTCCAGGATGGCGGCAAACTGCTGGTCGACAAGAACACGAAGCTCGAGCTGCCCGGCGCCACAAAGCTGCCGGATGTGGGTTGGCCAGGCGGCCTCTGGCCCCGCTATTGCAACAACTTCCACGAGGCCATCGCCGAGTTTCCGCGGACGCTGGGCCCGGCTCTGAAGGCGGCCCTGGGCGACCTCGGCAAGCAGCCGCTGGAGAGCGATGCCGTGCTGGTGGCGACCAAGCGAGCCGGCTCGGCGCAACTCCTCTTTGTCACCAACAACCGCGAGTATCCCTTCGCCGACATCTTCACGCCCGAGCAACGGCTCAGCGGGTTCTATCGCAATTTCTTGGGCCGCGGCAGAATCTACATGAAGGACGTGCGCGAGCCGCAGGTGGCCACACTCGCGCTGCGCGAGGATCTGGCGCAGTCGAAGCTGCTGATCTACGATGTCTTCGCTGGGAAGCAGCTCGTGCCGGTGGAAAAGGATGGCCGATGGACGGTGGAGGTCGATCTCACGACGCTCCCGGGCCGCGTCTTGCTGCTCGTGGAGAAGCCGCTCGCTGCGCCGGGGCTCGACGTTTCTCAGGCCGCGGGTTCGGCCCGCGCGACGTTCGTGGCCAAGAGCGCTGTGCCGCTGCCGATCCGGTTGCGCGTGGGCTCTCAGGAGATCTATCGGGCCGCCACGCCGGCCGGCAGCTGCGACACGCTCGTGCTCGGGCCTGCGGCGGGGGCGGAAATCGTGGAACTCACCGAGCTGATCACCGGCGCGACGCAGCGGGGCACGATGACGCTCGCCGCGCCCGCCACCGCCACGCTCCGCGCGATGCCCCCGGCCCAGATCTGGGACGCGCCACAGATCCGCAAGGTGCTGGCCGCCAAAAACCTCGCGGTCTATGTCGATGCCCGCCAGGACGCCGACCGGGACGCCGCCGCGAAACTGGCCAAGCAGCTCGGCGCCGAGCTGATATTCAATCCGGAGATTCTCGACTATCCGGTCTGCTGGGATTCGCCGGCGGAAGAGGAGGCCGCCAAAGAGAATATCCGGCAACAGGGGCTGCTGGCGTGGCGCCGGCCGGTGGATCCGCGGAGTCCGCAGGTGGCGAATGCGCGCTCCGACGGCTGGCCCGGCGCGCTCTCGCCGGCCCCGCTCTGGAACCGGCCGGTCATCCTCTTTGGCACCAGCCGCAATAACCGGCTGCTCCAGGAACTCGACAAGGCGGCGCAGTTGCCGCGTCCGGCGCTGCCGGAATACCTCCCAGAGGGTGGCGCAGTGGTGCAGCCCGTGGCGGCCCCGTTCTGGAGCGACCAGCAGGCGGTCGTGCTGCTCTGCGGCGACGAGGCGGGACGGCAGGCGGGCTTCGAGAAACTCGTGGCCCTCGCCAATGACCGGCGCTCCGACGCCGAGGCAACCTTCTCGTCCGCCGACGACGGATCTGCCGAGCGCCGGCAATTGCTCGGCTTCGAACCGCCGACATATCCCGCGACGACGCAGCCGCTGCCGCTGAAGGCGGTCAAGCCGGCCGCCACGCCGCTGCCGGTGATCTTGCCCGTCGCGGCGCTCGTGGCCGTGGATGGGGGCGTGCTCGCCGCCGTGCATAGCCCGGGCCGAAATCTCGCGCGGCTCGACACGAAAGAGCCGGGCACCTTTGGCGAACGTTGGCGGACGACGACCGGGCTCTTCTATCAGCCCTCGACGCTGCAGGCTCATCCGTCGGGCGAAGCGGTGGTATCGGACGGCACGTTTGCATGGCGGCATGCGGCCGACGGCACGCCGCGGTGGAAGATTCTGGCCGCGCCGCTGACCGCGCCCGATGCCGCGGGACGGGTCTGGGTGCGGGCGAGCGTCGGCTTTGTCGGCGATCGCTTCGTGCCGGGAAATATCGAGCAAATCGACGCCGACGGTGCGGTCGTCGCGTCGCACCCCGTCCCCAACAAGCTCGTCGCGCTGGCCCCGGACGGCAGCCATTGCCTCGTGGAGCATCCCGGGGCGGCCGGCCGCGTGCTCGCCGACATGTCGCTCGCGGCCGTCGATCTCCAGGGAGGCCGTGAACGGTGGCGGGTGCCGAACCTGCAGGTGGATCGCGTCGCCTACAGCGCCGATGGCAAGACCATCGCCTGCCTCGAAAAAGAGAATCTGTCTGGCCGGGATGATTTAGGAAGCCCTCCGGCCTCCCGCCTGACCGTGCTCGACGCGGCGACCGGGAAGGTGCTCCTGCGGCATCCGCTCGGCGTGGAAATCGACCATCCGCTCGTGACCGCCAAGGGCTCGCTCGTCATCGTCGCAGGTCGCGGCTTCGGCGACGCATTTTACATTGCCGACGTGGCGAGCGGGGCGGTGCGTCGCGTGGCACTGCCGGAACCCGGGCATTGGGCGCGGGTGCTGTCGGCCGACGAGCGGGAACTCTGGGTGGCCGGCGCCTCGCTCTATCGGATCAATCTCGAAACGCTTGCGGTCGCGACTGTGGCCCAGGGCAATTTCACGGCGCTGGCCGCCCGGCCCGGCGGTGGCGTGTTCGCCGGGTCCGACAGGAATGGCGGCGTGGCGGCCTTCGGCGCCGACGGCACGCGGCTGCAGGCCATCGCGCTCGGGGCGGGGCTCGCGAATGGCGACCTGACTGCGGCAATGCACGCGTGCCGTGATGCGAAGCTCGTCGGCAGCGCGTGGCTCAGGCCCCATGAGATCGGCGAAGATATCCGGCTGGGCTTGGAGTATCCGGTCTATGGCAGTAGCGACATCATCTCGCTTCACCACGACGGCGTGTTTGTGGTGAGCACCACCGTGAGGGTTCCAAAGGCCGGTCGCTATCGGATCGAGGTGGATGTCGCGCTGCCCAAGGACAAGGGCGACGCCATCAAGCCGTTGCGGGTGTCCATCGGCGACAAGCCGTTGGGTGAAACCGCGCCGCTCGACGGCGATGCCTGCAAGCAGTCGCTGGAAACCGACCTCGAAGCGGGCGTGCAGACGCTCTCGATCCGGCCGGTTCCCGGTTTTCAAGGCGGCTGGAAGCAAGATGCTCCTCTGAGCACCATGCGGATCGAACGCAAGAAATGACCTCGCATCTCCAAAAGCCCCCGTCGGAAGCCGGGGATGACGCAATCCATTACCAAGGCCCCCTCACCATGCAGCGACTCTTCCTGTGCCTCGCGATCCTCTTCTCCCTCGGCGGCCCGGCTGCCGCGGCGCCGCTCGACGCCGGGGCGGAGATTGCCTATCAGCTTGCCCGCCCGATGCGGGTGTCGATCAACGTCTATGACTCCCAGGGCGAGATCGTCCGCAGCTTGCTCGCTGGCGCGCCGCGGCAGGCCGGCAGCCACCGCGAATTCTGGGACGGCCGCGACCGCGAGGGCAAGCCGGTGCCGCCGGGCGTATCTTTACCCCGTAGCTGCGAAATGAACCCTCACCAAGGCGAACGATGAAATCACTACTCGCACTCGTCCTGCTTTTCACCGGCATCCTCCACGCCGCTGACATTCCGTTCACCCTCGAAAAGCCCGGCAATGTCTCGGTCGCGATCTACGATGCGCAGGGGCGGCAAGTC
>CAZAZT010000127.1:0-10940 GCA_964489645.1 uncultured Chthoniobacteraceae bacterium | reverse complement strand
CAGTTGTTGGCTCTTGGGTGTTTGGCGGTCTTTGGTTTGGCCGGATATTTTTATGTGCGGATGTGGGTGGTTCAGAAGCCGCAGCAGATCATTGTTTTCGTGAGTGACAGCATGACATCTCGTCATCTGGTCGCTGCGAGGATGTACGCGAATGGAGCGGACCATGCGCTGGCGGTGGAGGGGCTGAAGCACGTGGCGTTGATGCGCAACGGTTCGGAGGACTACGCGGTGCCGGACACTGCGGCCGCGACGACGGCTTTGGCCACGGGGGTTCGGGTGCCGCACCGGTGCATCTCAGCGACGCAAACGGTGCAGCCGATCACCACGATTCTTGAGAGGGCGAAGCAGCGCGGACGGGCGGTCGGGGTGGTCACGAATGGGACCTTGGCGGGTTCCACGTTGTCGCCTTTCTACGCGCACGCTGCGTTACCGGACAACACGGACCACATTTCCAAACAGCTTTTGGAGCGAGGCGTGGTGGATGTTGCTTTGGGTGGGGGTGCTGCGGATTTTACCCCTGAGCCGGAGGGGCGGCGGAAGGATGCGGAGAATCTGTTGAAGATCTATTCCGATGAGAGCAGGGGGGAGAGCGCGCTCACGGTGGTGAGGACCAAGGCGGAACTGGAGACGTTGGGGCGAGGGAATGGGCGTGTGCTCGGCGTATTCAGCTCGGGGGCGATGGCGTTTTCCAACCAGATCGAGTCAGGGAGTGATCAACCCTCTTTGGCGGATATGACCCGTCGTGCAATCGAGTTGCTTCGGTCGAGAAATCGTTCGTTCATGTTGGTGGTGGACTGCAGTTTGTTCACGACGGCTTGCGAGGGGAACTTGACGGAGAGGGCTTTGGCGGAGGCGTTGGCGTTTGATGCGGCGGTGGCGGAGGCGCGGGAAGTGGCGGGTGAAAAGGCGTTGATTGTCGCGGTGGGGAGGCACTCGGTGGGGGGATTGACGTTGAGCGGGTTTCCCTTGCGGTCGATGAAGACGGGCGATCTGTTGGGGCCGGATTCGTCGGGGATCCCGTTCATCACGTGGGCGACGGGTCCGGCGGGTCCGACCACTCCGACGGGGGGGCCGCGCCAGAATCCAACAGCGTACCAGACGGCGTACGCGATTCATAATGCGGAGGATATGGTGGTGGCGGGCGGCGGACCTGGTGCCGAGCGGATCACGGGTTTTATGGATGGCGCGCGGTTGTTCCGGGTTCTCCTCGAATCTTTGTGAAGCATGTTCCGATGGACTGTGGCGTTGACGGTTTGCGGCGTGGTTTTCGCTGGTTGCGATGTGCGGAAGGCAAAGGAGGTTGACCGAGGAGACCAAGCCACGGTGGTGTGGAGTTTCGAGTCATTGCTACCTGCGGTAGCGGTTGGTTTGGAGAGTGATCGCTCGTTCGCGCGGGGAGAGCGGTTGTTCGGTGAACGTTGCGGGCGTTGTCATGCGTTGGAGGAGGGGAAGGGTGGGCTTTCGGATGCGCGTGCTCGGTTGAGCTTTGATGAGTGGGTTCGCTGTTTGACGGGTGGAGATTCACAGCGGCGATGTGCGGGGTGTGTGGATGATCGTGCTCTGAAGGGGTTGGAGCAGGCGGCTGCATTGGATCTATTGGCCGTTCTCGTCCACGGCAATCGGCCTGCGGATCCCGCTTTCCAAGGCGTTGGCAGGTGAGGTGGAAACGGGTCTGAGTGATCGCGAACAGGAAGCTTACGGAAGATGGTTCAACTGACTGAAAAACTCCTGAAGTCGGCGGGAGGCGACCATATTTTTCGTGATGCGAAAGGGTTGGCTTCCTCGGGGAAGGTGAGTGGAGCGACTCGAAAGGAGTTGGATGTGGTTGGAGTTGTGCGTGAGGGAGATCGTGGATATGCGGCGGGTCTCCGGATCAAGAAAGAGACGGACATGGAGAACCTGTGCACCTGTCCGATGTCCCGTTCGCGGGGGGCCATCTGTCATCATTCCGTTGCGGTGGCGTTGGTGGTGATGTCGGAGGAAAAAGCGGCGGAGGATTTGGCGAGGGCTACTGTTCTGGGGGCGGCGGATGGAGTTGGGCGGGCGGAAACGGCTGATGCGCGTTTTGATGCTTCGGTGGAGGAGGTTCCTGACGATGCGGCATCGCATCGGATTTGGGTGATCCTGCCTTCGGGGCCGATGGACCGGATCCGCAAGGGTGCGCTGCAGCTATTTTTCGAGGTGGAGGTGAGTGGAAAGCGGGGCCCGCTTCAAGGGGTGAAGGAGAGGATGCGTCTGAGTGCGGGTGATGTTCAGTTGCTGCGCGCGGTGGTGGGGGAATCGGGAGGGAAGATTTTCCCTTCGGTGCTGATGTTGGATGCGGCGGGGATTGTGCGGATGCTGGGGGCGCTTTCGGGGCATGCTCGGGTTTGGGAAGGTCGGTCTCGTCGTTTCCGGATTGAGCGTGAGGGATTCAAGCCCCGTCTGGAGGGAGGGTTCGAGGGGGGGGCTTTGTCACTCCGATGTGATTGGCCATCAGGGGCTGAGAGGTTGCGACTGGGAAAGGGGCACTGGATCTTCAGGGATGACCGATTGATGCCGGTCGCTCCTGATCTTCCGGCGGCGTACTCGGTGATTTTGGAGCAAGAGGTGAAGATGGAGGGAGCGGCTGCATCTGGGTTCATCGCGAAAGAGTGGCGAATGTTCTCCCGTCATTTTGAGGTGGATACCGATCTTTTGGCCTTGCTGGATTCTCAAGTTCCAGTGGAAACCCACGAGGTGGTGGAAGTGCAACAAGTTGCGCGCGTGGTGGAAAGCGTGGAGGGAGGGGGGGAAGAAGAGGAGCGGCTTCGATTAAGATTCGAGGGGTCGCTGAACTTTCTTTACGCGCAGATTTTCCGACGGGCTCAGGGGCGTGAGTCTTTGGTGACGCGCCGGACTCTTGCGGCAGACGGTGTTCTTGTTGATGCGATGGTGGATCGGCTACGACGGCATGGGTTTTCTGAACCGGATGCGAAGGGGGAGATGGTGATGCGTGGAGAGCGGGACATCTTGATGTTCTTCGGTGGAGTGTTCCGCGGTTTGCAGAGGGAGTTTGAAGTTTCTCTTGGAGAACGATTTGAGTATGTGACTGCTGAGGTCGAGCGGATCGAGCCTCGATTGGCGGTGACGGCGAGTGGCGAGGATTGGTTCGAGCTATCACTCGAGATGAGCGATTCGGAAGGGCGTTCGTATTCGGCGAACGATCTTTCGCGATTGTTGTTGGGTGGACAGGCGCACACCAAGGACAAGGCGGGGCGGGTCGCCGTGTTTGATGCGGCTTTGGTGTCGGATTTTGAGGAACTGTTGCATGACAGTGATCCGCGTCAGGTGCAACCGGGTCGCTATCGGATCGCCAAGCGGCATGCGGCGGCATGGGCAGCATTTGCGGATGGGTCTGGTGCGCGGTTCGATGATTCGGCAGGCGCAGTGTCGTGGGCCCGTGCGTTACAGGGACCGGAGAAAATCGAGCGAGTGGAGGTGGGGGCGGAGATGCAGGAGGTGCTTCGTCCTTACCAGCGGGAGGGTGTCGACTGGATCTCATTTGTCACGCGGAACGGGTTGGGTGGTATTTTGGCGGACGAGATGGGGTTGGGTAAAACGGTTCAGACGTTGGCATTTTTGGGGATGGAGCAAGGGCCATGTCTGGTGGTGTGTCCGGCCTCCCTGACTTACAACTGGGAGCGGGAGGTCCGCAGATTTTTACCTTCGCGTGGTGTGCGGATTTTGTCGGGGGGCCGCAGGATGGAGGGGGTGATGGAGGGGTATGATTGCGGTGATATCTTGATCATGAGCTACGCGGTGATGCGGTTGGATATTGATGATCTGAGCGGGTTTGCATGGGCGTGTGTTGTGTTGGATGAGGCGCAAGCCATCAAGAACCCTGACAGTTTGGTTGCTCGCGCGGCTTTCCGGTTGAGGTCGCGGTCGCGGTTGGCGTTGACGGGGACTCCTGTTGAGAACTCGGTGCGCGATCTTTGGTCGGTGTTCGAGTTCGTGATGCCGGGGTATTTGGGCAAGCGACAGGATTTCCGTGAGCGGTATGAGGTGCCCATGTCTCGGGATCCGGCAGGGCCTGAGAGGGAGCGTTTGCGGCGTCGGATCCGTCCCTTCATCCTTCGTCGTACGAAGCGGCAGGTGGCAATGGATTTACCGCCGAAGATCGAGCAGGTGGTTTGGTGCGAGTTGGGAGCGACGGAGAGCGGGATGTACAGCTCGTTGGTTTCTGCGACGCGCGCAGAGGTTGGGCGCGCGGAGTCCATGCGGAATCAGGGTCAGGCGCGGATGATCATGTTGACGGCGTTGCTGCGTTTGCGTCAGGCGTGTTGTGACCTGCGCTTGCTTGGTGAAGCGGGGCAACGGGCCTTTGAGGAGGGTGCGAGCGGGACGGAGCGCGTGAGTGGAGCGAAGTTGGAGGCTTTGCTATCGCTCATCGAGTCGGTACGAGAGGGAGGGAATCGGACGTTGGTGTTCAGTCAGTTCACCCGGATGCTGGATCTGATCCAGGCCGAGTTGGAGGTGCGCGGCGTTCTGTTCTGCCGTTTGGATGGGGACACTCGGGATCGCGCGGCAGAGGTGGATCGGTTCCAGTCGGGGGAGGTGCCGGTGTTTTTGTTGAGTTTGAAAGCAGGGGGGGTGGGATTGAACCTGACGGCGGCGGACACGGTGATCCACTTTGATCCGTGGTGGAACCCGGCTGTGGAGGATCAAGCGACCGACCGCGCGCATCGGATTGGGCAGAGGTCGACGGTGACGTCTTACAAACTGATCACGCGAGGCACGGTTGAGGAACGGATCCTGACTTTGCAGGCCAAGAAACGCGCTTTGATCGATGCGGTGGTGGAGAGCGAGGAACCGGTGATGGAGGGGCTCACCACGGACGATTTGCGATCCTTGCTTTTGGGATAAGCGAGTCGGTTGTGATCAGCTGGTGATTGCGAGAGTCGTGTTGCTGGCGTTGCGGATTTGGCGGCAGAGGGCTGGGTCTTTGCCGAGGGCTTGACCCAGTGAGGGGATCATTTCCTTGAGCTTCGTCTGCCACGATTCGGATCGGAAATGGTCGGGGAAGCAGCGCTCGATCAGCTCAATCATGATGGAAACGGCCGTAGACGCTCCGGGCGAGGCCCCCAGCAGTGCAGCAACGGTTCCGTCCGCCGAACTGACAATCTCGGTTCCGAACTCGAGTTTTCCGCCTTCGTCACGGTCTTTCTTGATGATCTGCACCCGTTGTCCTGCATCTTCCAGGATCCAGTCCTCGAGTTGGGCGTTGGGGACGAACTTGCGCAGCGCTGCGAGTCGGTCTTCTGGAGATTGGCGGACCTGATCGATGAGGTATTTGGTGAGTGGGAGGTTGTGCAGACCGGCGGACAACATGGGGAGGATGTTATCGAGTTGCAGTGATTCTGGGAGGTCCAGCAAGGATCCGTGTTTGAGGAACTTGGTGGAGAATCCGGCGTATGGTCCGAAGAGGAGGGCTTTCTTTCCGTTGATGATGCGCGTGTCGAGGTGGGGCACTGACATCGGGGGGGCACCCACTTCCGCTTTCCCATAGACCTTTGCTGAGTGTCGCTCGATCAGCGCTTCGTTTTGGCAAACCAACCATTGACCGCTGACGGGGAATCCTCCGTAGCCGTCTGCTTCAGGGATTTCGGTTTCTTCGAGGAGGGGTAGCGATCCGCCGCCCGCGCCGATGAAGAGGAACTTGGTCTCGAGGGTTTTCACGAAGCCGTCCGATTGCCTTACGGCCTCGATTTCCCAGTGTGCGTCCTGTTTTCTCCGCTCGATGAAGTTGATGTGGTGGCCGAGGAAAACCTCGACGTTCGGAAGCGACTTGAGGTGTTTGAACAAGGCTCTCGCAAGTGCGCCGAAGTTCATGTCGGTGCCGCTTTCCATCCTTGTGGCGGCGACCCGTTGGTTTGGGTCGCGGTCTTCCATGATGAGGGGCATCCACTCTTCGAGTTGCTCACGGTTCTCGGAATATTCCATGCCTTCGAAGAGCGGTGACTTTGCGAGCAGTTCGAAACGCTTGCGGAGGTATTCGACATTCTCGTCCCAAACGAAGCTGAGGTGAGGTGTTTGTGTGATGAAGGAAGACGGGTCTTGGAGCAGTCCTTTTTTGACGAGGTAAGCCCAGAACTGTTTGGAGACCTCGAACATCTCGGCGATCTTGAACGCCTTTGTGGTTTGGATGGATCCGTCTTCCGCTTCTGGGGTGTAGTTCAGTTCGCAGAACGCGGAGTGGCCTGTGCCCGCATTGTTCCAAGCGTCGGAACTTTCCAAGGCGATGTCGTCCAACCGCTCGTAGACCTCGATTTTCAGCGGCGGATGCAGTTCCTTGAGGATGACGCCGAGGGTTGCGCTCATGATGCCTGCGCCGATCAAGACGACGTCAGGATGAGAGGAGGGTTCGTGGTGCCAATGGAAGATGTGGGAGAGGCGCATGGGAAGGGATGGATGAGATCGGGAATGGGAGGGTGGAATTGCAAACCGTTCAGTGCATCACGGTTCTCCGGGGACGGCGATGAAATCCATGGTGATTCCGTGGCCCTGCCTTCCTACGCCGTGAACGCTGGCCTTCGATGCGGCGGGCGGGCGACGTGGGCTGAAGTAATCGGGACGCACTGCATTGTGCTCTTTGCTGAGGGATTCCTCGCTGACGTAGTACGTGGCTTTGACGAGGTGGGTCCAATCGCTGCCTGCGAGGTCGAGGCAGCGCTTGAGGTTGCTGAAGAGTGAACGCAGTTGGATGGATGGATTCGCCGACGGGTCGTTTGGGTAGATTCCACTGGTGAAGATGGTTGTGGGGTGGCGCGCGATGGTGAGTCGCGAGTACACGTTGGGACTCGTCATGCCAGGGGGAGTGCGCACTTCCAACGAAGGGCCGTTGGAGAGGCTTTTCGCGGAGGCGATCATCTCGATCTCCACGGGAAGCGGGCTGATCCATTCGACAAAAGAGACCGGCGCCATGAGACTTCCTCCAAACCACTCGGCCATAGCCTGTTCTGATTCTGAGGATCGGGCCATGTCGTTGATGAAGCATTTGACCTGGATCGCGTTCTCCTTACCAAGTCCTAGGAAACGGAGGGTGCGTTTGAGACTTTCCAAGGTCTTTGTGGTTGCGTCTCGGATGGTTCCATCCCCTTTTTCCGCCTGACCAGAAATGTAGACGCGAGCACCTGGTTCGAGAGCGGATATGTCTGCGCTTCGGCGAGGTGGGGGCTTCGTGGATGTTGCGATCACATCCATCGCGATCTTGGAGTTGGGAACTCTCAACGGGGTTGATACGTACGAGATCACCGGTTTTTTCCCCTCGGGAAAGGATTCGTTGAGGATCGATTTGATCTCGGCGAAGTCTTGGGAGAGAGCGAGATATACGTTGATCTTGATGACATCATCCCAGTTGCAGCCCGAGTTTTTGAGGAGCGTTCGGGTGCGTTCGATGACGCTTTTTGTCTGCGAGGAAAGATCGCCGGAGCCATCAGCGGTGATCTGTGTTGAGTGGATGAGAGGGGTTGCCGAAACGGCGATGCATTGGGAGGCAGAATCTTTCGTCTGGAATCGTTGCACGTCGGCTAGGAGGGATGCGCAGAGGAGACAGGTGGAGACAATGCTCCACGTAATTTTCAGGGGTGTGATGGGGATGCTCATCGGTTGATCTTTTGGTAGAGGGAACTCACTGCGTTGTTGATCCGGCTTTCGACATCATCGGTGTAGGGCGCGCGATGCCCGTATTCATACATCCCTGTTGTGCCTTCGTATCCGCCCTCTTTGAGGATCCGAGAGCTTGGGATGTAGCTGGTCAGATCGTTGTTGTAGCCGCTGACCCATGTGGTGTTCCATCCGTGCAAAGCTTTGAAGTTGAGGGAATAATCGGCGACGGTTTCGCCGGTGAGGGCAATCAGGCTCAACTCCTTGCCGAAGTTCCAGAGTTGGATGGGATAGGGGATGCGGGCGGGGAGCGAGCCGAGATCCTTGTACTGACGGATGAAATGATCGAACTCGCGACGATGGAGGCCTGAGAGGTTTGGAGCACGTTCGAGGAGTTGTTCTTGGGGAAGCCCCTGGCGAAGTTCGAGTTCCGGAGTTTCCATGACGGTTTGGAGGGGACCGGAGAGCGCGGTCATCGGACTGGAAAGAACTTGAGAGACGGATTCGGCTAGGATCTCGCCATATTTTGCAGCGAGCGAGGTGGCTTCGTTGTCGCGCGCTTTTCCTCGGATGCGCGGGAGCGGGTTGGCGTCCCCTCCGCAGTTCTGCATGAACAGGGCGATGGCGGATGGATAGCGTTTTTCCAACTCCAGCTGAGCGAATCCCGCGTAATCACCGTTGATGGATAGTCCGCCGAGAGCCGTTGTGTGGCAGGAATATCCGAACAGGATCCCTTTCAAAAGTTGGCCTGAACGGATTGCGAGGACTGGCACATCTTGATCGACCTGATTCCCCAGCGATCGGCTTTCAGGGCCGCGCGCTCTGCGACGGTTGACGGCGACACCTGCGAGGCCCTGCTCGAACGCGAGATGAGCGGGGGCGAGATCCTTGATGGATTGGCGGATCACCTCGGCATACCGCTTGTAGACCATGGCGGTGTAGCGGTCTTTGGCTGCGGATTCCTCGGGGGTGAGCTCGTAGTACAGCCAGAGGACGTCCTCGGTGACTGGGCAGGAATGGTTGTGGGAGGAGTTCAGGATGAGTCGTTCGCGAGGGATTCCGTGTTCGGCGAGAGCCTGAGCAGCGATGCGATCCGCCATGGTTTTGCTGAGGCCGACGAGATCTGCAGTGACGATGACGGCCGGCGTTTGCTGGTCGTGTCGGATTGCGAGAGCTTTCAGCCAGATCGGATGTTCGATCCGCTCTGACATGCGTGTTTTCCCTGCGTAACCTGCGAGAGGAACGGGCTCTGTTGGGGTGATATCCGCCTTGGCGACGCCGGCTTGCCATTCCGCTCGGACAAACGCTTGAGCGAGGATAACGGCGATTGTTGCGGCGAGAAGGTTGAGTCGGGTTGGCATAAAGGTTGGACGGTCTGTCGGAGCTACCGCACAAGGGATGCTAGTTGTCGATGAACGTGTATGCCCAATGAAGAGGCCCCAGACCTTGGGAGGGTCTGGGGCCATGGTTCAGCAGCCGAGGTGGGCTGCGGATGGATCCGTGCTCAGCGGGTTACTTCTCGATTTCGGAGAGCAGCTTCTGGAGGAAGGCGCGTTTCTTTTCTGCCAAGGAAGCGGCCTCTTCAGGCTTCTTCGGGTCAGCTTTCGGGAAGTTGCGCAAGGAATCCGCTTCGGTCCTGCGCTCGAGCGCCCATGCGAGGTTGGAGCGCGCTTTGGACAGCGCCTTTGACTCGATCGGGGCGGCGTCTTTTTGAAGCGTCTCGGCCACGGTGGCAACGACGCTCTTGAGAGCCACTTCGCTCGACGTCAGCGGGTTGGGGGTGGCAGGACCATCGATTTGGCGGAGCGCCCAACGGATGCCTTGGGTGATATGCTTTTGGTAGGTCTCTTCGGTCCAAGTGGATGCGTTATGACCGAGGTTTGTGTAGAACAGTCGTCCTTTCTCCACTTCACGCACCCATGATACTGGGACGTGGTAAGGTGCTTTTGGGTTGGATTGTACTGTATCAAGGCTGATGAGCACTCGAACCGACTCAGGGTTGAAGTTGTTGTATTGGTAGATTTCGTCCTTCCACTGGAAGCTGGACGGGAACATCGAAACCGTTGGGTGTGAGGTTTCGTGATTGGTGAATGTGTAGGTTCCGCCACCGCCCCATGGGTGGCCTGCGAAGGAGCCGTTCACGAGTTCAGCATAGGCCGGCATGGCCTTAAGGGTGTCGGTGGCTGCGTGCATGCCTACGAAGGCCTTGCCGGATTTGATCCAGCTCTTGAATGCCTCGCCGTCTGGCAGCGGAAGTTCTCCAGTGGTATTACAGAAAATGACTCCATCATAGGCGCTTAGGCCTGAGGGACTGAACTTTTCGGCGAACATCTGCTTCACCTTTGCGGTCCATGCAGCGTCCTCTTCGCGCGCCTTGTCGGCAGCAGCCTTGTGTGCGTCCTGAGCCGCTTTGAACTGTTCGTCGGTCATGTTCGGTTTCCTTTCGGGCGCTCTGCCGGCATTTGGCCGAGGTCCGGGTTGACTCATGAATTCGAAGGCAAAATCACCGCCGCTTTTCGCTGCGAGTTCAGGAAGGACTTTTTCGGCTTCGTCGATTGCAGGTCCGTGGCGGAATCCCGTCGTGATGGTGACCACGAGAAGTTTTTTTGGCGCGGCTTCAGCGGTGGTCAGGCTGAGCCCTGGCAGGGCGCAAAGACCGAGGGTCAGGATAGTTCTGAGTTGGATCATGGTAGGGGTTGATTCGGGGTTGAACGGCTCGTACACCTCGGTTGCCGAGGTGAATGCGCCGCGTGAATGGTCGCATTGTGGGGAGGTCGATGCAAACCGTTCTGTCGCTCCGAAGGACTTGACGCGGTTTGACCGTGACGGATTTTTGATGTGAAAAGCTTTTCTTCTTATGAGTGATCATCCGACCAATCCGCAGACTCCCAAAGTTGTTTCTGTCACGGCATCTCCGGCGTCTCCGATTGCCATCACCATTCCGCCCAAGGTGACTTCGGTCGCGGCGGCTCAGGCGCCTTCCGTTTTGCCGACTCCTGTTGCATCTGGGGTTGCGGGAATAGCGATCACGATTCCACCGAAGGCGCAATCTGGACCTGGCATTCCTGTGGTGAGCGTGGCTTCGGCTGCTGTAGCTAGTCCCGGCGTTGGCGCGGGGGTAGCGATCACAATACCACCGAAGATGCCTGCGCCAGCGCAAGGTTCGTCTGTTGCAGCAGCTCCTGTGGCGGCGGCTCCTGTGGCGGCGGCTCCTGTGGCGGCGGCTCCTGTGGCGGCGGCTCCCGTGGCGGCGGCTCCCGTGGCGGCGGCTCCCGTGGCGGCGGCTCCCGTGGCGGCGGCTCCCGTGGCGGCGG
>CAZAZT010000126.1:0-11168 GCA_964489645.1 uncultured Chthoniobacteraceae bacterium | reverse complement strand
TGGTTGTGGTCGCCGATACCGAAGAACCGTTGCACCCGTGCGGCGCCTGTTGCCAAGTCCTCGCCGAGTTCTGTCCAGCCGACACACCCGTACTCATGGCCACTCTTCACGGCAACACACGCATAGCCACCATGGAGAAAATTTTCCCTGGAGCCTTTCCGAGAAGCCCGCTCTCCTGAAACATTCCCTCGCGGATCAAGCCTCCCGACCAGTCGCTCTGAAATCGGGAATTCTGGAGAAAAGCCAGCCGATCAGTTCGTCAAGGTCTGACTCCTCACCGCAAAGTTCATCGCAGGGAAGGCGATTGAAGCGACAATGTTCACGAACTTCTGCAGCTCAGCCGCGGGCGCATTCGACACGAAAAGAAGATCCCCATCCTTCATCGGGAACTCTTTCGCCAAGAAGAAAGTTCGCGGGTCGCGGAAGTTCGCACAATAAACGACCGGAACACGACCTGGCTTCGCAGAGGGACCGGAGAGTCGAGTGGTCGTCCCCGTTAGCCCCTCATGCTCCTTCGGTGTTTCCCAACGGAAAATGAACACCCCACGCGAGCTTGCTCTGCTATCGGACATCCCACCCGCCCGCGCAATCGCTTGGGCCAAGTTGATACCCTT
This sequence comes from uncultured Chthoniobacteraceae bacterium, assembly GCA_964489645.1. GTDB lineage: Bacteria > Verrucomicrobiota > Verrucomicrobiia > Chthoniobacterales > Chthoniobacteraceae > JBEEPE01. Next base: position 10,554 of record CAZAZT010000126.1, on the reverse strand, counting down.
CGCCTCAAAATAGATCTCCTCGTTGCGCGCCGTCGCACCCAAAACCGTGAAGCTCAAGGGCTGCGAAACAACCGTGACGATGTCGCCCGTCTTCAACTCAAGGTTCTGTGAAGGATTCGCGATGATCATTTCCATCGGCAACGACATCACCTTGCCTCCACGCGCGATCTGGACCGTCATCTTGTTAACGGGGCCTTTCGTTCCGCCTGCCGCCGCAAGAGCATCCATGATCCGCTCGCGAGCAGGAGTCAACGGCATCCTGAGGCTAGCGTTCACCTCCCCCAGAACCGTCACGTAAGTCGACAGGTTTCGGGTCTGCTTCACCATCACCTGCGGCTGATTCGCCTTATCCTTAAGCCGATCGCAGATCATCTCCTCCCCTTCGCGCAATGTCCATCCCCGCACCTCAATGTTCCCCGCAAAAGGGATCCGGATTGTCCCGTCCTGAGCCACCATCTGGTCCGGAAAACTGGCTTGTTTACTCCCACCCACCCCGCCTTTCGCCTCCAAAATCGTCGCCCCCGTGAATAAAGACGCCGGGGGAGCCTCAAAAATCGTGATCTCCAAAGAATCCCCCTCACCAATCACTTGTGACGAACCTCCTCCCCGCCTCATCTGATCCGAAAAAAGAGGGTGCCCACTGTGCTGCACCATTCTTGAAACCAAGTCAGGCGATAGTTCGTGGACCCTGACCTCCGATGCACGCGGGTGAGGCCCAGCCTCCCGCACAGAGTTCGCAGTCGGTCCACTCGTCGGCAGGAACGAGCTGCACCCCACCCCCAAAACTCCGAGGAGCCCCGCCACGACTCCACGCAACCATCGACCACCCGTGACATGCTCCCTAGAAATCATCTCAGAACGTAAGTAGCTCATCGTATGCCATCAAACTTGTCTCTTATCTGCGCTCCGCCAAACGAACGCTCCACCATCATCTGACCGACAACGCTTCCATACGCGTCGTCAGAAGCGTCCAGCCTCGACCTCGGCTCGGCTAGCGCCAAAAAACCGCTGAGAATCCAATGCCAACCACTCACCATAGCCACACGCAAAACGGCATGCGCAATGAGTCGTTCCACCCATCCCTCGCCATCCGAAAAAATGCCGACGTCCGCTCCAAGCGTCCGCAAGACCCACGATGAGCTCCATCCAGACAGTAAACACGCAATCACCAAGGCCGATCCCACCCTCCATCTCTTCATGGTCTTTGCATTCATCCTCAGAGAATCAAAGACCGCACCGCATCGAGATGCGAATCATCTCGGTAATCGAACTTGAAGACCCCGAACCCCTCACGTTCGGCAGCTCTCACATTCTCCTCAAGGTCATCAATGAAAAATGACTCCCGAGGGTCGACCCCAAACTTCTCCGCCAAATGCCGATAAATCCGAGCATCCGGCTTTGCCAACCCCGCCTCATGCGACACCACGTATCCGTCAAACAACCCGAAAATGGGATACGTCACGCGTAAATAATCCCAATGAAGCTCGTTCGTGTTCGAGAGGATCAACAGCCCCACGCGCCCCGCCAACCCCCGAACAAAATCGTGAGTCGCCTCAATCGCATCGAAAATCTCCACCCAGCCTCGACGGAAATCCGCTTCCGTCCCAGTGAACCCAAGAGAAGCCATCGTCCCCTCAATGAACGCTCTCGTTCCTATCTGACCACTCTCCACCCTCTCCTTCAACGGTGGAACAACCCGTCGGATCAAATCCGCGCCACCAGGAACAAACGGCCCCCACGCAAGCAGCGTGCGCGTCAAGTCGAAGGAACACAACACGTTCCCGATGTCGAAGACCACCGTCCGATACTTCATTCGGTCAGCGAAAAGGATGAACAACCGTCAGACCACGCGAGAGGCCTTCGCTATCTCAGCAAAACCGCGTGGATCCAAACTCGCCCCCCCAACCAAAGCGCCATCAATATCCGCCTGCCCCATCAACTCCGCCGCATTCGCTGGTTTCACACTCCCTCCGTATTGGATCCGGACCTTCGCCGCAGTCACCTCGTCCCATCCCACCACCAACCGCGAACGAATGAACGCATGCGCCTCCTGAGCCTGTTGCGGCGTCGCAGTGCGCCCCGTCCCAATCGCCCAAACCGGCTCATACGCCAAAACCGTCTCGGACAACTCTCTCGCCGAAACCCCCGACAACCCCTCCCGAATCTGGCGCTCAAGCACCTCCTCCACTCGTCCCCCATCACGCTCCTCCAGCGTCTCGCCAACACAGAAAATTGGACGCAACGAGGCCTCATGAGCCGCTCGCACCTTTCGGTTCACCACCGCATCCGTTTCCCCGAACAACGTCCGCCTCTCGCTGTGACCAAGCACCACATACCTCACGAACAGATCCCGTAACATCGCCGCACTCACCTCTCCTGTGAACGCACCCGACTTCTCAAAATGCATGTTCTGCGCTCCAAGCCGAATGCTCTGATGCGCGCTGATCTTCTCCGAAACCTTCGCAATCGCAGTGAACGGAGGGATGACCACCACCTCAACCCCCGGATCCGCCCCAATCTCCACCTGAAACGCATCCAAGAACGCGGCCGCCTCAGCCACCGTCATGTTCATCTTCCAGTTCGCTGCAACAATCTTCTTTCTCATAACTTCACCTCTCTCTTTCGGTCTCAGATCAACTCCCTATTCCTCCGTCTCAAAAACTCATGCCTCGGTCAGCGCCGCAACCCCAGGCAACACCTTCCCCTCAATCAACTCCAGTGATGCACCCCCGCCCGTCGAACAGAACGACATCCGATCCGCCAATCCAAACTGCTTCACCGCCGTCACCGAATCTCCTCCCCCGATGATCGTCACCGCACCCGAAGCCGCCACCGCTTCCGCCACCGCACGCGTCCCAGAAGCAAACGGAGGCAGTTCAAAAATGCCCAAGGGTCCATTCCACAACACCGTCTTCGCCGACGCGATCTCCGTCCGATAAAGCGCAACCGTCTCCGGCCCAATATCCACCGCCTCCCACCCCTCAGTCACACCCTTGGAACCACCATGAGCCCCCGTCGCACGCGGCTGCGCCGTCGCACTGATCTCCTGCGTCTCCAAGTTGTCCACCGGCAACAAAAACCGGACTCCCTTGCTCGCCGCCAACGCCAAAATCTCCCGAGCAAGATCCAACTTGTCCGCCTCCACCCGACTGTTACCCGTCGGAATCCCCTGCGCCTTGAAAAATGTATAAGCCATCGCCCCCCCAATCAGGAACGTGTTCGCCTTCTCCATCAACGCCTTGATCACCCCAATCTTATCCGAAACCTTCGACCCACCCAAAATCACCACAAAAGGCCGCCCAGGACTGCTCAACTCTCCCTGAAGATACTGAAGCTCCTTCTCCATCAATAACCCCATCGCCGCCTTGCCCACATGCGAGGCGATTCCCGCCGTCGAAGCATGCGCACGATGCGCCGCCCCAAAAGCATCATTCACATACACATCCCCCAACGCCGCCAATGCCGCCGCAAAACCCGAGTCATTCGCCTCCTCCTCCGCATGAAAACGCACATTCTCCAACAGAAGAACATCCCCCTCCTTCATCCCCGCAATCAACCCCTGAGGCACTCCACCAACCACTTCCGAAGAAAACAACACCGTCTTACCCAACAACCCCGACAAATGCTCGGCAACCGGACGCAAAGTGTACTTCAGGTTAACCGTTCCCTTCGGACGCCCAAAATGCGCCATGATCACCACCTTCGCCCCCCCTGCAATCAAGTGGTTCAATGTCGGCAAACTCTCCCGGATCCGCGTGTCATCCGTGATGCAGGTGCGCCCATCGCGCTCCTCCGTCGGAACATTGAAATCGACCCGCAGCAACACGCGCTGCCCCTTGACCGCTAATGAACGCACAGAAAGTTTTGCCATAACCGTATTGTTGAAGCCTGTCTCAAACGTGAACCACCTGCCTGAAAGTCCGTCAAATCATCGCAAAAACAAGACCCGCGGATCGCTCCGCGGGTCTCGATGAAACCTACCGACCAGCAATGTGCCGGACCAAGTCCACACAACGATTGGAATAACCCCACTCGTTGTCGTACCAACTCACCAACTTGAAGAACCGAGAATTCAGTTCGATGCCAGAACCCGCGTCGAAAATCGAAGAATGACGATCGTGGATGAAGTCACTCGAAACCACTTCATCCGACGTATACCCCAAAACGCCCTTGAGATACGTCTCGCTGGCGCGCTTCATCGCCTCGCAAATCTCTTTGTAAGAGGTTTCCTTCACCGTCCGAACCGTCAAATCCACCACCGAAACCGTCGGGGTCGGAACGCGGAACGCCATCCCAGTCAACTTACCTTTCACCTCAGGAATCGCCAACCCCACCGCTTTCGCAGCACCCGTCGCGCTCGGGATGATGTTGATCGCCGCCGAACGACCGCCCTTCCAATCCTTCTTCGAAGGACCATCCACCGTCTTCTGCGTCGCCGTGTAAGAATGCACCGTCGTCATCAGACCTTCCTCAATCCCGAACCCTTCCTTCAAAAGAACGTGCACCACCGGCGCCAAACAGTTCGTCGTGCAACTCGCATTCGAGATGATCGAGTGCTTCGTCGTGTCGTACTTCTCGTGGTTCACCCCCATCACCACCGTGATGTCCTCTCCCTTCGCCGGAGCCGAAATCACCACCTTCTTCGCACCCGCCTGCAAATGGCCTTTCGCCTTCTCCGCATCCGTGAACAACCCCGTGCTCTCAATCACCACATCCACACCCAAATCCTTCCACGGCAACGCCGCCGGACCTTCCTTCACCGCCAAACACTTGATCTTGTGCCCATCCACCACCAACACATCGTCCTCCTCCGCCGCCGCCGAACTCTTCTCGCTCCGAACCTCCCCGTGATACCGCCCCTGAACAGAGTCGTACTTCACCAGATATGCCAAATTGTCCGCCGGCACCAAATCATTCACCGCAACAACATCAATCTCCTTGCCCAGAAGACCTTGGTCACAAATTGCCCGAAAAACCAGACGTCCAATACGTCCAAAACCATTAATGCCAATCTTAATCATGGATGTGTAATATATAAAACCTCTCGTGCACCGCAGGGATTCCCCGATACGGCCGCAAACCCTCGGTTATCGGGCATCCTCACCAAGAGGTCAAGCCAGAGGCCCGCCTCAAGCCAAATCAACCGATTCCCCCGCCGCAGGCAACAACAACTCCACACCAGCCTCCCCAAACGCACCCGCCGCCGCCTCTCGATCCAACATAATCGCAGGCCACGTGTCGTAGTGAACCCCAATCACCCGCAAACACCGTAACCAACGCGCCGCCACCGCCGCCTCAACCGGCCCCATCGTGAAACGATCTCCCAAACACAAAGCCGCCACATCAATCCGATACAACTCCCCAAGCGTCCGGAACTCGCGCGTCAATGCCGAGTCCCCCGAGTAAAAAAACGTCCCCTCCGCATTCTCGATCAAGAAGCCGCCCGCAACACCCCCAGGCGTGCCGTCCGGCATCGTGCTCGAATGCTCCGCCACCGTATACCTCAACCGACCAAACGGCGTCGAAATCGCCCCCCCCACATTCATCGGCTCCAACCGCTCCCCAGAAACCCCCTTCCCTCGCAACCACTCCGTCACCTCAAAACACGCCGCCACCCTCGCCCCCACCCGAATCGCAACAGAAGCAGCGTCCTCGACATGGTCAAAATGGCCATGCGACACTAGCACCCAGTCCGCTTCCACCCCATCCGCCGTCACTCCCGCCGCTGCCGCAGAGGGATTGTTGGAAAAAAAGGGGTCCACCAAGACTTTCACCCCCATCGTCTCCAGAAGAAAACATGAGTGCCCGTAAAACGTGAGTCGCATCCCGCCACGTTAGCCGCCCCTCATCCCAAGTCCATCTCCACCAATGCTCAGCACCCTCAAAGAAAGAGCCGCTGGCTTCCTCCTGATGACCGTCATCGTCCCCATGGCAATCCTCGGCTACCTGCTCATCCTCGCCGTCGGCCTCTTCGGGAAAACCTCGCGCGCGCGGAACGGCGTTCGTGCCCTCGACCATTTCGTCAATGCCACCCTCTTCAATGGCCTCGCCTGGGAATCCGTCTCCTCTCACGCATGGCGACAACGCGAAACCTGGTGGGGCAAAACCATCATCGCCCTCACCGACCGTTTCCAAAAAGGCCACTGCCAACGGTCCAACCGCCGAGAACAAGCCGTCGTCGACCTCGTCCTCGCCAAACGCCTCCACGAACAAACCATCCGCTAATCCGTGCCCGCAGAAACGATCCAAACACGTCGCGTCCATTACCTGCCCGGATTCGACCCTCGAGGCGCTCGCCACTACCACCACCTCTACCAAACCCAATCCGCCCTCCAAACACGCCACAACCACGCCCAACTCTCCGTCTCCCACCGCATCCCCCTCCCACCCCACTTCCATCGCTGGGAAATCAAGGCCCAATGGGGCCAAACAACCACCCTCACCGATTACCACTTCCTTGGCTGGGAGGACATCATCCGCCAAAACTGGACGCACAACCACCTCGCCGTCCTCTCCCAAGCCGTCCCCGCCTACCTCCGCTTCGCCGCAGCCCGCGGCTTCCAAAAGGTGCGCTCCCACTCCCGAAACGCTTTCCTCACCGGAACTCTTCCCGTCGCCTACTACGCCGCCACCTCAACCCTCGCCCTCTTCCTCGGCCGATCCCTCGCACTCGCCCTCCCCGACCTGCCCAGCGTGCCGCCCTCCATCCTCACCCCGCTCCTCGCATCCCTCCTCGCCCCCGCCATCCTCGCCGGAGGATCAAAACTCGGCCTCGCATGGCTCCTCAGAACCTACTCACTCATCCATCGATGGCACACCCTCCAGATCCCCGAACTCGCTCATCGAGCCTCCGCCATGGCCGAGCACATCCTCGCCTCACATCAAACCAACCCCACCGACGAAACCCTTCTCATCGGACATAGCGTCGGCTCCCTCCTCGCCGTCTCCGTCGCAGCCCAACTCCAACGCCTGCTCACCTCCAAAAACCTCCAACCACCCCCCAGACTTCATCTGCTCACCCTCGGCCAATGCATCCCCCTCCTCAGTTTTCTCCCCGCCACCCTCTTCCACTCCGAACTTGAGACCGTCTCCAACGCAACCCTCCCCTGGACCGATATCTCAGCCCCCCCAGATCCCCTCTGCTTCTTCAAACAGAACCCTCTCACCGCCTCAAACATCCCCGGCGCCTCGCCAAACCGCGTCCGCTGCCTCAACGCACGCGTGTTCCGCATGTTCACACCAGAAACGTACAAAAAACTCCGCTGGAACAAGATACGACTCCACTTCCAGTACCTCATGGCATCCGAACTGCCAACTCCCTACGACTACTTCCGCATCACCGCAGGCCCCTCGCCCCTCAGCGAACTCCACCTCCCCGAGGACTGACCATGTCATTCACCCCCCCCTACCCAAAACCCCACCAGAACAAGAGTTCCTTCCTCCTGCGCTTCCTCCGCGGTTGGCACTCCTGGCTCCACGTGCTCTTCGAGAAAAGTTACAGCATGAAAATGGGCCACATCCACCAACGTGGCCTCGACCTCTACATGGTCAATGAACCCCTCTGGGTCCGACGCATCCTCGTCGAAAACGCATCGCGCTACCCCAAACACCAACTGATGCACGAAATCCTCGAACCCCTCCTCGGTAACAGCATCTTCACCACCAACGGTCCCATCTGGGAACGCCAACGCCGCCTCGTCGACCAAGCCTTCGCCCAAGCACGACTCCAAGCCGTCTTCCCCAAAATGCTCGATGCCGTCGAAGCCATGCTCCAACGCCTCGATCCCGCCTCCCAATCCTCTGCCCCACTCGAAATCGATGGCGAAATGACCTGCGTCACTGCCGACGTCATGTTCCGCACCATCCTCTCCGAACAACTCGGACAAGCCGACTCACAAGCCATCTACGAATCTTTCATCGATTTCCAAGCCCACGCACAAAAAGCCGCCATCCTCAGCTTCTACAAACTCCCCACCTTCTTCCCAAAACGGAGTAGCCGAAAATCCGCCGCCACCATCCGCTCCATCCTCTCCAAAATCATCGCACGCCGATTCGAACAAACCCGCAACGGTGCGCCCCAACCCCAAGACATCCTCGCCGGCCTCATGGAAGCCGTCGACCCCGTCGCCAACGATCGCTTCTCCTACGAGGAAATCACCGACCAAGTCTGCATGCTCTTCCTCGCAGGACACGAAACATCAGCATCCGCTCTCGCGTGGTCCCTATACCTCCTCTCCCACTCCCCCGAAACCATCCAGTCTCTCCGCGCCGAAGTCCAACGCGAGGTCGGCCAACGTCCCTTCAAGTACGGCGATACCCATCGCTTGAAAAAAACATGGAACGTCTTCCGCGAAGCCCTTCGCCTCTACCCGCCCGTCGGATTCTTCGTCCGCGAAGCCTCGGAAACCCACGAGATCCGCGATAAAACCGTCGGCAAAGGATGCCCCATCCTCATCTCCCCCTGGCTCCTCCACCGACACCGCTCCATCTGGAAAGATCCCGACGTCTTCAACCCCGAACGCTTCGAAACCGACGAAGGCAAACAGTCCGCTCGCGAAGCATTCATCCCCTTCAGTGCAGGTCCCCGCGTTTGCGTCGGCGCCGCTTTCGCCGCCCAAGAAGCCGTCCTCATCCTCGCGTCCATCATCCGCCGCTACAACATCCTCCCCGACACCTCCCATACCCCCGAACCCGTCGGACGCGTCACCATCCGCTCCGGTAACGGCATCCGTGTCAGATTCCAACCCGTTGACCCCACCCACCCTCCCTCCCTACCCTCAGCCCCCTCACCATGAGCAACCAAACCCTCCTCGTCACCGGCGGCGCCGGTTTCATCGGCTCCAACTTCGTCCTCGACTGGGTAGGAAGCGGACTCGGCAAAGTGCTCAACCTCGATGCCCTCACTTACGCCGGAAACCCCGAAAACCTCGCCTCCCTCAAAGGAAATCCAGATCACCTTTTCTTCCACGGCAGCATCGGAGATCGCCCCCTCCTCGACCAACTCCTCGCCACACATAACCCCATCGCCATCGTCAACTTCGCAGCCGAATCCCACGTCGACCGCTCCATCCACGGTCCCGGAGAGTTCATCCAGACCAACGTCGTCGGTACCTTCCAACTCCTCGAAGCCACTCGCGCCTACTGGCAACAACTCGCACCCCAAGACAAATCCGCATTCCGCTTCCTGCACGTCTCGACCGACGAGGTCTACGGCTCTCTCGAACCCAACGATCCGCCTTTCGCCGAGACGAACCGCTACATGCCGAACAGCCCCTACTCAGCAAGCAAGGCCGCCAGCGACCACCTCGTCCGTGCCTACCACCATACCTACGGTCTCCCAGTACTCACCACCAACTGCTCCAACAACTACGGGCCTTACCACTTCCCAGAAAAACTCATCCCCCTCATCATCCACAACGCTCTCGCCAGTAAACCCCTCCCCATCTACGGCGACGGCCAACAGATCCGTGACTGGCTCTTCGTCAAAGACCATTGCTCAGCCATCCGGAACGTCCTCCGTTCAGGGCAACTCGGCGAGGTGTATAACATCGGTGGCAACAACGAGATGGCCAATATCGACGTCGTGCACCACATCTGCGATCTCCTCGACCAGTTGCGCCCAAGAGCCGATCAAACCTCCTACCGCTCCCTCATCACCTTCGTGAAAGATCGACCAGGCCACGACAAACGCTACGCCATCGATGCCACAAAAATCACCAGCCAACTCGGCTGGCACCCCGCAGAAACCTTCGCATCCGGTATCCGCAAAACCGTCGAGTGGTACCTCGAAAACCAAGCGTGGGTGCAGAATGTCACAAGCGGTGCTTACCGCGACTGGGTCGCCAAACAATACGCCTGACCCCATCGTGGACAGGCGCTCTACTTGACGACCATCTCACGAAAGAACGGGACGTAGGCCTGCAGTGTCACCAGCGCCGCGATCAAGATCGCCAACACCACGCTGTGCGCCATCACGTAACGCAGGATACGCGATTCCTCCCCGAACGCGTGCGTAGCAGTGCTCGCCACCACAATGCTCTGCGCATCAATCATCTTCCCCATCACACCCCCAGAACTGTTCGCAGCCCCCATCAACACCGCACTGATCCCCGTCTGCTCCGCAGTGATCCGTTGCAAACTGCCAAACAGAACGTTCGAGGCCGTATCAGATCCCGTCAACGCCACCCCTAACCATCCCAACAGCGTCCCAAAAAACGGATAACACACCCCAGTGCCAGCAAGCGCTAATCCAATCGTCGCATCCGCTCCCGAGAACTTCGTCACATTCCCCAAAGCCAGCATCGCCACAATCGTCAAAAGCGATAAACGCACCCGCCAGATCGTCCGCAAATACGTGCGCACCATCGCCAAAGGACCAAACCCCATCGCCAGACCCGCACAGATCGCCGCACACAGGATCCCCGTGCCCGTCGCACTCAACACATTCAACTTCCACCTCGCCGGTTCCGGCCCAACCCCAATCGGCGCCACCGGCGGAACCCGCTGCACCAAGCCATCCAACGGGTGAATCGCAAGACTCCCCGACCACACCCC
>CAZAZT010000125.1:5175-11229 GCA_964489645.1 uncultured Chthoniobacteraceae bacterium | reverse complement strand
GCTGCCCCGCCCCTCCGCCCCACCCGCTCGCCTGAGAACACACGTGAATGATCCAGACCTCTCCGCTGGAAGATCCGCGCGAAAGCGCCAACCGTTGGATAAAATCCTCCACTCCAATTCCTTCCCAAACCACGACACACCGCGCCGCCGCCCGGGTCAAACAACCTTCCACCAATGTCCCGACGATCCCGAACAAACCGTCTAAGCCCCCACCCATCGCTCAGTCTCCTCCGTGACCCGACCCATCCTGACTCTGCAAAATCCGGTCGATCGTTCCGTCCAGCAAGTTGGCATACCCCTCCACCTTCAATGCGCTAGGGTCAGGATTGCCTCGAACCCGATACAGCCAACCTTCGCCGAAAGGATCTTTCGAGACCACTTCCGGCCCACCACGCAAAAGAGGGTTCGCCCCAAGGAACTCTCCCTCAGCCACCGCGTAGATGTCCGAAATCGCCTTAAAACCCTCGAGCGAACCAACAATCGCGCCAACCACGATGCCACTCCCCTCCGGCGCCTCAAACCCCGCATCCACCAACTCTCCAAGCATCCGCGTCGCGAACTTGGTGTAGCCCACACGCCACACGCTCTCCCCCTCATCCATCAGCCAATAATGACTCGCGGTGTACAGGTAGGCATCCGGAAGATGCGCCACAAAACTTGATCGCTTGTAGAACTTTGTCGTCACACCAACTCCCTCAGGCCTTGCCCAAGTCCTCCCTCAAATACGCCAGCACATCCTTGAACTTCACCGCATTCTCCGCGTTCGCTTCCACGCACGCCTCGTGCGCATCGAGCATCACTCTCGCCTTCGACTCCTTCCCACCCTCCCCCTCCGATAAAGCCGAGAACTCCCCCTCAGACACCGCCCCGCCAGCTCCCGACTCCACACGCATCAAATGATCCAAACCGAGCCCTCCGAGAAGCTCCCTGTTCCGCTCATTGACATGGATTAGCATCAACTCGCCCCCCCCATCGCCAGCCGAGGCCTTCTGCAACTTCAACGCGATACCTGCCAAAGTCCCCATGAACGTGCTGTCCATCGTCGGACACAGCGCCATGTCCACCACGAATCGCCGATGCCCACGACCCAACATCTCCGTGGCGAACGTTGAAATCGCGCCCGCATTCAAAAAGCATCCCTTCCCATCCACTCGAACCCAAACCCGCCCACCACAAACACCCACGCTCGTCATTGATGTCGCCATAGATTGCCTCAAAAAATCTAGTCCCAGAGAAAGCTCTGCTTCAGCCCAACAACCCGTCCCTCCCGCAAGATCAAGAAACGCCAAGCAACCACCGGCCCATCTTGATGGAAATCGTCCCCGATTACGGCGAACTCCGTCGTCATCCCGCCCCGCACGCCCCCATACTGGAACTCCTGTGCCAAAACGTGTGAACCCAACTTCTCCTGCCGATACTCGAACCGCACCGTCACGTCCGACCGATCCTTAGTCCACCACTGAAAAGTGTGATAACAACCTTCACGCCGGCGCTTTTCAAACTGGTTCACCGCACCGAAATACCGTCGGTCCGCCTCAAACGCCTGCACCGGATGCTGCGCAGACTTTTTCTTGCCCTCTGGTGAAGCCAACACAAAGACCGTCGATTTCCTCACTTCATAACGGTCATCCAACGCCAAAGGCAAAGGCCCAGCTCCCGCAACGATCGCAGGACCAGAAAGGGAAGGCGTCCGCCCCTGAGCACAAGGGAAAGATGCCACAAGGATCGCCACAACCAACCACTTCGACCGACTCAACATTCGGCCAACCTAGGCACCCCCACTAGCGTGTCAATCCCCCGAGGGAACCCGCTCTCCCGCGCACGCGAGCAATCCGGATCGGATCCCCGCAGGGATCTCAACCGCTTCCAAGCCCCCCAACCCATCCACTCGCACACAAACAGCCACCACAAAACCTTGAGCCACGTGCTCCCCATCCCCAACGCGCACAAAATCAAACCGATATCGAACCGACCTCCGCCGTACCTCCGCCACGAACAACCGGATCTCCACCTCGTCCTCAAAATGCAACGGTTTCGCGTACTCGCACTCCACCTTCACCCGCGGCCAACCAATCACCCCCTCCGGAGTCCGCAGATGCACCGAAGTCCCCAACTGCCTCAGGAACGCGTGCTCAGCCATCTCCATCATCCGGAAGAAGTTCGAGAAATGGACAATCCCAGCCATGTCCGTCTCGCTGAACTCCACCCGTCTGACCAACGAAAATGCCGTGCGCATCCCTAAAACCCACACCCTGCCCGCCAGAAGTCAATCCACCTGCGCGTTCTGCCTGACCGCCTCGTACAAAACAATCCCCACAGAAGTAGCCAAGTTCAGGCTGCGCGTCTCAGGTTGCATCGGGATCGTCAAACACTGGGACCCATTCGCCGCCAGGAGGCTCTCCGGCAAGCCGCGCGTCTCTCTTCCGAAAACCAGGTAGTCCCCCCGCTGGAACGAACACCCCCAGTAGGCCTGGCGCGTTTTCGTCGTCAAAAACCACATCTGCGCCGCACGATCGCGAGCTGCCTCAAAAGCCGCCCAATCCCGCCAACGCACCACCTTCACTCGGTCCCAATAATCCAACCCTGCACGACGCAACGCCTTCTCGTCCAAACTGAACCCAAGCGGTTCAATCAGGTGCAAAGTGGAACCCGTCGCCAAACACAAGCGGCCAATGTTGCCCGTGTTCGGAGGGATCTCAGGCTCGACCAAAACGACGTTGAACATGCCGTCCCCTTACACCGCAACACTCCGCCGCGCACGTCCCACCCCGTACTCCAAACTATCCACCAACGCCCTCCAACTCGCCGCAATGATGTTATCGCTCACCCCAACCGTGCCCCATTCCCCCGCGCCATCCGCCGACTCGATCAGTACCCGCGTCCGCGCCGCCGTACCGGCCTGACCATTGATGATCCGCACTTTGTAATCCCGCAGAAGAACAGCATCGATCTCTGGGTAAGCACCACGCAGAGCCTTCCTGAGCGCTGCATCCAGTGCGTTGACCGGCCCGTCCCCCTCCGCAACCGTGTACTCAACCCGCCCGTCGATACGGATCTTCACCGTCGCCTCGCACTTGTCCCAAACACCATCCCCGCTCGTCCGGTACGTGCAGTGGTACTCGTCCAACTCGAACAGCGGTCGACGCGCGCCCAAAATTCCCGAGATCAACAAGGCGAACGAAGCCTCCGCCGCTTCAAACTCGTAACCCTCACTCTCCAAACGCTTCACCTCAGCCAGCACCACCCCCACCTCCGACGCCCCTTTTTCAAAGTCGAATCCGAGCCCCGCTGCACGAGCCAATACATTGCTCTGTCCCGACATGTCGGAGATCGTGATGTTGCGTTCGTTCCCCACCAAGGCGGGATCGATATGCTCGTAGCTTCTGGCAAGCTTCTGGACCGCATGCACATGCAACCCACCCTTGTGCGTGAACGCAGCAGATCCGACGTACGGAGCACGGATGTTGTGCGGGACATTCGCCAGCCCATCCACGAAATGCGAAAGCTCCCGCAGTTTGGTGAGATCCAATCCCAGCGGCACTCCCAACTTGATCTGCAAGTTCGGCATCATGGTCACCAAATCGCAGTTCCCCACCCGCTCGCCATACCCATTGATCGTCCCTTGCACCTGACACGCCCCCACCCCCACCGCAGCCAACGCATTCGCAACCGCCAACCCCGAATCATTGTGCGTGTGGATGCCCACCGGACCCACCGCAGCAACCGCCTTCAGAGTCACCTCACGAACCCACTCCGGTAGCGACCCGCCATTCGTATCGCACAGCACCGCCAATGAAGCACCAGCCTCAACCGCCGTTCGGATCGTCGCCAAGCTGTACTCAGGATCCTCTCGGAAGCTGTCGAAAAAATGTTCCGCGTCGTACAACACCTCACGGCCATGCGAACGCAGGTACGCAACCGTGTCCCGGATCATCGCAAGATTCTCATCCAGACTGACCTGAAAAACCTCCAACACGTGCAGCGGCCACGTTTTCCCCACAATCGTGATCGCCGGGGTCTCCGCCGCCAAAAGCTTGGCGACCTGAGCGTCTTCCTCAACCCGCACCCGCCCTTTCCGTGTCATCCCGAACGCAGAGATCCGCGCATTTTTCCACGTCCGCTTCGCAGCCTCTTCGAAGAACGTCGCATCCTTCGGATTGGAACCCGGCCACCCCCCCTCGATGTAATGCACCCCGAACTCATCCAAGCGCTCAGCCACCCGGATCTTGTCGCCCACACTGAAAGAAATCCCCGTGCCCTGCGTGCCATCGCGGAGCGTCGTATCGTAGATCGTCAATCCAGGTGTCGGTTTCATCGGACCGAGAAAGGTATCGCGCGGCACCCCCCTTGCCAAGAAAAGGCCAGTTCACGGCCACATGCACGCTTCCTCGACAATGCCGCGACATTCAGATGACGCTTGCGAAACTTTTCACAACCGTTAACCAAACTACCTTCCTATGTCTGTCATCCACTCCCTGCTCGGTCGCGACGACACCTTCTACCGTTTCCTTGAGAACAGCGCAGCGCAATCGGAACAGTCCGTCCTCTTCCTCCGCGAATTGGTACGCCGCACCACCGCCAGCACCCAAGACGTCCAAAACGCTCTCGGCGACCTCAACCAAAGCCGGCGCAAGCACAAGCGGATCACGCAGGAGATCACCGAAGCCCTCTGCACGAACTTCATCACACCCCTCGAACGGGAGGACATCGAAGCGCTCTCCGGAGCCCTCTACCGCATCTCCAAAACCGTCGAAAAAATCGGTGAACGCATCCTCCTCTGCCCCCCAGGCGCCCACATCGAAACCGTCCACGAACAGATCAGCCTCCTCGAACAAGCGGTCTCCCTGCTCACAAAAATGGTCGGTGAACTCCGTGCCAAATCCCACGGCGAAGTCATCCGAGATAACTACGAGCGCGTCCAAGCCATCGAGGGGGACGCCGATCGCGTCATGAACAAGTTGCTCAACGACCTCTATCACGGACAAGCCGACGCCCGCGAAGTCGTGTTTCTCAAGGACATCTACGAACTGTTAGAAAAGGGGATCGACCGCTGTCGCGACGCTGCAGCATCACTCTTCCAGACCGTTCTCAAGAACTCTTAAGGATCATGACCATCCTGCTCACGGTCATCTTGGTCGCCCTCGTTTTCGAGTACATCAACGGCTTCCACGATACCGCAAACTCCATCGCAACCGTCGTTTCCACAAGAGTCCTCCATCCCCGTCAGGCCATCCTCCTCGCCACCATCACCAATCTCGGTGGCGCCATGGTCGGAACCGCCGTGGCAAAGACCATCACCTCCGGACTCGTCGAAGCGAAGTTCGTCACCACGGAAACCATCATCGCCGCCCTCCTCGGAGGCGTGATCTGGAACCTCGTCACGTGGTGGTTCGGCCTCCCCTCCAGCTCATCCCACGCACTCGTCGGCGGACTCGTCGGAGCCACATTGTCCTCCAGTCACAACAACTGGGGAGCCTTGATCTGGTCCAAAGTCACCGCAGGCGCTCCGTGGTACAAGAACTCGGGGATCCTTTACAAAGTGGTCATCCCGATGATCACGTCACCCGTCCTCGGCTTCCTCATCGGCTTCCTCATGATGAGCTTTTTTTACATCGTCCTCTCAAAGGTCAGACCCCGCACCATCAGCTCCATCTTCGGGAAAGGACAGGTGCTCAGCGCGGCTTACATGGGCTGGAGCCACGGCAGTAACGACGCGCAGAAGACCATGGGAATCATCACTCTCGCCCTCGCTGCAGCCACTCAAGCCGGCACCCTCGAATCAGCCCCCTCCTTCCTCTCATTTCTCCGGATCGATTCCGACGGAGGCAATGTCGTCCCCGTCTGGATCAAGGTCACTTGCGCAATCGTCATGGCAGCCGGAACAGCCGCCGGCGGATGGAAGATCATCCAGACCATGGGCCATAAAATGGTGAAACTTCAACCCGTCCACGGGTTCGCTGCAGAGACCACCGCAGCCACCGTCCTGAGCGTCTCAGCGACACTCGGCATGCCCGTCTCCACCACGCACGCCATCACCACCAGCATCATGGGTGT
>CAZAZT010000125.1:3459-5075 GCA_964489645.1 uncultured Chthoniobacteraceae bacterium | reverse complement strand
CCCGCTCGCGTCAGCAAGCGGAACACGAAAACGGCTCTTGTGCCGTGAGATCCAACTCCTCGAACAACGCGCGATCCGCGGACGTGCCCGGATTGCCCGCCGTCAGCAACTTGTCCCCGTAGAAAATCGAGTTCGCCCCAGCGAAGAAACACCATGCCTGACCCTCACGTGAAAGCCGTGTGCGACCGGCAGAAAGACGGATCTTCGTCCGCGGCAATGCGATGCGCGCCGTCGCGATCATGCGGACCAGATCGAACACATCCACCTGCGCGTTCCCGCTCATCGGGGTCCCTTCCATCGGCATCAACGCATTGATCGGCACACTCTCCGGCGCAGGATCAAAACTGCAGAGAACCTCCAGCATCCGCAGTCGATCGTCGACCCCTTCACCTAAACCCAAGATTCCCCCGCAACATACATCCATGCCTGCACGCTGCACCGCCCGGATCGTGCTCAATCGATCCTCAAAAGTGTGCGTCGACACGACGTTAGGGTAGTGCTCAGGGGAAGTGTCGATGTTGTGGTTGTAAGCCTTCACCCCCGCATCCTTCAACTTAAGCGCCTCCGCATCAGACAGATGCCCCAGCGTCACGCAAACCTCCATCCCCAATGTGTTCACCTGCCGGATGGTCTCAAGCACCTGCTCAAACCTCGGATCCCCATCCCGAACCCCTTTCCACGCAGCTCCCATGCAGAAGCGCGTTGACCCGCTCTCCCGCGCCCGCTGAGCCACCTCCATCACCTCCTCAACCCCCATCAGTTTCTCCGCCTTCACTCCCGTCGAATACCGAGCGCTTTGCGCACAGTAACCGCAATCCTCGGAACACCCCCCCGTCTTGATAGACAACAACGTGCACAACTGGACCTCATTCCCTTTCCAGTTCTCAAGGTACAACGACCGAGCGCGCGCGATCAGGTCGAAGAACGGCGTATCGTAGATCTCTTTCAGCTGCGCGAATTTCATCCCAACAACTTGCGGGAACTCTTTTCCCGTGTGGAGACAAAACGTGTCCTGATCAAGCGAACTCACCGCTTCCACCGACCGAACCTCGCCGATAACGCAGGCAACTCCTCCGTCCGATATTGCGTTTTCCCCACAGCGCCCCACATCGGAACCCCAAAATGTTGCCGCCAAACGTCGGACATGCTCTCTCCCGAATAACAACCCCAGCTCTTCACATGGGCATCGCGCGCAAGGGCCAATCGGTTCAAAGAGGCAATCTCGGACTCATGGAACCAGACCTTCGAACAGCCATCGATCTCGTTCGAGTAGTCGAACATCCAACACGCCTTGTTCGAGTGCCCGAAGTATTCCAGATCACAGATCTTCACCACATCCCGAGGCCTTCCCGAGTTGAAGTGCCTCACAAACTCCTCCGTCCGTGAGAAAAACATCAGCCGCACTCCGTACTTGTCACGGACAGACTCGATCAACGGCGCCAGCGCCTTTCCCTCCTGACGCGACCGACGGTCGTAGGCGTTTCTGTAAACCATCCAAGTGATCTCCGCAGTCGGGTCGCTTTCCCTGATCTCTTGGATGCGAATCCGCGCCGCGCGAACAAAGTTCATCCACCAAAGGTCGTGTGGCTGCGGTTTCAACCACTCCCATTCCTTCA
>CAZAZT010000125.1:0-3359 GCA_964489645.1 uncultured Chthoniobacteraceae bacterium | reverse complement strand
GTCCTCCTCTCGTCTCGCGGATGAGAAATTCAGTCCAAAATCCGCTCAGACTCCCCCCGTGTCTCTCTGCAACAACCCCGAAAATGTTTCGCGAAGATGCCGTGGCATGAGTCCTGCGCTCAGGTTACCCGCAGAGGCGCTCAGCGCCTGTGACTTTTCAACTCAAAAACGACCCGAATCAACCGTTCGAGCAAAAAGACCAAAAACACGACCCTCAATCGGATTAAACGCGACAAGGCGCCCGTAGGTGCCAGCCCAGAACAAAACTTTTCAAACCAAACCAAAACCATGAATAACACGAACGAGCCAAAAGCAGTCACTTGGATGGACGACCCAGCTCATTTCCGAACCGCCTCGCGACGCGAGTTCGTCTTCGCTGGATTGGCCGGAGGCCTCGGCCTTTCCCTCGGCAACTTCATGCAGCTTCGCGCAGAAGCCGCTAAACAGCAGTTGGTTGCAAAAGCCGATTCCATCATCCACATCTATCTCCCCGGCGGTGCCGCCCATCAGGAGATGTGGGACCCGAAACCGTTCGCCCCAATCGAGTACCGCGGGCCCCTCGGCACGGTCGACACCAATGTCCCCGGCGTCAAATTCTCCCAGTACATGAAGGACAGCGCGAAAATCGCTGACAAGATCACGGTCGTCCGTTCGATGACGCACGGCGAAGCAGCTCACGAGCGCGGAACTCACAACATGTTCACGGGCTACCGCCCCTCGCCAGCTGTTCAGTACCCCTCGTTCGGATCGGTCATCTCGAACGAATTCGGTTCTCGCAACAACCTGCCGCCGTATGTCTGCGTCCCGAACATGCCGAACGAGTTCGCTGGAACCGGCTACCTCTCCAACGCATTCGGTCCTTTCAGCCTCGGGGGCGATCCCGCCACCAAAGGCTTCAAAGTGCGTGACCTCAACATGAACGCAAGCGTCGACCAAGCCCGCTTCGATCGCCGCCGGAGCATCTTGGAGACCGTGGACAACCACTTCCGTACCCTTGAAAAGTCCGATGCGCTCGCCGCAATGGACAGCTTCTACCAGTCCGCCTACTCCCTCGTGAGTTCGCAGGCAGCCCGCGAAGCATTCAACCTCGACGCGGAATCCGAATCCATCCGCAGCGAATACGGCTCGAATGCAGCAGGACAGCGTTTCTTGATGGCCCGTCGTCTCGTCGAAGCAGGCGTCCGCATGGTGTCCGTCACCTTCGGGGGATGGGATATGCACGCCGGCATCGCCAAAGGCATGGAACGGCAACTCCCTGATTTCGACAAGGCTTACGCGGCACTCATCACCGACCTCGATCGTCGCGGAATGCTCGACCGGACCATCGTCATGCTCAGCTCTGAGTTCGGACGTACCCCGAAAATCAACAAAGACGCTGGCCGCGATCACTGGCCCCGCGTGTTCTCGGTGGCATTCGCTGGCGGCGGCTTCCGCCGTGGGTATGTGCACGGTAGCTCAAACGCAACCGCGGCAGAGCCTGAAACCGACGCACTCTCCGTCGAGAACATGGCCGCAACGGTTTACAACCAGCTCGGTATCCAACACGACAAGAACCTCATGGCCCCTGGCGATCGTCCCGTGGCAATCGTCAAGAACGGTCAGGTCGTCAACGAACTGATCTCCTAATCCGCCTCGAGCGGCGGTATCGGCCTCGCGCCCAACCGCCGCTCAGTCCCTCTTTGGGCGCGGCCGCACTGCTACGTGCCCGCGCCCATTTTGTTATTCCCTCCCCGCCCAGATCCCCCGTCCGCCCCTCCTTCGCTCCGTATGAATCCTCGATTCCTCCTCCGCAAATCCCTCGCCTCCCTCGCTTTGTCCGTGCTCACCGCAGCAACCCTCCAAGCAGGAACCCCAAGGGTCGGCTCCGCTTACCCCTCCGGAGTCACGCGAGGATCGGAAATCGAGGTCAACTTCAACGGAAGCAACCTTCAAGACGCGCGGACCATCCTCTTTAACGAGCCCGGCTTCGAAGTCACTTGGGTCGAAACCGCAGCGAACAAGTTCACCGCGAAAATCAAAGCCCCCGCGAACGCCCGCATCGGCGAACACCTCTACCGCGTCGTCACCGACAGCGGCATCGCCGACTTGCGTCCCTTCTACGTGCTCCCCTTCCCTCTCGTCGAAGAGATGCCCGCGAAAGAGAAGACCGCCCAAGGCGTCAACGCCACACAACCCATTTCCCTCGGCACCACCGTCTATGGCCGGACACAGAACGAGGACCAAGACCACTACGAGGTCGAACTCAAAAAAGGCCAACGCCTCAGCGTCGAAGTCATTGGCTTCCAACTTCAAACCCAAAACCCCTACGACCCACATGTGACCATCCGTCGTCCCGATGGCGAAATCCTGACCCAGGTCGATGATACCCCGTTCGCTCGGACAAACCCGGTCACCTCCGTCATCGCTCCGGAAGATGGGAAATACAGGATCACCATCAAGGAAACCACCAACTCAGGAGTGGGCGAATGCCACTACTTGATGAGCATCGGCACCTTCCCTCGCCCCGTCGCCTCATTCCCGCTCGGTGGGCAACCGGACAAAGAGCAGAAGTTCTCCCTCAATGGCGACATCTCCGGGCCCCGCGAGAAAACCATCAAGCTTCCAGCGAAAAATGATTCGCTCCACGGCATCATTGACGAGGATGGTCAACCCGCGCCATCCCCCATCAACGTTCGCGTCATCGACATCCCCAACGTCCTCGAGGCTGAACCCAACAACACCATCGCAGAGGTCTCCGGAGAACCCGCCGCTCTCCCAGCTGCCTTCAACGGGATCATCACCGACCGTACCGATGTCGATCATTTCAAGTTCGCCTCGAAAAAAGGCGAGGTTTTCGACATCCGCGTCTTCGCGCGCGCCCTCCGCTCCGGCGCCGATACCATCATCTCCGTCCTCACCGAAAAAGGAGCCACCCTCGGCAGCAACGATGACGCTAACGGCCCCGACAGTTACCTCCGCTGGACCGCCCCATCCGACGGTACTTTCTTCCTCTCCGTGCGCGATCAGCAAAGCCGAAGCGGCCCCACCTTCGGTTACCGCGCCGAAATCACGAAAGTCCAACCGAAGGTCACCGTCGCACTCCCAGAGATGACCATCAACTCCTCCCAAGACCGACGCGCAATCGTCGTCCCACAAGGGAACCGCTACGCATCCATGGTCCGCATCAAACGCAGTGACTGGGCAGGAGGGATGGCAATCGAACCCCAAGGCCTCCCGCAAGGCGTGAAAGCGACCTTCGGTCCAATCGACAAATCCACCGACACCATCGCGATGGTCTTCGAAGCCGCCCCCGATGCACCGCTCGCCGCAACCCGCTTCGGTTTCAAGTTCGCTCCCCAAGACCCCGCCGCACCCGCGTT
>CAZAZT010000124.1:0-11390 GCA_964489645.1 uncultured Chthoniobacteraceae bacterium | reverse complement strand
ACCATCTTCGAAGCGCCAAAAGCGATCGTGCCCGTGAAACGCGCATTCGACGCTGGCAGATTGGACAAAGTCCTCGGGAAGACCGCAATCTCGCCCCCAGTCGGGAATGAAGGGCCAGTTGTTACGTTCTTGTTCGCATCATCATGGACGTACGCACCCGACGTCGCTGCACCCTGATACAAACCCGAGAAACCGAACTTCGCGAGGAACTCTCTTCCTGCGATTTCGGCATTGGTCGCGGTTTTGTTGGTAATTTTAGTCGCAACCTCGTTCAGCTTCGTGTTCAAGGCCACTGCCCTCCGGAAACTGGTGCCGTTGTAATACACGCCGGAAGCGTTTCTCGTATCCACCAAGATGTCGTTGGTGTCTAGGTCCTCAACGTCCACAGACGTACCAGAGAACGCCAGGATCGGCCCCACAACCATCGAACCAACCTCAAACCTCAGCTTCCCCTTTTTGATGTAAAGGTTGTAGGTCAGAGCGGCGTGGTTTTCGGGAAGACTCGTCGGATCATTGGCGGTCGGCACCTTATCGCCAACCAGATCGTACCCATCAAACACGGGGGTCGCGCTCAAAGCCCAGCCCGCCGCCGAGGTGTTCGCTTGGCCGTTGACTTGAAGAACCGCTTTGATGATGTCCGCATTCGAGATTTTCCTCGAACCCACCGCCACCGCGTAAGAGTGAACCACCTTCAAACGATTCGTCCGCTCATCGAGAGAATCGGCATCCGTCTGGACAACCAACTTGCCCCGAGCCTTCACCGCATCCGCGTCGGTCCGCGTGGAGCGACTGACCACATTCGGCGTCGGATAGATTTCTGCCAACGCAAAAGCAACGTTCACGTCGCTGATGGTTGCGGTGCGCGTTGCCGCTTCCACGGACGTCTGGAGGACAGTCGAGGCGGCAACCGAAAGGCAGGTTACAATAAGGGGTTTTAGCTTCATTTGGTTTTGTTCAGTTTGAACTATTGGCTTCAAGCGCCCGCGATAGCTAGGGCATCAACTCGGACAGCGCAAGAAGTTTTTAAGCATTCACCCCAGCGGCCCTTGCGAACCCGAAAAGGATAGAATGGAAGCACCTCGCTGCGTCCTTATCTCAATGCCAACAAAAGATACTCCATTTATCGAAAAAGGGGCGGCCACCTCCTGATCAACCCCAACGACAACCAATCACCCACCCCAACCCGACCAACCGCCCTCTCCCACCCCTGACGCCCCGCAACAGCTCTCCCCTCCTCCAAAAAAACATCCCCGCTCCCCCACTCCCCGAAAAGCGCCCCTCGCTCCGCCCTCCGACGATGGTATCAAGCGCTTGGCGACACAATGCCTCCTCGTTATACGAGCGCAATGTCCGCCGCACCGGAAATGGACGCCGCCAAATCACGCCCCCAAAAACTCGGTCTCCAAAAACTCCACCCAGTCGAACAAACGCCTCCTCTCGCCCAATAACAACGCGATGCGGCCCGATCCCCGTAAGCGGTCCATCCACGCCAGCACATCAACATGTCACTCCACGAAACCGATCACAAAATCGGGTACTTTCCTGAAATCGACGGCCTCAGAGCCCTTTCCGTCCTCGCCGTCATCCTCTTCCACCTCGGAGCACCATGGCTTCCAGGCGGATTCATCGGAGTTGACGTCTTCTTCGTCATCTCCGGCTACTTGATCGGACTGAACATCCAACGGGAACTGAAGGATGGAACTTTCCGTTTCCCTGCCTTCTTCAAGAGACGCATCGCCCGGATCTTTCCTGCTCTCGCACTCGTCATCCTCGTCACCGAACTCTTTGTCCTAGCAGGAACCCGCCTCACCGATGCCGTCACCGTCACCCAATCCGGACTCTGGGCCTCCCTCGGCGGCTCCAACTGGTTCTTCAACCAAACCGCCGGTGACTACTTCGCAAGCACGGTGGACAAAATGCACTTACTCCACACGTGGTCTCTCGGAGTCGAAGAACAGTTCTATCTCCTTTGCCCCATATTGTTGTACTGCATCCACAAACGCCAACTATCCGCAAAATCAACAGGCCTCGTATTGTTCGCCCTGTCGCTTGTCTCCCTGGTGACCTCGCAAATCTTGGTCAAGAACGCAAGCCCACTGGCCTTCTACTCCCTCCAATCACGCGCTTGGGAACTTTTGCTCGGCATCCTTTTAACCCTCACCCCCAAAGCATTTTCCCCAACCGCTCGCGCATGCTTCGGATGGGTCGGCATCCCCGCTCTCTTCACCGGATTCCTCAGCCTCGGCTCCTCCACGCCCTTTCCAGGAATGTCCTGCCTGCTCCCAACACTCAGCAGTTGCCTCATCATATTAGGAAATGATCGAGGCATAAACACGCTCCTCTCCTTGAAGCCGTTCACATTCATCGGAAAGATCTCCTACTCACTCTACCTCTGGCACTGGCCCATCACCCTCTCGCTCGCCACCCTCCTCCCCAAAGGATCCGCAGCGCACAACCTGTCCTCACTCGCAGCCACTTTCATCTCAGGCTACCTGAGCTGGCGTTTCGTGGAAACCCCTCTCCGAAAATGGCATATCACCCACCCACAACTGCTCGTCACAGCGTTCGTCTCCCTCCTCGCATCGAGCGCCCTCCTCGCCTCCCACGTGAAACGGCATCACGGCTTTCTCGTGCCCCAAAGCAAGCAGGTCGAACAGATCTTTCAAACCGCCCAACAAGGAACCCCCTTCCAAAGGCAATCGTTCGACAAACACGTCCCACCCGAAAAATCGTTCACCTTCGGCGACACCTCCAAAATCCCGCGCTTCGTCCTCTGGGGCGATAGCCATGCAAACTCCATCGCCGTTTCCTTCGCCGAGTCCGCCGCCAATCACCAAGTCAGTGTCAAATTCTACGGCCGAGGAGGAACGGCCCCCATCCCGAAATGGCACACCCAAATGGAAGGCAAACGAAAAAACGAGCTCGTCAAAAAACACTACACCGAAGCCGCTTATACATACATCTCAGAGAACGATAACATCCACACAGTGGTTCTCTCCGCCCGATGGACCTCGTACGTCCGGAATGACTCCGTGCTGGACATGTCGCTCATCAACAACCCCAACACGCCTCAGGAAATCCACAGAAAAGCCAACATCCTCTTCAACACCCTGAACGAACTCATCGACCTCCTGAACGCCCAACAAAAAAAGGTCGTCCTGCTCTACCCCATCCCAGAAATCGGACATCACGTCCCAGAAATCGTCGCACTCCAGTTCTTGGATCCCACCCTCCACCTCAAGATTCCGAGCTACACCGATTGCCTCCGCCACCAATCCGCCGTCTTCGATGCCTTCGACCGCCTACCCCAACGCCCCGGCCTCGTGCGCCTGCAACCCCATAAGTTCTTGGTCGAAAACGATCAAATCCTCATCTCCCAAGACAACACCGCGTATTACTCAGACTCCAATCACCTGAACGTCCACGGCGCAAGACGATTAAAACCCCTCTTCGACAGCATCATCAACGGCAACGCCGTCGACGATCCCCACGCACCACGCTGACAAACCGAACCCGCGCCGCCGGATCCGAGGCCACACCCAACCCGCGGCCCCCCAAAAAACACACCCGCGCCCCCTCACCGCCCCTGCACCGATCCCGACCCCAATCGGTGGATCGTCCCATGCAAAACGTGCTCGCCAATCCGCAACGAATAACACTGGGTCGGTCCTAACTCCGGCACCTCCACGTCCACAACCCGGCGGTCCTCACTCACCACCACCTGACGAATGCTCAAACTCCGCTCGTCGTAATGCTTCGAACCGTAGCCCTTCGAACGCTTCAACGACCAAACCGTCATCTCACTCGCCGTATCCCCCACCGGTTCGCTGAACCGTACCCGAATCCCCCCACGTAACGCCTTCACCTCCACCGGCACAGGTACCGCAACCTTCCCAGGACGGATCCGGTAAAACCCACCTGCTCCCGTCGCATTCCCCGCCCACGCGAACATCCCGCACACATACAAACTCCCATCCGCGCCAAACCGACCACGCATGATCCCCGTCGGAAACGCAGGCATCGGTAACTCGCACACCGCCCCCTGCCACACCCCTCCCAACTCCTCGTGCGGCACCACAAACACCCGCCCCGTCCCATAACTCAAATTCAACAGCCGCCCTCCCAATCCCCCCCAAACTCCCTCCGGCACCCATACCAACTCCGCCGGACTCCGATCCTTCGCGTTCGTCACCCATACCAGCGGCGGCTCCATCGCCTCATCCGACGGATCCGTCACCGACGTGTACCCGAACATGTTCCCGTAAAAACCTCCCGGCTTCACCCGATTGATCCGGTTCTTCGGTGTCCAAAAACCCTCCTGATCCGTCACAAAAAACGTCCCATCCCCATTCACACACACCCCGTTCGCCGCCCGAAAACCCGTCGCCAAAATCTCCGTCCCAGATCCGTCCGCTCGCACCTTCAACAACGTCCCATGCTGCGGCACCACACTGTCCAACGCGTGCCGCCCCGACTTCGCATAATAAAAATTCCCCGCCCCATCCGTCTGTAACCCCATCGCAAACTCGTGAAAATGCTCCGTCACCTCCGCGTCATCATTGAAACACTCCACAAAATCGATCTCCCCATCCCCGTTCCGATCCACCAACCGCGCCAACTGATCCCGACACAACACGAACAACTCCCCACCTCGGAACTTCACCCCCAACGGCTGAAACAACCCACTCGCAATCCGACGCCACGTCAAACGCCCCGCCCCAGCCGCCATCAACCCCTCCACTCGCCACACATCCCCATTCCACATCGCCACCACCGCCGAACGCCCGTCCGGACTGAAATCGAAGCCCCCAGGCCGGAACCAACTCTGAAAAGGATCCCCCTTCGGCAACGGGAACTCGTCCGCCACAAATCCACCTCCCTCACCCCCAGGAACCGTCACCGTCTCAACCGTCTGCCGCCACTGCGCCTCCCCTCCCCGCGTCAATGGCTCCAACTCCATCGTCCCCACAAAACCGCCCGCCATCGATTCCACCGAATCCACTCCCGCTCGCGAAATGAACAACCGCGAAACGCTGCCCCCAGGCAACTCCGCCACCCAATACCCGCCCTCCCTCCGTAACACACCGCCCCCCTTCAAAACCACACTCACCGAATCCGGCGCCACCCGCAACCGCAACCCCCTCGCCGATGCCCCAACATTCAAAGTCCGCACAAAAACCGGCGTCGCCCCATAATCGATCAACCCCGGCGACTCCAGAACCTCCACCCCATGGATCCGTGCCGCAATCACCGAACGGTTCCCATGCTTGTACAAACCCATGAACCGCAAACCCTTCACCGGACCATAACGCTTCCCGTCCTTCGCAACCGGACGCGGATCCTCAAACCCGTCCACCGCCCAACCCGGTTCCGCCGGTAACACAAAATGCCGCTCCCCAGTCAATCCCGTGTGCGTCCCGTGACTCCCATCAAACGCGATCCCTTTCCAATCAATAAACGTACCCGTCGTCCCCGCAGCCACACGCATCGTATCGTGATCGTAAACCATCCACGCTCGCCCCTTCGTCACCCCTCCAGCCCCCTCGTCCAACCGGATCGCCAACCCCTTCTGCGCAATGTTCCCCGGCGCCACCTCGTACGTCCAAAAAAGCGAGTTTCCCAACTCCATCCGCCGATACGCAGGCAACGAATGGTCCACCTTCTCCTCCTCCCCTCGCGATAAACCCCGCGGCAACACCCCCAAATCCACCGCCGCATACTGGCTCGGTTGATACGGTCGTAAGAACGTCTCACGGATGTAATGGATCACCGCATACTTCTGCTCCGTCGTGTACTGCGGCTGCGCAACCATCTGCCCAAAACCCTTCGTCAACGTCAGATACATCGAAAATGGATCGCTCCCATTCTTGAACGTCCCCTCCCCAAACCGTAACGCCGTCGGCAAGGACCCCGGCTGCTCCCTCGTGCCATGACACACCACGCAAAGCGACCGATAAATCGCCTCCCCCTCCCGCAAACGCTTCTCGTCCCAACGCCCCACAATCTCCGCATGATCGCTCCGCTCCAACGCCTGCACCCAGCCCCTCCCACCCCTCACCTCCGGCCGCTGCACCCCCTTCGGAACATGAACAAAATCCGGCGTGTTCGCACCCTGCCCCCCCTCGCGGAACAACCCCGCCACCTCCTCATCCCCCAATCCCCGTGACCACACCCTCACCCCCGCAATCCGGCCATTCTCCAACTCCCCAGCAAAATCGGTCGCCGCTGCCCCCACCTTGAACACATGCCCCTCCCCATCCCCGCGCCCGAACTTCGCACGCTCCGCAATCACCTTCCCATCCAACCACAAACGCGCATCCCCCCCGCTCACCCGCAACACCGCAACATGCGGCTTCCCATCATCCACCCGAGGCCCTCCCGCCATCGCCCCCACCCAGCCGATGTCGTACACCAATCGCCCCCCTCGGATGAACAACGCCTTCGCGCCCGGTACCCACTTCCCCGTCGCCGCACACTTCGAGAACAACGTCCCACCACCCGACACCTCAAACGCCGCCAGCGCCGTGAAATCCTGGCCAAAATCCAGTCCCGATTCCGGAAAAACCTGCGCACTCGCTCCCCCCAACCCCAATACCTCCTCAGGCCCCCGCACCAACTTGCCCGCCCGCCAAACCCGCAAAACCGGCCCCCCTTTCGCAGGGCGCTCCACCGCCACATCATGCGGCCCTTCCCCCTCCAAGCCGACCGAAAACGCCTCGCCCAACCGCACCGTCGCCGCCCCCTCCACATGCAACCGATAGTTCAACGGCCACTCCGGCGCATCCAACGGAAGCGCCTCCCGCGGCACCGCCCCCTCCACAACCCCTCCCAACAACGCCACCCCAACAATACACCTCACCACCCCACCCAATCTCCTCACGACCAATCGTTTGAAAAAACGGGAACGGAAGGTTAGTCCCCCACTGACCCTGACCTCAGAACGTGTGCTCGGTTGCATCCCCCAGTGCTACCAAAGATCGCCTCCCAACCCGAGCCCCACGTTCACCCACGCACCTCAAACCCAAACCGCCGTCCCCAAAACGTTCGCCGCCGTCACCGACCCTCCCCCCGCAGAACGCACAATCGCGATCAACTCATCCGTCGCATCGAACTTCCCACTCGCATTGCTGTCATAAAACAACCCCGTGCCCGCCACACCCGCCACCCCGCTCGCTCCCACAAAATAGCTCTTCGCCGCTCCATCCAAGAGCAACCGATCCTGCCCAACCGCAAAATCCACGATCAACGCGTAATCAATCCGCCCCGAAGAACTGGCAACCCCGTCGTCATAATAACGCCCACCACTCCACCCCAACTCATACACATCCGCCCCAACACCCCCCACCAACGTGTCCACCTCCGCGTACCCACCCCCCTTCCCATACGCGCACCCACTCAACGTGTCGTTCCCAAGCCCACCCGACAGACTGTCCTCGCCCGTCCCACCCTCAAGATCGTTCGCTCCAGCCCCACCCGCCACCACATCCGACCCCTCGCCCAACACCAGATTCTCGATGTCAAAAAGGAGATCCGTGCCCTCCCCCGTCACTTTCCCCGTCGTCAGATCCACCTTCAAGTCAACCCCAGCCGCCGCAAAATCCGCCCAATCCACCCCTGCACCCCCCAACAACGAGTCGTTCCCCGTACCCCCAGCCAACGAATCGTTGCCCACCCCGCCATCCAATCGGTCCGAACCCCCACCCCCACTCAACCGATCATTCCCCTCCGCCCCATCCAACACATTCTTCCCCTCATTCCCCCGCAACCCGTTGTTCAACGCGTTCCCCTTCAAGTTCGCGTCCCCCGTCCCATCAATGCCCGCATTCTCCACATTCGTCGGCAACGTGTAACTGATCGCCTGTAACACCAACACCGTGTCCACATCCGACGCCAACCCCATGTCGTTGATCCGATCCGCCACGCTATCCACAAAATACGTGTCGTTCCCCGCACCCCCCACCATCGAGTCCCCATCCAACTCCACCCCCCCATGCAATAAATCATCCCCCTCCCCGCCAACCAACGTGTCCGCCCCAGCCTCCCCCCACAGCGAATCCCCACCCGCACCGCCAACCAAACTGTCCTGATCGTACCCGCCGTACAAACGATCATTCCCGTCCTCGCCGAACAAACGGTCGTCATCCTCGTTCCCGTACAACGTGTCATCGCCGCGCCCACCCACCACGCTGTCCTGATCTCCGTACCCCCAAATCCGGTCCCCCCCATTCCCACCCTTCAAGATGTCCACCCCAATCGTGCCCTTCAAAAAAAGCGGCTTATCCAAACCGTCATCGTTGTTCACCAAATTCGCCGGCGCCACCGTCAACCGATTGTAATACAGGTCCGTCGTCTCAATCCGCCCGTTCACCGTGTACCCAATGTTCCCGTCATCAAGATAGTCGTCCACCCCCTCCACACGCACCGTCTGCGGAACACTCCAGTTCTTCGACGTGAAACTCACCCCGCTCCCGATCACACGCCCCTCCGTCGTGTCGCTGCTCGTGAAAATCACCCGCACCACATCAATCGGCGCCCGCGTCAACGACACCGAATATTCCACCGCCCCACCCGCCTCAGACGTCGCACTCGCAGCCGACACCCGCTTCACCCTCACCGCAGGCGCTGCCGGTGGCTCAATGTTCACCGTCTTCCCCTCCAACACCAACCGCTCGATCCCCACAAAATCCACCGCCGCCACCAACGCCCCTGTCCCATTCCGCGCCTCATAACGCCCCCCATACCCGCTCGCTCCCTTGCTCAAACCGCTCGCCGAAAAGGTCAACCCCGTCACCCCAGCCCAATCCAAAATCACCACATCCGTACCCACACCCCCCTCCACCCGACCCAACCCCAATCCCGCCACCAATGTGTCCGCCCCAACACCCCCCACCAACGTGTCGTTCCCACCGCCCCCAACCACCGAATCATCCCCCTCCATCCCATCCAAACGGTTCGCCCCCACATTCCCGCTCAACGTGTTCGACAAACCGTTCCCCGTCCCGCTGATCCCCTCGTTCCCAGACAAACTCAACCGCTCCACATTCTCCGACAACGTGTACCCAACCCCCGCAATCACCTCGTCCGTCCCCTCCCCAGCCAACTCCACCACCACATCCCCATCATCCCCCACCACATACGTGTCATCCCCTTCCCCGCCCTCCATCCAATCAAACACCAACGCAGAAACATTCCCATCGTACTCGTACCCAAAAAACATCTCATCCCCACCCCCCATCCAGTCGGTCCCCCCCCCCCCCCCCCCCCTTGCCCCCCCCCCGCCCCCCCCCCACACATCACTCCCCGCCCCCGTCCCAAACTCCAACCCACTCCCCGGATGATCGTCCCCCCCACGCAACACATCCGACCCCACCCCACCCATCAACCAATCATCCCCCAAACCCCCATCCAAAAAATCGTCCCCACTCCCGCCCTGCAACGTCTCACTCGTGTCTGTTCCGTTCTTGATCATGGCTTTGCTCCCTTTCCTGTTCGATTCAATACATCGCCCAAACCCCCTCCGCCATCCCCGCTTTCAACAACGGCTTCCACCGCGTTACTAACGGGAGATGGCTCTCCCCGGGTTTCGCCTGCCACAAGGCAGCGCTGGACGACAGCCGGTTCCGGACACTCATCCCCATCCAGGGACGGATCCCGAGCTGCGGGCGAGACGGAACCCGTTGTTGTTGTTGCGGTTGGCCGGGTTGTTGTTGTCGTCGCGATTCGCGACCTGCGCGTTGTCCGCGTTGTTGTTCCAACTGCCCCCGCGAAGCCGCCGGTTCCAGGTCCCGTCTCCCCCAAGGCTGACGCCCAAAAATGACCCTCCAAACACCCCTGCCGAAAACGCAACGAACTCGCCGTCCTCGCGTAAGCCACCATCGCCGTCCCTCGCCGCTGCGCCTCCTCCTCACTCAACCATCCCTCCGCCACCCCACGATCCATCCGCTCAATCATCTCCGTAAACCGGATCCGACTCCGCCGATTCAACTCCCGATGACTGCGCCATACCACACACCCCAAAAAACCCACCCCATCCGACGTTCGCCCAATCCGCTCCTGCTTCAAACTCAACCCCAACGACGGTACCACCTCCGCCCGCAATACCTTCCTCAAACCCGCCAAAGCCTCGTACGTCCGACCAAACACCAACAGATCATCCATGTACCGCAACACCACAAAGCGCCCCCCATCCTCACAACGCTGCGCCTCAATATGCCGATCCACCCGGTCCAAATAAAGATTCGCAAAATGCTGGCTCGTCAGATTCCCAATCGGTAACCCGCATCCCGGCCTCACCTCAAACGAACGGATGATCCGCTCAAACACCCGAAGAAGCCTCGGATCCTTGAAAATACACCACAACCGCTCGATCAATCTCGCGTGCGGTACCGAATCGAAATACCTCCGGATGTCTAACTTAAGATACCACGCGTGCCGACCACACTGACGCTGCGCCTCCTCCAACGCCACCAACCGTCCCTTCCCCTTCCGACACGCGTAAGTCCGAGGGATCAAATGCGCATCGAACACCGGCTCACAAACACGCATCAACGCGTGATGCAAAACCCGTTGGCCAAACGGCGCCACCGTGATCACTCGCTCCTTCGGATCGTGAATGGTGAACTGTCGGTATCCCCCAACCTCAGGATCACCCGCCAGTAAACCCTGCCGCAACGCATCAAGCCCCTCCCCAAGATTCGCGCGGTACTCCGCAACATCGCGACGCACAGATTTGCCACGCGCCGCAGCAAAAAATGCCTCACGCAAATTCTCCATGTCCGCAATCCGTTCCATCAAATACCCAACCCGCTTCATTGCACCGGCCCCCCAAGCGATTTCACAACGTTCAACACCTGCTCACCATACCGATCAACCCGCCCATCGCCCACCCCAGGCACCTGCATCAACTCCTCCCGAGTTTGCGGACGCTTCTGCGCAATCTGTGAAATCTGTTCGTTCGTGAAAACCGACCAAATCGCTACCCCATCACTCTGAGCAACCGATCGCCGAAAATCCCGCAACGCACTGTAAACAACAAAATCCTCCGGACTCAACACCTGCCGATAGTCGATCTTGTGCCCCTCCCGACGCACCGCCCCTACGCCTCGTCCACCCCGCTCCTCCAAAGAAACCTTCCCATCCAGATACTCCACACAAATGGCCCACACGGCTGACCCCGCCACCACCACCATCTCGCGCTGCACCCTCAGAACACGATGCGTCCTCAAGAACCGGTTCAACTCGTCCGCACCGGTGCCCGCATCGAAAATCGGAAGCTGGAAGAAACGCATCTGCATCACCAAAAATCTAAAAAAATTTCGCCCCCACCACCCCACCACGAAGAGGCCACCTCGGCGGGGCGCTCCTCCGGCTCCGCCTCCGTCGCTCTCCCC
>CAZAZT010000123.1:0-11599 GCA_964489645.1 uncultured Chthoniobacteraceae bacterium | reverse complement strand
TGGAACTTGGATTCCGCGTTGTCCGTTTGGAAAACGGCTTTGCCTCGGAAACGTGCGGCGCGTTCCAGAGCGCCGGGCATTGTTGCGCCGCTCCGGCTCGCTTCATCGTGCCGAGAAAAGTTGCTGGGTTGACGGGCTACTTGGAGTAGTGAAATCGGAGTTGCGCGATCTCCAGATCAGCCCCAGCCATGCGGTAAACCATCCGGCGTTCATCCGTGATGCGCCGTGACCAAAAACCCGTCAGGGTATGCCTCAATGGTTCCGGCTTTCCGATCCCAGAGTACGGACTGCGGAGCGTGCCTTTAATCAGTTCATTGATTCGGCGGACCATTTTTTGTCCGGTCGGACACGGTGCTGGTAATCCGCCCAAGCGAACGCAGAGAAAACGAGATTCACGCTTCAGCCAAATCGTTGACGCTTTTTCTCAAGGAGTCCCCAGCATTCAGACTTTCGATCGAAGCGATCAATCGCTTGGCGTTGGCAGGAGACCGGAGGAGATAGGCCGTCTCCTGCAGCGATTCGTAATCTTCGAGCGAAATCATGACCACTGCTTGATCTCGATTGCGCGTGATGATCACCGGATCGTGGTCCGCGCAGACTCGGTCCATCGTTGCGGCCAAGTTTTCTCGCGCCACCGTGTATGTCATTGCCGTCATCGTGACAGGATAATGGACATGTTTGCGTCCTCGGTCGAGCGGGCGAGTCTTCGTAACATCAACGATATTCACGCCCAACCTGGCGCGATTGGGGCGCACGGTGGTCTACCGCGGATTGCCCACTTCAGACTCGCATCGCGGTCCGTCGTTTGCGCCTCAGCATCGGATCAAAAACTCGGTGTCCGGATGGTGAGGCGTGAGGAGTGGGCGTGCGCTTCCGATTGCGAGACGACGGTGAGACTCACTTCGGGGAGGGGGTGACGAGTTGCCAGAACCATTCGCGCAACTGGCGGGTGGACGGACGATCGTCGAGGAACATCGCGGTGGAGTGAAACCCCAGGCCGGATTGGGTCCACGTGGCGGACGTCTTCATCACGTCCATCACCGGTTGGAACTTGGATTCCGCGTTGTCCGTTTGGAAAACGGCTTTGCCTCGGAAACGTGTGGCGCGTTCCAGAGCGTCGGGCATCGTTGAACCGTTCCAGTTGGCTCCGTCATAGTGCTGGCATGCGTGGAAACCTTTCCACAGCGCCGCGATGCGCTCGTTGCGTAGTCCGATGTAGCCGCATGCGATGGCGCCGCGCGAGAAGCCCGTCAGCACCACATTCTCACGGTCGCCACCGAACTTCGAGCAAACCTCTGAGACCATGCGCAGCGCGTAGTCGGCGGTATCATCGGCGTTGCCCCATCCGTTTTCAGCGATCCTTCCAGTCGCGCGATCCAAGAATGGGAGCGCCAAACAGATGGCTCCTTTGCCCTTGGTCATCCCGTATCCGATCACGCACTGCTCTGGCATCCCCGTGGAATAACACGCTGTGCCGTAAAAGATGTTGCCGGGATATTCGGCGATGACCGGATAGCTCCTCCCGGGCACCCAGTCCTCAGGAAGGTTCAGGATACCGTAGATGTGGCCCGTTTCATCACCCGGGAGTCGGTATCGCACGCGCTTACCCGGCGCGGGATCGGTGTCTTCAACCGAGGGAACGTCGATGCGTCCGGGCGGACGTTTCCACTCCGGTTGGATGCCCTCGGCGGTTAAGCGCCGGATCTCGACGGAGATCGGGCGGGTGATTTTCGGACTGAGATATTCACCCGATTTAGAAGGGACGGGCTCAGCCAGCATGACCTGAACGTGTTTCACCTTGCTGGGGTTGAGCTTCGGCGTGCCATCCGGGTACGTGGCCCGCAGGTTGCATGAGAAGGTGCGCACCTCGTGAGGGGCAAGGGTGGCGACGTCGACCACGGCACTCCATCCTTGGTCCCCGACCAACCAGAACATCACTCCCGCGGGAGTAGAACCGGTGTTCGTGATCTCAGCACTCACGGTGGAACGTGTCCCGAAATCCCAGCCCGCCACAGGCGCCGGAATGTTCGCCCACGATAGCCGCTCGGCCTTGGTGGCCGAAAGTGCCAGAACGCCTTCATTCCACTCGGCCCGGATGTCGCGCAAGTCCCCGAGGTCGCCAATCGTGCGGAGGTGCTGCGTCAGAGACGTGGGCGAGTCCGCGCGCGTTGGGAGCGACGGGGCCGATAGCAGGACGACGGCGAGGATGGTGACGGCGTGTTTCATGGAGTGCGTGATCCGGGCCTCGTGTTTGCGATGGGGCTGAGAGGAAACGGGGGACATGCTGGGTTCGATCGGCGGAGGCGTCGTTGTTCCGTTCGCCCAACGAGAATGATCCGGATCGCTTCCGTTATCCTTCGATGAGGTGGCATTGTTTAAGAGGTTCTTCGTGAATGACCTGTGGGTTGTTGGAACGATGAGGGTCGGTCGTGCTAGATTCAGTTCGATGGTCTATCCTGCTTTGTCAGTGGTACCTCGCTCGGATGTTTGTTCTCGGAGGCGCGAAGGTTCGTGGTGTCTTCGGACGTGATCCAGACCCCTTTTGTCGGCGCCAGTTTGGAGCTGAACTCGTTGGAAGTGATCGTGACGCCATTGCACCCTTTGATGGCGATGGCCGCTTCGCGAGGGTCGGCGATACGGTTGCCGCGGATGAGGATGTTTCCGCCGAGGCCGGAGGTTGAAAGGCAGGTGATGGGTGTCCATCCGCTGGAGATGATGGCGTTGCCACTCACCAACACATCGCGTGCGCCGACGCCGGAAATGGCTTCGGTGTAGGTGAATCCAACGTGGATCGGATTTCCGGTGATGTTCTCGAAATGATTGTCCGCGACCCATCCTCGCGTGCCGTTGAACTTCACGCCGTGGCCGCGTCCGCCGACGTGTCGGTTATGTCGATACACAAAGTCCTCATTGCTAGGCTCGTAACGGTAAAGCAGCAAGCCCTTCCAGTTCTCGCTCGGCTCACGGCCCAGTGATGTGGCGATCCCTGCAAGCTCCGCATCAAGGCGGAGCCGCATCGTTTTCCGACCATCAGATGCCGAACGGACCGTGGCTGTTGCGAATCGCCCAGTGCGGGGGTCCACCAGCACGATACGATCGGCGGGGCGGATTTCGCTGTTCGTCCATGAGTCCGATAGGATGAGGGTGTCCGGACCGTCCGCGTGGTCCACCTTCATCCGCAGTGCCTGATGGGCAGGGCCGCCGTCATCGGCCAAGCATTCGTATTCGCAACCTTCGACCCACGCGCCGATCCTTCCGTTGTTCACGCCGGAATGCCCGCCTTGGAAGTCCGAAGAAGAGCGGCGCAACACTTTGACGTTCAATAGGCTTTGTGCGGAGTTGTCGTTGCCCAAGCAGGGGCCGCCGGGATGGTCGACAAGCGTGATCCGGCTGAGCGTGCACTGCTCCGTCGCGTCCATCCGGACGAAGGGTGCGCGATAAAGGGTGACCACTGCGAGCTCGCCGGGTTCGTGATGCTCTAGGGTGGTGGCCTTCACGGGGCTGATGTGAAAACGGTCTGACGCATCCGGCGCGACGCTCGCTGTGGCACTTCGAGCGGAGATGAATCCGCGGCTGAGGTGTCGTCCGTGAAACGCGGGGTCCACGCGATTCAGAAAACTGCCACCGTTGCCTTCTCCAACGAAGAAGCGCACCACGTCGGGGTCGTAGCCTGGTTCCGGTTTCACGACGAGCCGAGCGTGTGCGTGATCCACTTCGAGCACACGCACCAAGGTGTGTCCGGGCTGACTGCTCATCGCCTCAAAGTTCTGGATCGTGACCCGATGGCAGTTGCGCAGGCTCAAGAGACAGGATTCACCGACGAGCACCAGCTTTGCCCCGTGTCCGTCGATGACGAGGTCGCGAGCGTTTTCGAGGATCGCCAAGCCCGTCCGTTCGCGGACAGGGATCCGATATTCACCGGGTTCGAAGTTCACGCGTGCCGGGGAGTGCATTGCAGCCTTGTTCAGCACGCGGGTGAGTTCGTCTGCATCGGTGTTCGCGCGGATCGTGAAGAGGGTTTCTGGGGCGCGGACTTCAAAGTTCGCGCGCTGCGACCATTCCCCTCGGCCTCGACGCACGCGCCACCAGTAGTTCGAGGGCGGGAGCGAGTTCACCGGCACAAAACGCGAGACCACTTCCACGCGGTCATCGCAGATCACTTCATTGAACGTTTCGTCTCGGGCGATCTGGATGCGGTGCTCTTCGTCGATTTTCGCATCCGCCTCGCGTTTCCAACGGAAGTGCGGGTGCGGGGAATAGACGACCGCTCGATCGATGGGAGATTCGGGCGTTGGCGCATCCGAGGCATGAAGCGTAACGCGCGGGGTGAGCGTCAGCAGCGCGAGCAGGAGGGTGAGCAGTATGCGTGACGAGGTTTGTGCGGGGCGCGAGTTGGGGCGGCTTCTGAGGCGGTTGAAAAGGCGGTTGCGACGGATGTGGCTCGCACGGTTGAAGTGCGTGGAGGGCGCTTTGGAGGGGGTCATATTGGGCAAAGGATTTTTCCAGCGTCTCTGGCGCTCACGATATTGGTACGGTTCCGCTGCCAAAACGGGAGCGATTTCTGACCCGGATCAGTCTGGGTGAACTTGCGGAGGTTGAGGACGCCGTGCGGCGAGGGTTGGGGTTTCAGGGGCGGTTGGCGGTTCCTCCGTTTTCGTGGGGATGGCACGGAGTGGGCGTGAGTTGTCCTCTCTCAGCATAGCGGCGGAATCGGGGGGCTCAGATCCAAGCTGCCTTGAGCGCCTCCCTGACGCAGAAGTGCAGTTACTCCGCCAGGCATCGACGTCGCCATGGACGATCATTTGTGCCCGAAGGCGACGTGGGATTTCCTTGGCGGTTTCATGCTATTTGACGAATGAATCGTGAAATTGTAAGAAATCTCCATGCTGGAGCGCCAACTTCAACCCACGCTTCAACGCTTCGCCAACGCGTTTCCTGTGGTGGCGATCACCGGATCCCGACAATCGGGCAAGACCACCCTTGCGCGGCATTTTTTCTCCGGGTTGAAGTACGTGAGTTTGGAAGACCCTTCGGAACTCGCGTTTGCCCACGAGGACCCTCGAGGGTTTCTGGCGCGCTTCGCGAAGGGCGCGATTTTTGACGAGGCTCAGCGTTGGCCGGCCTTATTTTCCTATCTGCAGGGGATGGTCGATGAGGACCGGACGCCTGGGCGCTTTGTTCTCTCGGGTTCGCAGCAGTTCGGGCTGTTGGCTGGAATCACCCAATCCCTTGCAGGACGGGTGGGAATGACGCGCTTGATGCCGCTTTCCCTCGCTGAAATTCCGGAGGAACGCGTCGGCAGTCTGGATGAGATGCTCCTGCGCGGTTGCTATCCCGCCTTGTATTCGGGGAGTGTGGATCCTGGGGATTGGCTCGGCAGTTATGTGGCCACTTACGTCGAACGGGATGTGCGGCAGGTGCTTGAGGTCCGGGACTTGATGGTGTTCCAGAGATTCCTGAGGCTTTGCGCTGCGCGCACGGGACAACTCCTCAACCTGAATGCGTTGGCGGGCGAAGCGGGCATTTCGCAGAGCACCGCCCGGGCGTGGATGTCCGTTTTGGAGTCGAGTGACATCGTGTACATGCTCCCGCCGTATCACAGGAACTTTGGCAAACGGTTGGTCAAAACGCCCAAGCTTTATTTTTTGGACGTGGGTCTGGCCTGTTGGCTCTTGGGGATCCGTTCGTCGGATGTGCTGGCCGTGCACCCGAGTCGTGGGGCGTTATTTGAAACGCTCGTGGTGAGCGAGTTTCTCAAACAGAGGTTCAATCTTGGAAGGCCGGCCGATCTTTACTTTTGGCGCGACAACAGTGGGCTTGAGTCGGATCTGCTCTTTGAGAGTGCCGGGCGTTTGCAGACGGTGGAAATTAAGGCAGGGCGAACGGTGACCACCGATTACGTCCGTGCCGCCCAAAAAACGACCCGGTTTGCGCCTGAAGAGGAGGTGTTAGATCCGTGGCTCATTCACGGCGGAGAGGACACCTACGTACGTAATGGGGTGCGCGTGTTGGGGTGGAACTCATTCTCCAAAAATGACCTCTGCTAAAAAAGCGCGGAGCAAGGATTTTGCAGAGGGGGCGCCTACCTCGGGGACCCCATTTTTTCCGGACTGCTTGGATGGTTGGTGTCTTTTCGGGGCGCAGTTGCCTGAGGGCCCTTGAACTGAGATGTACAAGGGCGCGAAAACCGAGCCCCATCGGAAAAGCTGAGAGGGGGCGGCGCCGGCAAGGTTCGACCGCACCGCGGGTACGGTTCAAATAAGATGGTCGGAGATGCGTGGATACCTTTCGACGTGAGGAACCTCTTTGGTTTTTGTGGAGAGTTGTGTGGGAGCCTGAGGGCGCTTGGATTGAGGAGTGCGGACGGTTGCAAAGCCTGAAGACGTCGTCGCTGTGTTGCTGTCGGGCTTGGGACTCCGCCTTCCAAGCCGCTCAAAGTTGCTGCAAAGTGTAGTAGGTAAAAACAGTTGAATGGATCGCTATGTAACTGCCAATAAATGTGTTGGAAGTTGTGAGGGTGGAGATCGGCGGGAGAGGGTGATGTGCCCAGCGTGGTCACGTAAGGTTATGCGGGTCTGGCGTCCTCAAAAAGTGCAGCGGGCATCGGGTGGGCCAATTCCCACACCATCGAGATCGGGCGATTGCCTTCCACATTCAGGATTTTTGCCGCAGGCCCGAGAAAAATGAATGGCGCGGTTTCGTCTTCGATGCGTTTTTCCAGCCGAGCAAAAAATAGGATCGTGTAGCCGAGACTTTGAAAATTGAGGAGGTTTTGGCCTGTGGAGCTGATCTGCGTCGTGGTCGACTGGCTTTCCCAGTGCAGTTGGGTACGACTGATCGGGTAATCGCGATACTGGGTCGTCGGCGAAAAATCCTGTTCCGACTTTCGGAAGGTCACTAAGTGCACGTAACACTTTAAATGTTCGGCATGAAATACACCCACGCCGGTAGAACCGGATTTTTCCAAGGTGCACAAGCCGAGCGCAGCTTTGATTTCCGCCGAACCGTAGGCAGCGTGCAGGTGGAGTGAACAGGGGAAGGCGAGGTGCACCGGTGTGGTCGGGTAGGCGTGCTGGCGTTGCACGTGTTCAATGATTTCCCGTAGATCATTCACTGCGTTTGAATTGCGGCGCCATTTTGACAGTGAATCAGCGAGGGAGATCACTCCCACGTCGCCTGCTTTTTTTCCCCAAAGAAGGTAATGAAGTGCAATGCCGTCGGTTTCGCTGAGGAGGCTTTGCAGATCATTGATCTCGGCGGTGGGGGATGCGTAAAGCGCAAGTTGCGCGAGGGTGCGAGGATCGGTTCGCAACAGCACGCGGCGGAGGGTCTGACGGCAGGCGTCGAGATCTGGATCGGTCGGGGGGACGCTGTGATGAGCGAGGGCCTTCCACTCCGACCATGTCTTGTTTTTGAGCAGAGTGAGTGGGGAAATGCCGGTCTCGCGTACAAAGTTAGAAAACGACAGAGCACAGCCGTTGTCTTGCTCAAAGGTGGCCAGGCTTTCGATGACGAAGGTCCCAAGGTTTTTGAGGTTTTCGCGGATGTTGCCCAGGACGTGCTCGCGGGCGATGCGCTCGAGCTGGATGTTGCAGCCGGGCGGGAGATGCGGGAAATCGTTTTCGACTTCTTGATCCATGCGATGACGATCGCGCGTTAGCAGAGCGGCAAACTTGCGATCGATGCGGTAGCGGCGATGACTTTGGCCGATAAAGTCCAAAACGGTGAGGCAGTCTTTGTCGCGGTGATGGCGCAGACCGCGTCCGAGTTGTTGGAGGAAAACGGTCAAGCTTTCAGTGGGGCGCAGAAACATCACGAGGTTAATCTCAGGCACGTCGACGCCCTCGCTAAAAACGTCGACGGTGAACACGAAGGGTAGGATGCCAGCGCGGAAGGCATTCACGCGTTCATCACGGATCTCGGAGGGCGTTTCTCCGACGATGACTTCGGCATGGTAGCCTTGTTCGTTGAAGGCAGCGGCCATGAACTTGGCGTGTTCTACGCTGGCGCAGAAACCGACCGCGCGGACGTGGCTCAGGTCGGGTTGGTAGCGGCGCAGGCTCGTGAGGATGGTGTCGAGTCG
The DNA here is from genome assembly GCA_964489645.1 of uncultured Chthoniobacteraceae bacterium. Classification (GTDB taxonomy): domain Bacteria; phylum Verrucomicrobiota; class Verrucomicrobiia; order Chthoniobacterales; family Chthoniobacteraceae; genus JBEEPE01. Next base: position 3,516 of record CAZAZT010000123.1, on the reverse strand, counting down.
TTGGCGGGCACGAATATCGTTGCCGGTGTAGGCGGCGGTGAGTGCGGTCACGTCGTATTTGCCGGCTTTCCAAAAGCGTTCGTCGGAGAGCGAGACTGGGTCGGTGACCCCGAAATAGTGAAAGGGGCAGAGCAGCTTTTCTTCGAGCGCCTCGGGCAGGCGGATCTCAGCGGTGAATTCACCGCCGAAGTCAGGTAGGATTGAACTGCCGTCCATGCGTTCCGGTGTGGCGGTGAGTCCGATCAATACGTCTGGTCGGTAATGCGAAAAGATGGGCCGGTAGCTGTCGGCTGAACTGTGGTGGGCCTCGTCGATGACGATGAAGGAATATTGGGTGGCACCGTGTTGCAGCCAGGGCTGGTTAGAGACAAGGCTTTGCACCGAGGCGAACAAGTAGCGCCAGTCCCGCGGACGCTGACCGCCGACGAGGAGGTCTCCGAAATTTGGATCCCGCAAAAGTGTGCGGAAGCAGTCGCGAGCTTGTTCGAGAAGTTCTTTCCTGTGGGCAACAAAGAGCAAACTCGGCGCAGGGGCGCTCGGGTTGGAACTGGCAAACTGGGCGATGAAGCGGACGTAGTCGAAGCCCGCGATGACGGTTTTACCGGTGCCGGTGGCGGCGACAACCAAGTTGCGGGTTTGGCCAACGGCACGGGCGGCCGCTAGCGCATCGAGGATGCGTTCCTGGAAGGGGTGCGGACGCAGGTCGGCAAAGAAACGTCGCGGCTCATTTTGCCCGGCGCCTGTCTTTGCGTGGGCAATGGCGGAAACGAGGCGATCCGCTTGGGTTGCGTCGTAGGGTTCGAAGTCGGGGCTGGCCCAGTAGGTCGAAAACTCGGCGGCGAAACGTTTGAGTATGTGGGGCAGGTCTTGTTCGGTCACTTTGACCGTCCATTCGAGACCACTGGTCATTGCGGCTTGTGACATGTTGGCGGAGCCGATGTAGCCAGTAGAGAAACCGCTACGACGTTGAAAGTGGTAGGCTTTGGCGTGAAGCCGGGTGCGTTCTGTATCGTAGGAGACCTTGACTGAAAAACTGGGGCGGGCAGCAAGCCAAGCGATCGCGTCGGGGTCGGAGGCGCCCATGTAGGACGTGGTGACGATACGCACCGGCACACTGCGCAGGGCGAGTGCTTCGAAGGCGGGTTGGAGCAGACGCAGTCCGGACCATTTAACGAATGAAACGAGAATGTCGACTCGGTCGGCAGTGGCCATTTCTTGGCGCAACTCATGTTCTAGTTGCGGGTCGTGGCGAGCACCGGTCAGCAGGCTACTGGTGGTGAGCGGGGTTTCGGGGCGGCTGAGTGCAGGGGCGGGATCGATGGGCGATTGGACTGACAGCAAAAGCGGTTCGCGAGCGGCGAGGAGAGTTTTGCGCTGGAGGTAGTCGAGGCCGTCGGTGGCAGAAATGAGGGAGATCAGCCGATTGACGAGGGGAAGTCGTTCCTCGGGTTTTCGCGTGCGCAGAGCGTGGGCTAGTAGGCGCGAAACGAACTGACTGTAGGCGTGGGGTGCGTCTTCGTCGTCGAGTTTGCCCAGCAACGTTTTGAGTTCGGGCTGGGCCGCCAGCGCGTCGGCGAGTTCAATGTCGAGGAGTTGCTCGTAAAGGCCGAGTTGAAGAGCGGTGGCAGGGATTACGAACATGGGGAACGAGCGAGGATTGAGGGGCGTCGGTACATTGACGGGCGCCCGACGGGTGAATCTATCAGCCAAGAGCAGGCCAAATTACCCCTAGCCTGCTGCGCTAAAATATGATTCCAACAAGTTTTACTGCGCGTGTAACGGCCTCCGTTGCTAGGCCCTCCACTCCACTGAGGAACATCTCGAAATCTGCCTGCTCGCCGCTTTTCGCTTGAAGGGCGCTATCGTTGATAGCACCTTGGCTGTGTGGCTCAGCTGATTGTCAGGAACATTGAAGACGCTGTTGTTCGTCAGCTTCGGGTGCAGGCGGCGAGTCATGGGGTTTCGATGGAGGAGGAACATCGGCGGGTTTTGAGAACGGCCCTCTTGGGAGAGGTGAAAAACCGAAAATCGTTCTCGGAAATGCTGCTTTCGATGCCGAAGGCCACCGCCGACGAATCTGGAGATCTATTTGATCGTCAGCGTGACTTACCCCGAGAAATCGAGTTGTGAGAGGATACCTTGTCGATACGAATGTGCTTTCCGAGCTTCGGAGACCGGCTCCGTCCGCGAGCGTGTTGGGGTGGGTTGCGGCAACACCGGCAGAACTCCTCTTCCTCAGCGTGCTCACCATGGCGGATCTCAGCCGGGGAGCTGAGCTTTTGCGGCGGAAAGACGCCCGCGCTGCGATCGCTTTAGATGATTGGATCGCGGAGGTACGGGTGGGCTTCGCTGAGCGGATTTTTTCTGTGGACCACAAGGTTGCCGAATGCTGGGCCCGATTATCGCCACAGCAACCGTTGCCGGTCATTGATGGGCTTCTGGCAGCGACAGCCATTGTGCACGATTTAACGGTCGTGACGCGGAATGCAGAAGACTTTGAACGCTCAGGAGTCAGGGTTTTGAACCCATTTGACCGGTAGTCATCGGTGCCCTTGGGGCGAGGAGTCCGAGTGGGCAATGGATGACTTGTGGCGATGAGATTTGGGCGTTTCGGGGAAGCTCAAAAGGCGGAAGTTGGGGGCGACGGAAGTCGACGCAGTGATCCAACTCTCGCTCTCGCTGCGGGTGGAATGTTTTAGCTGTCAGGAGGGCTGGTGTCCTATTCGAACGTTTCGGACGCCTGTTTGCGGGTCCGTTGTGGGGGCGTCACCTCGTGGAAAAGGTACCACCAACCACGTCATTTCCGTGCCCTACAGCTTTTGACATCCTCCGTCGTCCCTATTTTCTCGCCCACTTGCATTTCCAACAAGACTGGTGTAAGTCAGCTTCATGGAGGCACTTCTTGAACGCATCTCTTTCAATCCAAAGCAGTGCGGCGGTCGTCCCTGCGTGAGGGGGATGCGCATCAGGGTGAGCGACGTGCTTGATTTATTGGTGGCGGGACTGAGCATGGCTCAGATTGTCGAGGAAATGCCTGATCTTGAGATTGATGACATCAAGGCATGTCTCGCGTACGCAAGGAGGAGAATCGATCATCCTTCCATAGCCGCATGACAATCTGGCTGGACGCCCATCTGTCTCCTCGAACCGCGGTTTGGATGGCTTCTGAGTTCGGTTTTGCGGCGAAGCCGCTTCGGGAGATCGGATTGAGAGACGCTGAAGACTACGAAATTTTCCAAGCAGCCAAAGAAGCAGGAGCAGTTCTTTTGACCAAGGACACCGATTTTGTGCACCTGCTGGAAAGACATGGAAGCCCTCCGAAAATTTTGTGGTTAACGTGTGGCAACACGAGCGAACTGGCCCTGCGGCAACTGCCCGAAAAGCATCTTCTTGTGGCTGTGGAGCTTTTAGGATCGGGCGAAAGCCTTGTTGAGATCGGCGTTCCATAGGGAAATGGCCACCCTCCCTCTTGTGTAATACACCCCTCTGCCACTTCCGTGTCGGCAAAGGAGTGCT
>CAZAZT010000122.1:3356-11655 GCA_964489645.1 uncultured Chthoniobacteraceae bacterium | reverse complement strand
GGCTGCTTGCACACAAAGTTCCGGCACACATAAACCGTCGGACGCCCAGAGACCTTCGCGTGCTCGCCTCCCACCCGCGGGAACCGCCCCTTCCCCGACCAAACCACAACACCGCCAATCAAGGGGCTGCGAAAAATCGTTCGCACCAACTCCGATGTGTCGTCCCCCTCGTCCGCCGCGATCACCACCTGGATCCCAGCCTCCGGTCGAGAATCCATCGCGCACAGCATCCGAGGCAGCGCCGTCGCCGAGGCCTTCACCACGCCATTGAACCCCCGGAAAATCCGCTCCGCTCTCCCGATGAACCCTTCGTCCCCCGTGATCGCCGCCAGACGCAACGCGTTCTCCGCACCAACCGAACTCGCCGCAGGTTCCGCCCCATCGTGATCCTCCTTGATCCGAAGCAGCACGCTCGCATCCGATCCATCCGAACTGAAATACCCTCCCCCTTCACGATCCGCAAACTTCTCCTCCAAAACGTTTTGCAACTCAATCGCCCACTCGATCCACTCGCGCTGACCCGTCACCTGATACAGATCGATCAATCCCGCTGCCACGCACGCATAGTCCTCGGCAAACCCGTGCCCCGACCCAGTTCCCTGCCGATGACTGCGCACCAACACCCCATCCCGCCACATGTGCTGCTTGAGAAATCGTGCCGCCCCCACCGCCGCATCCACATACCGCGCCTCACCGAAATATCCTCCCGCCCGAGCCAACGCACCAATCGTCATCCCATTCCACGAAGCGACGATCTTGTCATCACGATGCGGACGAGGCCGATCCGATCGAACCGAAAGCATCTTCCGCCGCGCACTCGCAAGAAGGCGCCGATATTCGCCAACATCCAGCCCCAGTCGCTTGCAAACCTCCTCAGCACCACCGCGCAAGATCAGCGTGTTCTTCCCTTTCAGCTCGCCGGTCGGATCCGATCCCTCAGGCGCATTCCCCTCTTTTTCAACCCCGTATGTCGCCGCAAAAACACCGAACTCCTCGGCCGATAGGCACCGCCTCACCTCGTCCTCCTCCCACACATAATACGCACCTTCCGCATGCTCATCGCTTCCCGCCCGAAGGACCGAATCCGCATCCTCCGCCGCGTGGAATGCCCCTCCCTCATCGCGCATCACCTCCAGAAGATAGCCGCAGACATCTCGAACCACATCCCCAAACTCCTGCGCCCCAGTCAACTGTGCCGCCTCAAGATACACCGCCGCAATCTGCGCCTGATCGTACAACATCTTCTCGAAATGCGGCACATGCCACAACCGATCCACCGAGTACCGATGGAACCCACCTCCCAAATGGTCGCGGATCCCCCCAGCAGCCATCTTCCGCAACGTCGCCAACGCCATCCCCGATGCGATCCCCGCATCCTTCTCGCGCTCCGCAACCCCCGCGTACCGCCTCCCGATCCGTAGCAACGCACTCAACTGACTCGGCCTAGGAAACTTCGGCGCACGCCCAAACCCGCCCTCCTCCGCATCGAACGAACGGATCAACGCCTGATAAAAAGCCTCCATCCCCTCCGACACACCCATCCCCCCAGCACCCTCACCCCCAACCACGCGCTCGCGCAACGCAGCAATCGCCCCCTCCGCCGTCTCGCGTAACCGCTCCGCCCCTTCCTTCCACGCATCCGAGACCCGACGTAGCACCGTCGGAAAACCCGCCCGCCCAACACGATCCGTTGGCGGAAAATACGTCCCTCCAAAAAAGGGCTTCAACTCCGGCGTCAACCAGACCGACATCGGCCATCCTCCGCCGCCCGTCGTCGCCTGCACAAACGTCATGTACACGCGATCCACATCCGGTCGCTCCTCACGATCCACCTTGATGCAAACGAAATCCCGGTTCAGCTGCGCGGCAATCTTCTCATCATCAAACGATTCTCGCGCCATTACATGGCACCAATGACACGTCGAATAACCGATCGACAGGAAGATCGGCTTGTTCTCCCGACGCGCCTTCGCAAACGCCTCCTCTCCCCACGGATACCACTCCACCGGTTGCCGAGCGTGCTGGAGAAGGTACGGCGAAGTGCTGCCCATCAATGGGTTTCCACGCTTCCCTTCCTTGGCCAAAAGTCCGGTCGGATCCATCCCCAACCTCACTACCGCAAGCCACACCAACCACCGAGAGCGAAACAGCTTCATCGCTTCATCTTGTCTCCGACAGACCTTCTGTCCATCCTCTCTCCGATTTCCGCCCCAAGATGAATCACCGCAGCACCTTCCCGTTCGCCTCCCTCCTCCTGCTCGCTCTCCTTTCGCTCACCGCATGTGAAACCGTCAGCGTCTCACGCGTGCGCAAGACCAGCCGCACCTTCACCACCGTCGTCCTCGACGCCGGTCACGGCGGACACGACAACGGCGCCACCCGCAAAGGGTTGATGGAAAAAAATCTCACCCTCGACGTCGTCAAGCGGCTCGACGGAAAACTGCGCGACAACGGTTTCCAGACAGTCACCACCCGCCGCTCCGATGTGTTCATCCCGCTCGATGACCGTGCACGCATCTCGAACCGTCAACAGAACGCGATCTTCGTCAGCATCCACTTCAACGACTGCAACAACAAGAAAGCCAACGGCTTCGAGACCTTCTATCACGACACCGAAGCGAAACAGATCGCCCGCAACATCGAGACCTCGCTCGTCCGCACCTGCGCCTTCGCCGACCGAGGTATCAAGACCGCACGCTTCCGTGTGCTGGTGAAGAACGAGAACCCCGCTGTCCTGGTCGAATGCGGGTTCCTCAGCAACCCGAAAGAGAACGCCACCATCGCTCAGCCGGAAACCCGAGAACGCATCGCCGATGCCGTCTGCAAAGGGATCCTCATCCAACGCGGCGGCCCGCTCAGAACCCCACTGAGCAATCCCGCATCCGGCGCTGAATAACGCCCCGCTCGTCAACGACCGACCGAGCCTCTCCCGCTCGTCCTCCGGTCGCCGCTCCCGAACCCAACAACCCGGCTAACGCACGAACTTGCCCGGATTCACGATCCCCTTCGGATCGATCGCCTGCTTCAGCATCGCGTGCAAACGCTGATTCGCCGGCGGAACCGCCTGCCCCCACCAACGCTGCTTCGCGATCCCGATCCCGTGCTCCCCAGTGATCGCCCCGTCCCACGCAAGGACCTGCGCAAAAAGCTCATCCAACACCCGCGTCACCCGCGCCTTCACCCGAGCGTCATCGTGGTAGCCAGCCGCCATCACGTTCACATGGATGTTGCCATCACCCGCATGACCAAAACACGCCACCGGGAAACCATGCTTCCGACGAAGACGCGCAGCGAAATCTGCCAGATCAACCAAGCGGCTCCGTGGAACCACGATGTCCTCGTTCAACTTGACCAATCCCGTGCCCTTCAACGACGCAGAAAAACGCCGACGCAACTCCCACAACTCGTCGCACGGCCCATCCCCGAACGCCGTCCGCAAATGGATGCTCCCCGCGTCGCGGATCAGCGCTGACAGCGAACGCACCTCCGAACGCACCGACCCCGGTTGCCCGTCCAACTCGATCAGCAGGTGCCCCTCCCCCGACGGCACCACCGCCGACCCGCAGAACTTGCGCGCCGCATCCAGCGTGAAGGAATCCGCGATCTCCAACGCCGCCGGAAGGAATCCCGCGCGGAACACGCGCTGCACCATCGCCGCCGCCTCATCAAACCGCCGGAACGCCGCCGACAACACCGCACGCGCAGGTGGCAACGGCAACAACCGCAACGTCGCCTCCGTCACAACCCCCAGCATCCCTTCCGATCCCACAAAAAGCCCCGTCAAATCGAACCCAGTCTTGTTCTTGTGCGTCCTTCCCCCCGCGCGGATCACGTCCCCTCCCGCAATCACCGCCTCCAACCCCAACACGTAATGCCGCGTCACCCCGTACTTCAAACACCTCGGCCCTCCCGCATTCGTCGCGATGTTCCCGCCCAAACTGCACTCCGCCAAACTCGCCGGATCCGGCGGATAGAACATCCCTCTCCGCCGCGCCTCCTCCTGCAACACCCCTGTGATCACCCCAGGCTCAACCACCGCAACCCCATCCTCCACATGGATTTCCCGGATCGCTCGCATCCCCGACACCGATAATGAGATCCCACCCCTCAACGGCACACACCCCCCAACATACCCAACCCCAGCGCCCCGCGGCGTGACAGGCACCCCAACCCGATCCGCATACCGCATCACCTTCCGCACATCGCCCACCGAACCCGCCTGCACCACAACCTCCGGCATCGTGTTCGCAAACCAACGATCCCCGCCGTGCTCCTTTCGAACCGCTGCATCCGCAGAAACCTTGCCCCGTCCAACCAACCTCACCAGATCTCGTTCAAGCGTATCACTCATAAACTATGCATCGGGCCGAACGCAAAACGCACCAACCCCACTCCTCATCCTGCCCCGCATCACAAGCCTCCGCACGTCCGAAGAATCCCCTCCCAACAACCGCCCACCAAAACCCATCCTCCCCATCCCCACTCACCCAAGTTGGCTTTTGATCGAAGACTGTTATCCATCTCCCATGAGCTTTGTTGATATCGGCTTCGCACGCGTAGACACCGACCGCCAACGTCGTTGCGGCTTCCCTGAGGTCATTTTCGGATCCGGCAAAACACCCGAACAAGTCCGCGACATCGCCGCGATCATCGTGGAAAAACACGGCATCGTTCTCGCCAGCCGTGTCACCGAAACCCATCACGCCGTCCTCCGCGAACGGATCCCCGACGCCATCTGGCACCCCTCCGCACGATGCATCACCGTCGAACGACAACCCCTCCCAAAACGCGGCGGCATCGTCGGCGTCGTCTGCGCAGGCACCTCCGATCTCCCCGTCGCCGATGAAGCCGCCGTCACGCTCGAACTCTTCGGGAACACCGTCAAACGGATCGCCGATGTCGGCGTCGCCGGCATCCATCGCCTGCTCGCCGTCCGCGAAGACCTCGAACAATGCGCCGTCCTTGTCGTCGTCGCCGGAATGGAGGGCGCCCTCCCCAGCGCCGTCGCCGGACTCGTCAGATGCCCCGTCATCGCCGTTCCCACCAGCGTCGGCTACGGCGCGAACTTCGGCGGCCTCGCCGCTCTCCTCGGAATGCTCAATAGCTGCGGCAGCGGCGTCACCGTGGTCAACATCGACAACGGCTTCGGCGCCGCTTACGCCGCCGCACAGATCAACCGCCTCGCCGCCACACCGAATCCCTGATCCAAGCCCTTCCCGTAACCGCACTTTAGGACTAAGGTGCATCATGCACCTCCGCCCTCTCCTCGCGTTCGCCGCGCTGCTCCTCTCCCTCCTCGCCCTCCCCGCCTGCCAGAGCACGAACAAAGGGTTGCCAAAATATCAGCGCCCCATCGCCCGCGCAAAATTCCAGCAGGTGCGCACCACCGCCTACACCCACTCCGAATCCGATCACATCGTCTACGGCCGCAAAAACGCCCTCGGAACCACCCTCCAACACGGCCCCAGCCTCCATAGCGCTGCCGCAGACTGGTCCCGCTGGCCCGCAGGTACCCGCTTCCGCATCACCAACACCGGCGAAAACTTCATCGTCGATGACTACGGCTCCGCCCTCGTCGGAACCAACACCATCGACCTCTACAAACCTTCGCGCTCCGCCATGAACGCGTGGGGCGTCCGCAATGTCCAGATCGAGATCCTGCAATGGGGCGATGTCCGCGAAAGCAAACGCATCCTCGCAAGCCGCAAAAAGTTCCGCCCCATCCGCTTCATGGACAAAGAGATCGACCGCTTCTACTTCGGCTCCGACCCCATCTACCGCAATCACCCCAACCCGATGGAAAACCTCAACATCGGTTCCCCAGCCAGAGCCCTCGTCAGATAACACCCGCGCCGGTCATCGCACCGACTCAGCGCCCCCCAGCTCCCGCTCCTCCCTCACCCGAAGCGCGCCGCGACATCCGCACAAACCCCGCCTTCATCAACCACACCAACGACATCCCCACCAAAAAGCGCGAGTCGCCATCAACCCGTTCGAGGATCAACCCCACCCGACACCTCCCAGCCTGCGCCAAAACACCCCACGCTCGGGACACGGAAACCGGATTCGCCGCCATCCCAAAACTGTTCGCCGCCATCCCGCGAACCCGCTCCACATCCGCTAACGTCCAACCGCCCGTCACCTCAACCCAATCGTCATCCCCCAACCGACGCGTCGCATAACCCGCAAACACGTCGAACGGATTCCCACCCAACGGGACCGACCGTCCCCCCTCCGCACAACCCGCCGCCGCACGCCGCGACGCACTCTCCGCAAACAGGTCATCGTACGCCGACACGATGCCCCTCCAATCAAACGCCGCTCGCGCTCGCGCACGCGCACGCTCCCCCATCGACCGACGCAACGCCTCGTCCGAAAGCAGCCGCGCCAACGCCGCCGCAGCCGCCTCGATGTTCACCGCAACCGACTGCGAAACGTGCCCCACAAAGCGATCGTAATCATCCGCTTCCTGCGCGTACCGCGTCGCCACAAAACTCCCCCCTTCCCCCGAAGCCATCAGCGTCTCCACCAAAAAACCTTCCTCCCCATCCCGCACCAACGCCCGATACCCATCCCAATCCGCGACCACGCACGGCAACCCCGCCGCCATCGCCTCCACCACCGACAATCCGAACGTCTCCTGCACATTGTCCACCAACGAACAGAACACATCCGCCACCTGCCAAAGATCCCGCGGAGATTCCTCCCTCGCCCCGTCCATGAACATCACGCGCACCCCCGGCGATACCGTCCGACACAACTCCTGCAACGCACGCTGCACCGACTCATTCGCGAACTGTCCTGCCAACACCAGAACCAAACGTCGACCCATCGCACGCCCCGCACGCTCACACGCCATCAACAAGGGCATCGGATGCGCCTTCGCATGAAAACTCAGCCGCCCCACAAACAGGACCACCGACTCATCCTCCCCAATCCCCATCCTCGCACGCCATTCCACCCGCCCCTGCGCACTCACCACCCCCGCCATCGCCTCACAATCCACCCCGAACGGGATCACCGGCAGCATCGGCTCCTTCGGCATCACCAACCCACTCCCGAACCGCTCCCGCAAATACTCGCGATGCCCCTCCATCACCCCCGTCACCACCGCACGCGCCGACGGCGACGTGCACACTAACGCATCCCATTCCTCCACCGGCGCCGTCACCAACCCGCCCAACGCCTCCATCGCCGCCCGCGAACACAACGCATGCGTCACCCCGATCACACTCAAACTCACCCCAAACCGACGGCGCTCCCACGCAAACGTCTCCAACGCCGGATCCCCAACCATCGCCACCGCCCCATCCAAAAGATCGAACCGCTCCGAGGGAACCACCCCGTACCGCCGCGTCCCCATCCCCCGCACCAGGTCCAAAAATCGACCCCCAACCGCCGGATCCGCCGCCACCGCATCTACCCTCGCCGCACGCCCATATTTCAGATACGCTCGGAGAAAATCTCGCCCCGCCACGTGCCTCCCCTTCAGCCCCTTCACCCCGTGGTCGAACGCGTCCAAACTGAAATCAATCGCTACTCGGTCCATCCCACAAAACTTCCCTCATCCAACGTTCCTTCCCAAGAGCAAACCTCCTCATCCCATGAATGCCCGTAAACTCATCATCCTCGGTCTCGCCAGCGCCATCGCCTTTCTCTCCTGGCTCGTCATCAAAGATCCCGACGCAACCCCAACCACCGCACCGTCCAACCCATCCCTCACCACCGAACACACCGCCCCCTCAATCGCTAACGCACCCTCTCTCAAAGACCCCTCCGCCTCACTCCAATCCCCAACACCCCAGCAATCCGCCACCACCCCCATAACCACCACCCCTCCAAAAGAACCCGCCGCTCCGCCCGTCTGGGAATCCAAGATCGATCAAGTCCTCCAATCCAATGTGGAACACTCCACCATGGCCCTCACCCTCCTTCGCGAAATCCCCTCCATGCCCCCAGAAGGCCAGACCGCAACCGCCCAACACATCGCCAACCTCATCGCCGATAAAGATTTCGATAAACTCCACCCCTACCTCCAAAACACTCGCCTCTCCCAAGGCTTCCTCGAAGTCCTCACCGCCGATTCCCTGAACCGCCCAGACAAAGTCAAACTCCCCACCCTCCTCCTCGCAGCCAAAACCCCCAACCATCCCATGGCAGAAACCGCCAAAGGCTTCCTCGCCGTCCTCGTCGGCGAAGACCACGGCTCCAACTGGAACCTATGGGACCAATCCATCAAAAAGGTCCTCGCAGAAAGCGCCGCCCAAGAAACCGCAACCCCAACCCCAACAGAACCCGC
>CAZAZT010000122.1:0-3256 GCA_964489645.1 uncultured Chthoniobacteraceae bacterium | reverse complement strand
TCCTCGCAGAAAGCGCCGCCCAAGAAACCGCAACCCCAACCCCAACAGAACCCGCACCCACTCCAGCCCCAGCCGAGCCCACCTCCAACCAGTAACCCCCCTCCACCCCCACACACACCATGCGCCCCCTCGCCCTCCTCCTCCTCGCCCTCCTCCTCAGCCAACCCGCCCTCCCTCAATCCATCCAAAGCAACGTCCCCTACACCGAAACCGGGCACCCACGCCACGTCCTCGATATCCACCACGCCGCAGAACCCAACGCCAATAAACCCGTCGTCTTCTGGATCCACGGCGGCGGATGGCAAACCGGAGACAAAACCGACGTCCTCGCCAAACCCGATTGGTTCGCCTCCAAAGGCTTCATCTTCGTCGCAGCAAACTATCGCCTCCTCCCCGACGTCGACATGGAAACCCTCACCCGCGACGTCGCAAAAGCCGCCGGCTGGGTCCACAAAAATATCCGGCAATTCGGCGGAAACCCCAACCGTATCCTCATCGGCGGCCACTCCGCCGGCGCCCAACTCGCCGCCCTCCTCTGCACCGACCCCTCCTACCTCCACACCGAAGGCATCGCCCCCTCCCAACTCATCGGATGCCTCCCCGTCGACGGTGACACCTACGACATCCCCGCAATCATCGAAACCGCAGAAACCCGACGCCGCGCCCACCAACAACCCCCTCCAAAATTCGGGCACCGCGAGAAGTTCGGCCTCACCCCAGAAAACCATCGCCGCTTCTCCGCCGTCACCCACATCCAACCCGGAAAAAATATCCCCCCCTTCCTCATCCTCTACGTCGGCAATCATCCCGACAACGCCGCCCAAGCCTCACGCCTCGGCTCCGCCCTCAAAGACGCATCCCTCCCCGTCACCCTGTTCGCCGCAAAAGACACCGACCACGTCAAACTCAATAACCGCCTCGGAACCAAAGACGACCCAGCCACCGCCGCCCTGGACACCTTCCTGAACTCCCTCCCCAAACCCGCTCCCCGCTAAACCCCCAACCCCACCGCATGGACGCTTCCTCCCACGAACTCACCGCCATCGGAGCCGGCCTCGTCACCGGAGTCGCACTCAGCGCCGCAGCAGGGTTTCGCGTCTTCGTCCCCCTGCTCGTCGCCGCCATCGCCGCACGCTGCGGCGTCATCCAACTCACCCAAGATTTCGCCTGGCTCAGCGCCTGGCCAGCCATCGCGCTCCTCAGCATGGCCACCCTCACCGAACTGCTCGCCTATCACATCCCCGCCGTCGACCACGCACTCGACGTGATCGGTACCCCAGCCTCCCTCGTAGCAGGTACCCTCCTCACCGCCTCCCTCGTCATCGGCATGGACGACTGGTTGCGCTGGCCCCTCGCCATCATCGCAGGCGGCGGCGCAGCAACCACCCTTCACCTCGGAAAATCCCTCGCCCGAGGCGTCTCCACCCTGACAACCGCCGGTCTCCTCAACCCCATCATCGCCATCGGAGAACTCTTTGCTTCCCTCGCCACCACCGCCCTCGCCCTTCTCGTCCCCGCCGCAGTCATCGCCATCCTCCTCACGCTCACCCTCTTCCTCATCGCACGCCACGTGCGCAAAAAACGCGGAACCGCATAACCCCACCCACCCGTCAGAACGCCTCCCCGCAGGATCCCCGCGGAACAAACCGCTCACCCAACCCACTCATTCCTCGCGCCGCAATAGCTCGCGAGCAATCTCTCCCGCAATCACCGGGAACGCCTCCGCACGCCTCTTCAAAAGCCGCTCATCCACATCCGGCCGATCCAAGAACTCCACCTCCAAAAAACACGCAGGCACCTTCCGAAGCACCGGATGCTTCTGGAGCTGATAGAACAGGTTGGACCCCTTGCCTCCATGAAGATGCGAATCCGTGATCGGTGCCAACGCCGACGAATCCGGTAAGAACTTCTGCACCCCGCGCGACGCCGCTCGCGAAATCCGCACCGCCAGCGCACGATCCCGATCGAACGACGGGTTATGATCCGCAGCCGCAATCATCGCCACCGTCCCCCGCGCTCGATGCGTCGACGAGGCGTTGAAGTGGATACTCACCACCACCTCCGGCGCAGGCCCCTTCCCAGAACACCGCTTCACACGCTCCGCGAAATCCGGGTTCTCATCCCCGCTCCGCGTCAAGCGCACCACCACACCCTGCCCCATCCGATTCCCCTCCCTCTGCAACGCCTCCGCAAGCGCTCTCGAAAACTCCAACGTCAGCGTCTTCTCCAAAACGCCCGCCGCCGACTTCGCGTTGTTCGGCGACGACAGCGTCCGGTTCGCCATATCCCCCGATGGCCGATCCCCGCCATGCCCCACATCGATCGCGAACACCCGATCGTCCGCCGCAACCAACGGAAACCAGCCCCCCCCGAAAAACAGCACCCCTCCAAGCAGCACCACAAACCGTCGATTCACCCCGCCCATCGCCAACCACCGCCACACTGCCATCGAGAGATCCCGCACCCCTTCACCACTCATAACACCCGCACCACCACGTACTGGTAGCCCGCATCCGATCGGAAAACTTCCACCGAAACCAACGGGCTCCCACTCACGATCTCTCTCGCCGCCGCCGCCGAGACCCGCCCTCGCTGCAGAAGTTTCTCCAGCTCCGTACGGTTCCGCATCGAGCTGAAAAAGTCATCATGCTCATCCTCCAAGTCCCGCAACCGGAACCGGTGGAAATTCGCTCGGTCCTGACGGATCACCGAGGCGACATCTCGGAGCAGCACGCCATCGCTGGCGCGATGATCCCGTGGCGAAAGCCTCGCCGTGTAGGAGCAGATGAGGTCATCCCCAAAAACCGTCCCCCCGCAGAGCGCAAGGAACACGAACAATAAGAACCTGAACATCTTCATCACACCGCCACTCTAGCACCGCCCCCCTATTCCAACGCAAAACAAACCCAGCCCGAACCCGTAACGCAGCCCCCCCCTAATCAACGCTTCACCCCGCAAAGGATCCCTCCTCTGCAACCCGAAAATCCCAGCACCCACCCCTTCACGCGGCAACAGAACCCATACCGCGAACAAGCCCCACCAAAACGCGCCAGCCAAGATCGAGCCCAAACCCCAAGAACTCCCCCCCTCTCCAGCCGCCAGCGAATCACCCCACCCCTCACCCCTCACCCCACCCCCAACCCCCATCAAGGCGCCCAGCGCACCCCCCCAAAAAAAATTCGCCCCCACCACCCCACCGCGAAGAGGACACCGCGGCGGGGCGCGCCTCCGGCTCCGCCTCCGTCGCTCTCCCCCC
>CAZAZT010000121.1:0-11848 GCA_964489645.1 uncultured Chthoniobacteraceae bacterium | reverse complement strand
GTCGAGTCAGTAGAAACCAAACCAAACCAAAAACCACAGAACGAACATGGCAGTGAAAATCCGTCCCCTCGGTGATCGGGTCCTCGTGAAGCCGATCGAAGAAGCGGAAGTCAAAAAAGGCGGGATCATCATCCCCGACACCGCGAAAGAGAAACCCCAGGAAGGCGAAGTCATCGCTCTCGGCACCGGCAAACGTGACGAAGATGGCAAGCTCATCAACTTCACCGTCAAGAAAGGTGACAAGGTCCTCATCTCCAAATACGGCGGGACCGAAGTGAAACTCGATGGCACGTCCTACCTCATCATGCGTGAGGACGACATCCTCGGGATCGTTGGATAACCCTCAACCACAACATCTAAGAACATCCAGATATGGCAGCAAAACAACTCCTGTTCGACGAAACAGCACGTCAGGCGCTCTTGCGCGGTGTCGAAAAACTCGCGAAAACCGTCAAGGCCACTCTCGGGCCAGCCGGTCGTAACGTGATCCTCGACAAAAAGTTCGGTTCCCCCACCATCACCAAAGACGGTGTCACGGTGGCCAAAGAGGTCGAACTCGAAGACCCCTACGAAAACATGGGCGCACAGCTCGTCCGTGAAGTCGCTTCCAAAACCAGCGACATCGCAGGCGACGGAACCACAACGGCAACCGTTCTCGCCGAAGCGATCTATCGCGAAGGTCTGAAGAATGTGACCGCTGGGGCAAACCCAACCTCCCTCCAACGCGGGATCACCAAGGCAGTCACCGCGATCGTTGCCGAACTCGGCAAGATCTCCAAGAAGGTCAAGGACCGCACGGAAATCGCTCAGGTGGCCACCGTCTCCGCAAATTGGGACACCGCCATCGGCAACATCATCGCCGACGCGATGGACAAGGTCGGCAAGGACGGAACCATCACCGTTGAAGAAGCCAAGTCGATCGAAACCACCCTCGACGTCGTCGAAGGGATGCAGTTCGACAAGGGTTACATCTCCCCCTACTTCGTGACCAACGCGGAGAGCATGGAGGCAATCCTCGACAACCCATACATCCTCATCCACGAGAAGAAAATCTCCAGCCTCAAGGACTTGCTCCCAGTGCTCGAGAAGGTGGCGAAGACGGGCAAAGCCCTCATCATCATCGCAGAAGACGTGGAAGGTGAAGCACTCGCGACTCTCGTCGTGAACAAGCTCCGCGGAACCCTCGGGATCGCAGCAGTCAAAGCACCCGGCTTCGGCGATCGCCGTAAAGCCATGCTGGAAGACATCGCCATCCTCACCGGTGGCCGCTGCATCACCGAAGATCTCGGCATCAAACTCGAGAACCTCGGCCTCGAAGACCTCGGTCGCGCAAAACGCGTCACCATCGACAAAGAGAACACCACCATCGTCGAAGGCTCCGGGAAGAGCGCGGACATCCAAGGCCGCGTGAACCAGATCCGCCGTCAGATCGGTGAAACCACGTCGGACTACGACCGTGAGAAGCTCCAAGAGCGCCTCGCGAAGCTCGCCGGTGGCGTGGCCGTGATCAACGTCGGCGCCGCGACGGAAACCGAGATGAAGGAAAAGAAAGCACGCGTTGAAGATGCGCTCCACGCAACCCGCGCTGCAGTCGAAGAAGGCATCGTCCCTGGAGGCGGTGTCGCCCTCATCCGCGCGCAGAAGGCTCTCGACTCCGTGAAGGCGGAAGGCGATGAAGCCATTGGCGTAGGCATCGTCCGCCGCGCAGTCGAAGCCCCGCTCCGTCAGCTCGCTGACAATGCCGGCCTCGAAGGCGCACTCGTCGTTTCCGAAGCGAAACGTCGCAAAGGCAACGAAGGCCTCAACATCGCTAACAACGAGTGGATCGACCTCGTCAAAGCCGGCGTCGTCGACCCAACCAAGGTCACTCGTAGCGCCCTCCAAAACGCAGCCTCCATCTCGGGTCTGCTCCTCACGACGGAAGCCCTCGTGACGGAAATCCCCGAGAAGAAAGCCGCTCCCGCTGCGGATCCGCACCACGGCGGCGGAATGGACTACTAAGGTTCCTCAACAGGAATCCAAACGCGCTCCGTCCGCGGAGCGCGTCAGATCAAACACCGACCCACAAGGTCGGTGTTTTTTCCTTTCAACCCGACGCCCTAACCTCAAACCGCAACCGAACTATCCCACCCCTCGGATTGCACGCTGCCGTATCATCCACTCCGCCATGGCCCAACGATCTATCCACTGGGACGAATTTCATCGGGCTGCTCGTACCCTCTCCCGACGCCTAAGGATTGTACAAGGTTGGAACAGGATCCTCGCGGTCACCCGCGGAGGACTCGTTCCAGCAGGCATCATCGCTCGAGAACTCGATGTCCGGGAGATCCAGAACCTCTGCGTCAGGAGCTATGAGGCTGAAACAAAATCCGGCCCAGCCTCACAACAGCACGACATCCGGTTCCTCTCCCCCCTCCCATCCGGGAACGGAGAGGGCTGGCTCGTGTTGGATGATCTTGCCGATACAGGAGCCACTCTCCGAGCTATCAAAAAAGACTTTCCGAAAGCCATTTACGCCGCGGTGTACACCAAGCCGGAAGGGAGATCCGCTCTGGACCATTTCGCCGAGGAGGTTCCCCAATCATGTTGGCTCAACTTCCCGTGGGATCTGGAATGCACCTACGCAACACCCATCGCAGATATCCCAGAAATCTCCCCCTGAACCGGCACAGCCCTCTCCGCAACACACGATTCCTGCTCCCCGCTCCCCTCGGTCGTATGCCATCCTACCGACCACACCGAAGACCTTCGCCCGCCATGCCCGTCATCTCGCGCCACCTCAACTCACTGATCGTAGCCATCCCCTTTCTCGCCTCCCTCGCGATCGCAACTCCCCCCGTGTCCCATCCTTCCGACACGCCACCAGCGACCCTCCCCGAAAAACACCGCGCAACCCTCGAAGCCCACTGCAACTCCTGCCACAACGCAGAAAAACAGAAGGGAAAGTTCCGCGTCGATGACCTACCCCTCTCCATCAACGACAACCACTCCGCCGAACGCTGGCAAAAAATCCTCAATGCCATCAACTCCGGCGAAATGCCCCCTGAGGAAGAAAAGCCCCTCGCGCCCATTGCAAAAACCGACCTCCTCGATGACTTGGCACGCGCCCTCGTCACAGCGCGACGCAATCTCGGGGATTCACGAGGCGTCACAACCATGCGCCGCCTTAACCAGCGGGAATACGGCAATTCGCTACACCACCTCCTCGGAGTCCGCATCAACGTCAATGAACTGCCCGCAGACACCCAAGCCAACAGCTTCGACACCACAGGCTCCAACCTGTTCATGTCGGGCGACCAATTCGAACAATACCTCGACCTCGCCCGCGAAGCTCTCTCCGAGGCATTCGAACGACACGACCACGCCTCCACCATCAAAAAATCCCGCTTCGAAGCAGAGAACGGTCTCCTCGAACGTGTCGGAAAAAGTCTCAAGGAACGCATCGATGGCCGACGGAACTACATGCGCTGGAAACGAGCCGTAGACCAAGCCATCGCACAACCCGAAAACAAAGACATTGCTCAGGCCGTCCGCGCCGAAAAAAAGGATGATCCGAACCATATCTACCGATTCTGGGCAAAACTGAGCGGCGCTCCCTCGCCTGCCGACTTCGGCTTCACCGACGCTCAAGCCGCTTTCCATGTGGGACTTGGCCAGTGGAATCTTGTGCCCTACCAGTCTTGGTTCCTCGCACAACCCGAGAACCGGACCGGTGGATGGCTGTCTGTCGGTGACAACGCCGTGAACTCCTACTTCTCCTTCCATGTCCACGGGTGGCCCGCAGGTGATTACGTCGTCCGCCTCCGCGTCGCGGGAAACGAGAAAGCTGACCCACAACGACGCTTCCTCGAATTCGGGATGGGAAATGGTAACCCGAAAAATCACGACAGCGCTCACATGGTCACAGGCACCATCGCCGAACCTCAGACCATCGAGATCCCCGTCACCCTCAATAGCAAAGGCGGACGTGTCTTCTTCGTGCGAGAACGTGGGACCCAAGATGATGATTCACAACCTGTTCGAAAGCAGGGTGCAGGTATCTCAGAGAACACCGTCGGCCCCGACTTCGCTATCTGGATCGACTGGGCAGAAGTGGAGCGGTTGCCCGCAAAACCAGTCGCTCCAGGGATGGCTGCCCTCCAAAAAATCCTTGGCGACCCAAAAAGCCCCCCCGATCCGACCGAACTGCACTCCGCCTTCCAATCCTTCTGCCATGAGACTTTTCGTGGAAGCCAACCCTCCGCGGAGTTCGTCAACCGTCTGGTTCTGGTCTACCAAGACCACCGAAAAGCCAATAGCGACCACCGGACCGCTCTGAAAGAGGCGCTATCCCTCGCACTCGCATCACCCAGGTTCCTGTATCTCAATGAACCAACGTCTGTTTTAGCCGACAGTCCAAGCGCACCCGCACGACACATGCCTCTGCCAGCAAGAGAGCTGGCCGTCCGGTTGAGCTTTCTCCTTTGGGGCCAACCTCCGGACCGCGAGCTGCTCGACCTTGCAGCCTCAGGGAACCTCACCAAGCCAGATGTCCTTCAACAGCAGACCGATCGACTCCTGGCAGACCCACGATGCGAAGGGTTCATCCAGCCCTTTCTGCATCAATGGCTTCGCATGGATCGATTGGACTTCTTCCGATTCAACACCGCACGTTTTCCGGACTTCGACCTGACAACGAAAGATGCCGCGCGATCCGAGGTGTACGCGACCTTCGGTCATATACTCCGCCAAAACTTGAGCATTCGAGAACTCCTGAAATCACGACGGGTGATCATCAATGGTCTGATGGCGAACTACTACGGCATCGAAGGGGTCCTCGGAGACGATTTCAGATCTGTTGAACTTCCTGCCGATTTACCGAGGGGCGGGCTGCTCGGGATGGCCGCGATTCACGCGATGGGAAGTAACGGAGAGCACAGCAGCCCCGTGGAACGCGGCGCTTGGGTCTTGCGGAAAATCCTGAACGAGCCGCCTCCACCCGCGCCAGCAAATGTTCCTCAACTCACCCGCCTTGAGGACAAACTGCTCACAACGCGCGAACGCATCCAGATGCACCAAGAACAACCGCAGTGCGCGAGTTGCCATCGTCGCATCGATCCCATCGGCTTCGGCCTCGAGAACTTCGACGCAGCAGGTCGCTGGCGAACAGAGGACTCGTACGAAAGAGCCGGTCTCGGCCGAAAAACTTGGCCAATCGATCCCTCCGGGTCCCTCCACCAAGGCCCCTCCTTCACAAACTTCAGCGATCTTCGTGACCACATCCATCAACGAGCCGAGCAGTTCGCGAAGGGACTCAGCACCGCGCTCGTGGAATATGCGCTCGGACACCCCGCTGGATTCTCGGACGAACCGCTCATCGAACAGATCGTGCGAGATGCCGCTTCCAAAGATCTGACTCTCCGCAGTTTCATCCACTCACTCGTGCAAAGTCAGCCATTCCGAACCAAGTGACCCAACCCTGTTCCCTGAACAAAATCTCTCCCACTGCCATGCAGAAACGTCGCCATTTCCTCAGGTCAACCTCCGCGCTGATCGCGTTGCCCTTTCTCGAATCAATCGGTTTCCGCAAGTTCGCGAAAGCATCTGAACCGCAACGACCACCTAAACGCATCCTGTTCATCGGAATGGGCTACGGTGTTACCCAAGAGACATGGTTTCCCGACGTAAAAACCACAGGGCCGGACTATAAACTCCCACCAGGACTGGCGCCCCTTGCGCGACACAAGCGTGATTTCACTGTCATCCAAGGCTTGTCAAACCGCTACGCAGAAGATGCCCATTCCGGAAGCACTTTCTGGCTCACAGGCGCCAACCCGCACGAGGGCGGCGCAACCTTCCACAACAGCATCTCCGCAGATCAGGTTGCCGCAGCGACCTTCGGAAAAGAAACACGCTTCTCGTCGCTCCAACTCAATGGCAGTGACAAGGATCTCTCAGGCCCCGGCCACGGCCCAGGACTCTCCCTCGCATGGGACCACCGAGGAAAACCCATCGCGGGCCTGAACACCCCTCTCACCACCTTCCACCGCCTGTTCTCCGCAGAGCAGGTCCCTGTCGAGGAACTCCGTTTGAGGATGGCCCGCAAGCGAAGCCTCCTCGACGCAGTGATGGTCGAAGCCAAGGACCTGCAACGCGGCCTTGCAAAAAACGATGTGGAGAAGCTTGAGGAATACTTCCAGAGCATCCGCGAAATCGAGTTACGCATCGCGAAGGAGGACCAGTGGCAATCCATCCCAAAACCGAAAGCGCCCGTTCCCACCCCTCCAGAAGGTCGCTCCGGCATCGAAGAGATCCGGGTCATGTACGATCTGATGGTCGCTGCCTTTCAAACAGATAGCACACGTGTTCTCACCTACCGTCTCCCGATTGCAAACCTGCTGACAAGCCTCGGCATCAAGGTCGCTGCCCACGACATGAGTCACTACAGCCCCGGCGAACGCCAAGAGGCCTCCCAGAAGCGCGACTCCATAAACAGCGAACTGCTCGCCGGTCTGCTTGACCGATTAAAAGGCGTCACCGAACCGGATGGCTCACGCCTCTTCGACCACAGCACCGTTGTTTTCGGCAGCAACCTCAGCACCGTCCACAACCTCACCAACTGTCCCACGCTGATCGCCGGCGGCGGCGCAGGGATTCGCCTCGGACAACACCTCGTCGTCCCCAAAGATACCCCCCTGTGCAATGCCTGGCTCACCCTGCTCCAAGGGAACGGCATCTCCATCGAACGGCACGGCGACAGTTCAGCCATCCTCAAAGAACTCCGCGCCTGACGCCACCGCGCCCCTCCTCCGCTCTGACGCCAAATGCGGCATTCGCCAAAACATGTGGCGAGAGAGCGCACGCTGCGCGCCCCATCTTTCGGACTCAAGCGGTCGTCCTCGCCCGTCGCGGCATTCTGTCCGGTCAAATTTTCTCTCCCCCGTGACGCGAGCGCGGCTAGATTCAACGTTCCATGACACAGCCCGCTTCCGCCATCAGCCCCCGCCGCTCCGAGGACTTCGCCGAGTGGTACCAACAAGTCGTCAAAGCCGCCGATCTGGCTGATCCATCCGATGTGCGCGGGTGTATGGTCATCAAACCATGGGGCTACGGCCTCTGGGAGAACATGCAGCGCGACCTCGACGCCATGTTCAAGGCCACGGGTCATAAGAACGCTTACTTCCCTCTCTTCATCCCCCTCTCCTACTTGGCAAAAGAGGCCGAACACGTCGAAGGATTCGCCAAAGAATGCGCCGTAGTGACACACCACCGACTCGAAGCCGCACCCGATGGCGGACTCCGTCCCGCACCTGCCGCAGCCCTGACCGAACCGCTCGTCGTCCGTCCGACCAGTGAGACCATCATCGGAGCCACTTACGCAAAATGGGTCCAGAGCTATCGCGACCTCCCCATTTTGATCAATCAATGGGCCAACGTCGTCCGCTGGGAAATGCGCCCCCGAGTGTTCCTCCGCACCGCCGAGTTCCTCTGGCAAGAAGGGCACACCGCCCACGAGACCGAACAGGAAGCCCGTCAGGAGACCGAGCAGATGCTGCAGGTTTACCAGACATTTGCTCGTGACCATCTCGCGCTCCCCGTTCTCACCGGCGAAAAAAGCGCCGGCGAACGCTTCCCCGGCGCCGTCCAAACCCTCTGCATCGAGGCAATGGTGCAGGACCGAAAAGCCATCCAAGCGGGCACCTCTCATTTCCTCGGCCAGAACTTCGCCAAAGCAAGCGGCATCAAGTTCGTCTCACGCTCCAACACGCAAGAACTCGCGTGGACAACCAGCTGGGGAGTGAGCACCCGTCTCATCGGCACCGTGATCATGGCCCACGGCGACGATGACGGAGTCGTCCTCCCCCCGCGGATCGCCCCCGCGCAAGTCGTCATCATCCCTGTGACCCCAAAAGAGGATACCAGGGCCGCCGTCCTCCAAGCCGCCAAACAACTCGCCGACCGCCTCCAATCGCAGTCATTCCATGGCCTCCCCATCCGAGTGGAAATCGATCAACGCGACATCGGTGGCGGCACGAAAAGCTGGGAATGGATCAAGAAGGGCGTCCCCATCCGGATCGAGATCGGTCCTCGGGACCTCGAAAAAGGCACCGTCGCACTCGCGCGCCGCGATGCCCCCCCCAAAGAGAAGACTTTTCCGACGGCAGACGAAGCCGTCGCCGGCATCTCCGCGACGCTCCAGTCCATCCACGACACCTTGCTCGCCCGAGCCACCGCCTACCGCGATGCGAACATGGTGCAGATCGACACCTACGAAGCCTTCAAGGATTTCTTCACCCCAAAGAACGCAGCGAAACCCGAAACCCATGGCGGCTTCGCATTAGCCCACTGGAACGGCTCCGCAGAAGTTGAGAAACGCATCAAGGAAGAACTCAAAGTGACCATCCGCTGCATCCCAACCCCAGGCACCATCCCAGGCACTTCCGAGCCAGGCCGCTGCATCGTCACCGGCGAACCAAGCGCTGGTCGCGTCGTCTTCGCAAAATCCTACTAACCTCCCCTCAAACCCATGTCCACGATACCCGTCGAACACAACGACCCTCTCAACGCACAAATCCTTGCGGTCTCAGAAGATAAAATCCAAGGCTTCGTCCGAGAACCATTCCTCGAGATTGCTGAAAAATCAGGCGTCCCCTTCGAATCCGTTGTTGAACGCATCCGCGCCATGCTCACCGCAGGCACCATCCGGCGGGTCCGCCAAACCCTCATCGCAACCAACCTCGCCGATGGCGCGCTGGTCGCATGGCGAGTCCCCGAGGAGAAACTCAACGCCGCTTTCGATTTCATGTTCCAAAAGGATCCCTTCTCAGGACACGTCGTCGTTCGCTCAACAGATCAACAGAATGCAGGGGCTGAATTCCGTCTCTGGACCACTCTAAAAGTCCCCACAGGCCGGTCTCTGGAAGAACATTGCAAGGTCCTGATGCGCCACACCGGTTGTGAGAAATTCAAGCTCATGCCCGCGAAAGGGATCTTCGCACTCGGCGTCGGACACGTCCGCCGGAAGACCATCGAACCCGGTGATAAGGCCGCTGAACCCGCCCAGATGATACCCGTGGCTTCAGTCCACCTCACCGATGAGGAATGGACCATCCTCGTAGAGCTCAAACGCGAATTCGAAGCTGCAGAGATCGGCATGAATCCTTGGGCCGCCCGCGCAAATCGAGCCGGCGTGAACCTCGATCGCTTTCTCGAAGTCGCAGAAAGCCTCCAGTCTCGGAAGGTGATCGGACGCTTCTCCACATTCCTCGAACACGTCAAACCCTCCCAAACAGGTGTTCGCGTCACCCGCTTCAACGCGCTGTTCCACTGGGCCGTACCTCAAGGGCGCGAACTTGAAGCAGGTGGACAGGTTGGGCGCTTCGATATCCTCACCCATTGTTACTGGCGCGAAGGCGGACCCGACTTCAATAACGTGAACATCATGTCCGTAGCACACGGCACCGAGAAAGATCGTGTTCTCGCGCACAAAGCGGCCATCGACGAACACCTCGCCGCACAAGGCATCCCCGTCAGCTACACCAACGTCTTCTGGGGAGGCCGCAGCGAGATCAAACCATCCGAGATATCGCCCATGGCACACAAAGAGTGGATGGCTCAAATGGCTTGATATAAACCGTTTCCGACAACCTGAAATGGACCTCTATCGCTCTCTTCTCCGTCCGATGTTTTTTCGCATCGACGCGGAAACCATCCACCATGTGGCGATGGGAGCGCTAGAGCGATTCGGCCCGCTCCTGAACCAACTCCGTGAACCGCTGCCCGCCGAACTGGCGCGAACCGCGTTTGGGCTGAGGTTCCCGTCTCCCGTCGGACTCGCAGCGGGCTTCGATAAGAACGCGTTCGCACTCCCCGGTTGGGAAGCCCTCGGATTCGGATTTGCCGAGGTCGGCACCATCACCGCAAAGGCACAACCCGGAAACCCGAAGCCCCGTATCTTCCGCATCCCCGAGATAACCGGTCTTATCAATCGTCTCGGTTTCAATAACCAAGGCGCAGAACAGATCGCAGCACGCCTCGAAACCCTCAAAACCCAAGGGAACTGGCCATCGATCCCCGTCGGGATCAACCTCGGAAAAAGCAAGGTCACCCCCCTCGAGGAAGCTGATGCCGACTACGCCTCGTCGTTCAAACGCCTCCAAAACCTCGGAGATTACTTCGTCCTGAATGTGTCGTCCCCGAACACTCCTGGGCTTCGCGCTCTCCAAGACCGAGCCGCACTCGACACGCTTCTCCGCACCATCCAGTCCCTTAACACACGCAATCAACCTGTCCTTCTCAAGATTGCGCCAGACCTCACCTTCGATGCGATCAGCGAGATCCTCTCCCTCGCACAACACCACCACCTTGCCGGCCTGATCGCCACAAACACGACGATCGACCATTCCTCGGTCCCAACACATCGGAAGCAAACCGGCGGACTGAGCGGGATGCCCGTGCGAGAACGATCCATGGAGGTCCTCCGCTTCATCGTGAAAAACACCCAGATCCCAGTGATTTCCGTGGGCGGGATCTTCGATGCGGACGAAGCGTTGCGCCGACTTGACGCCGGAGCGTGCCTGATCCAGCTCTACACTGGCCTCATTTACCGCGGCCCAGCACTGATCCGAGAGATCAATGCCCGCCTTATCGCGCGGCACTGAATCTTCCGCCTCTCCTCCGCCCCACGGAAGCGCTTCTCTGCTCCCCCATCGTCAATCGGACTTTGGTCTTCCGGATGGAGGCCGTTGAACTTATCGTCTTGGGTTTTATCGAAACCAGCCACATGAACCCCTCACGTCGCCATTTTCTCCGGCAGATCAGCCTCTCTGCGACAGCAGGCGTGCTCGCCTCGCAGGTTAGCCGCGCGCAGTCCTTCGCGTTTGGGTGCCGTGCCTATGCCATCGCTGATCACGACTCTCAGACCATCCTTGAGGGAAACAACCTGAGCTCGCGCCTGCCCATCGCGAGCCTCACAAAAATCGCCACAGCAATGGTGGCCATCGACTGGGCGGCCAAGTTCAAGCAAAACTTGAACACCCTTGCAACCGTTCCCCAAAGTGCATCGCCGCTGGCCAATTTCGGTAGTTCGTTGTTCGCGCCAGGCGACCGCGTTCCGATCCGTGCCCTCATTTACGCTGCACTGATCCAATCCGACAACATTGCGGCCCACACTTTAGCCAGCACGCTTGGCAAAGGATTCCCCAACGAATCCGATGGCTCTGCACCGCCCGAGTTCGCTTTCGTCGCTCAGATGAACGCTTTAGCGCGACAACTCGGAATGAAAAACACTCGCTTCCAGAACGCGCATGGAATCGAGGCGATCGAACGACACTCCCTGTTCTCCTCAGCAGCTGACCTCGCCAAACTTTCGGTATACGCGATGAGTAACTCTGAGTTCCGTTTCTACGTGTCCCAAAACACTCGCGACATCATTTTCCAATCACTGTCCAAAGGCCCGATCAAAGCCACTCTCAGGAATACGAACTCACTGCTCGGCACCAACAAAATTGACGGAGTCAAAACAGGCCAAACCCTCCAAGCTGGCGGATGCGTGATCGTCTCCGCCGCGCGAAGCCCAGAGGCATGGACCCAAGGGGACGAGCATTTCTCTCGGATCCGACGGCTTCACGTCGTCGTTCTCGGGAGTGAGAACCGTTTCGACACTGCCCGAGACCTCCTTTCCAGAGGTTGGACGCTTTTCGACGAATGGGTCGCAGCAGGGCGTCCTGACAACTCGCGGAAAAACCTCTTGTCCAGATAACCACTCCCATGAATCAGGAAAACCTCCTCGCGCTGCTCAGAACGAATGCCCGGGCGTCTCTGTCAGATCTTGCCAAAGAACTGAACGCTTCAGAATCCGACATCGCGA
>CAZAZT010000120.1:0-11990 GCA_964489645.1 uncultured Chthoniobacteraceae bacterium | reverse complement strand
GGTCAACTGCTGCGGCTTTCTGGATCGCCGTCGAGGTAGGGGCGGAGACGTTCTTTGAGGGCTGTGCGCGCTCGGAAGATGATGCTTTTCACGGATGGCACGGAGAGTTCCATGACATCGGCGATCTCCTCGTAGGAGAGTTCTTGGAAGCGACGCAGGCCGAGTGCGGTGCGCTGATTTTCGGGGAGATCTTCCATGGCGCGAGTGACCGCCTCTTCGAGTTCATCGTTGAGCTTTTTTCGGTCCGGTCGATGGATTGCTGGTCCTGCGGGATCATGGCGAGGCAGATCGCTGTCCTCTCGGAGCGCGTCGAGGGATTCGTGATGGTGTCTTGATAGGGAGCGGATCTCGTTGAGCACGTGGTTGCGGGTGATGCGGAGGAGCCAAGTGACAAACTTTGCGGAGGGTTCATATCGAGAGGCGTATCGCCATACTTTGACGAAGACCTCGTGAGCGACCTCATCGGGAGCAGGGCCGCTGGAGTTGAGCATGCGCGCGGAGAGTCCTGCGACGCGGTGATGATGTTTGCGGATGAGCGTTTCGAGGGCGGAATCGTCTCCGTGCGCAAGGGCGCGCATGAGCGCGATGTCCTCTTGATCGGATTCAGTTCCTTCCAGCGGTTCTTTCACGAGGGGGGGAGCGCTCGGTTTGCCTAGTCGTTCTTGAAGTACGTATGCACTGGGATGGTGAACACGGGAAAGGGGATGCAGGTTGCGTTGTGGCGGTGGATTTAGCGACGGATCTCGAGGACGTGTCCGACGCATTCACCTGGGCGAAATTCGACGAAGTTGCGATGTCCCTGCCAGGTAAAGGTTTGGTGGGTCACGGCGTCACGTGCTTCGAACGATTCGTTGGGGTTTCGGTGAAGCAGGTGGACGGGGGTGTCGATGAAGCCGGCTTGGGTGTTGAACGGGTCGAGTGAGACGGCGACGAGGGTGAGGGTTTGGGAGTCAGCGCAATGTTTCGCGAATGCGAGGATGTTGGGATTATCGGACTGGAGGAAAGCGATGTTCCGAAGTTGTTGGAGTTCAGGGTGCTGGGTTCGGTAGATGTTGAGGGTCCGGATGAGGTCTTTGATATTGCCTGGGGCGTTCCAGTCGCGCTCTTTCCACTGATATTTTTCGCTATCGAGGTATTCCTCTTTGTTGGGTACGGCGGCGTTCTCGCAGAGTTCGAATCCCGAGTAGATGCCGTAGACGGGAGAGAGGGTGGCTGCGAGGATTGCGCGGATCTCGAAGGCGGGTTTTCCACCGGTTTGGAGGAAGAAGGGCAGGATATCGGGAGTGTTCGGCCAGAGGTTGGGCCGGAACACCTCGGCTTGGGCGGTGGTGGTGAGTTCGGTGAAATATTCTCGCAACTCAGCGGGTGTATTCCTCCATGTGAAATAGGTGTAACTTTGTGTGAATCCGGCTTTTGCGAGCACATGCATCATCTTGGGGCGGGTGAACGCCTCGGAGAGGAAGATGACGTCTGGGTATTCTGCTTGGAGAGTGGAGATCATGTACTCCCAGAGGGCGACCGGTTTGGTGTGCGGGTTGTCCACGCGGAAGATGCGGACGCCTTTTGCGCACCAGAAGCGGACCACGTCGGTGAGCTCTTTCCAGAGGTTGCGCCAATCCGGGTTGTGGAAGTTGAGGGGATAGACGTCCTGATATTTTTTGGGCGGATTTTCTGCGTATTTGATGGAGCCATCGGGCCGCGTGAAGAACCAGTCAGGATGGTCGTGGACGTAGGGGTGATCGGGGGAGCAGTTGATGGCGAAGTCGAGGGCGACCTCCATGCCTCGTGTGCGAATCTCGGACACGAGCCATTCGAAGTCCTCGAGCGAACCCAGTTCGGGAGCGATGTCGCGGTGCCCGCCGCCGTTGGGGCAGTTCTGGTGACGGTTCCCGATGGCGTAGGGGACGCCGGGTTCACCGGGTTGGCAGGAGAGAGAGTTGTTCCGCCCCTTTCTGGCGGTGAGGCCGATGGGGTGGATGGGTGGGAAGTAGATGACGTTGAACCCCATCGAACGGGCGTCATCGACGCGGGGGAGGCATTCGCGGAACGTGGCTCCGCGATGTCCTTCGCCGGTTGCGGACCGCGGGAAGAACTCGTACCAAGACGCGAAGAGCGCTTCGGTGCGGTCAACCACGACGAGCGGGTAACGTGTTGACGGGGATTTGCGGAGAGGGGGTGCATCGACGAGAGCGCGCACGTCGCAGTGGTCGAGGGTCCATTCTGTGGCGAGATCGAGGTCCGGAAAGGCGTCCATCAAACTGGCGAGATCGGCATGGTGAGCGAGGGAGTCGGTCTCGGTCGGTGTTGATTTGGCGAGTGCGAACGCCTTTTCGCGAAGGGACTTCGCGGCATCGGGGTTGGAGCGTTCCGCGCGATCTGCTGCGGCCTCGATGAGGAGGACGCCTTCGCGGGATTCGAGGGTGAGGTCTGATTGGCCGGCGCGCAGTTTGGTCCGGAACTCGTGAGACCAGGACCGGAAAGCGTCGGGCCATGCTTCGATGGTGATCTCAAACGTGGCATTCCGGAGGAAGAGACAGGATGCTTGCCATCGGTCATTCCCGTCAGGGATGGGAGTCATGGGGGAGGATGTCCACTTGCGTTTGCCCAGTTCGCGCCATTTGAGGCGGGCGGCGACGGTGTCGTGTCCGTCTTTGTAGATATCGGCTTCGATGCGCAGTTCCTCACCGACGACGCGTTTGACGGGGAAACGTCCGCCGTTGATGGCGGGGTAAACGTTTTCGATGATGACAGGGTAAGGGTGCCGGTCCATGGGATTGAGGGTGGATGAAGGGAGGGGCGGGTCGAAGGAGAAAGTGGTGGAAAAGGGAGGGAGGTGCGGAACTGGAGGTGCTTTTGAGGGATTGGTATGAACAGTTCAACCGTGTTGATGGGTGCTGGGTTTCGGTCGGTTTTTTTGCTTTTGGCGCTTGGGGTTACGGGATGGGGAGTGGGGGAGGATTCGACGGAGTTGCCTGTTGCGGGGAAGCATTATCGGAAGGGCGACATGGAGAGGCCTCGTCCGGCGGTTGTGGAGTCTGGGTTGGGGGCTGTGGCGGGAGGGGCGCCATCGGATGCGGTGGTTCTTTTCGATGGGAAGGACCTTTCTGCATGGGAGACGGCGGGGAAGGATGAGGATCGTTCTGCGAAATGGAAGGTGACGGAGGGGTATTTCGAGGTGGTGCCGAAGACGGGGGCGATCCGGACCAAGGCGAAGTTCGGTTCGTGTCAGATCCATTTGGAATGGGCGACTCCTTCGGAGGTTGTGGGCAATGGGCAGGGGCGAGGGAATTCGGGTTTTTTCATTGATGGCCACCCGGAGATCCAGATCTTGGATTCGTACGAGAATGACACGTATCCGGATGGGCAGGCATCGGCGTTGTACAGTTATTTGCCACCGCTGGTGAATGCTTCTCGGAAGCCGGGTGAATGGCAGGTGTATGACATTGTTTATGTTGCGCCGCGTGTGGTTGGGGGGAAGGTCGAGAGTCCGGCGACGTACACGGTATTCCACAACGGGGTGTTGACGCATCATGCGGTGGAGGTTCCTGGATCGGCGGTTGAGTGCAGTTTCACGTTACAGGATCACGGGAATCCCATGCGATTCAGGAACATGTGGGTCCGACCTTTACGTGGGTACGACGGAGCAGCCTCTGCGCGGTGAGTCTGGAAGCGCGGGAGATTTCGGTAGTGCGTGAATGATATGAGACCGTATAGATCGTTGTCGCGGAGGGAAATGCTTTGGGGTGTTGTTGTGCTGTTGCTTGGCATGATGCAGGTTGGGGTGGCGGCTGAGCGTCCTCCGAACATCGTTTTCATCCTTGCGGACGATTTGGGTTATGGGGATCTGGGTTGTTTTGGACAGAAGCGGATTCGCACGCCGAATTTGGATCGGATGGCGTTGGAGGGGATGCGATTGACGCGGCACTACTCGGGCAATGCGGTGTGCGCGCCGTCGCGGTGTGTGTTGATGACGGGGCGGCATCCGGGGCACGCGTTCATCCGTGACAATCGCCAGTTCAGCAAGCAATCGGAGGGGCAGTATCCGATTCCGGAGGGGACGGTGACGCTTGCGCGATTGTTGCGGGAGCGGGGGTATGCGACGGGCGGGTTTGGGAAGTGGGGTTTGGGTGGGCCTGGGACGACTGGAGAGCCGTTGAAGCAGGGATTTGATCGTTGGTTCGGTTACAACTGCCAAGCGGTGGCGCACAATTTTTTCCCGACCCATCTGTGGGATGACATGCGGCAGGTGCCGCTGGGGAATACGGCTTTTCCTGCGCACGATCGATTGCGTGAAGGGGAGGTTGCGGAGGATGCGGGTTCTTATGCCCGGTTTCGTGGGCAGCAGTATTCCGCTGACCTGATCACGGAGAGGGCTTTGGAGTTCGTGCGAGCGAATCGGGATCGTCCGTTTTTCCTTTATTGGCCGACGACGGTACCGCATCTGGCGTTGCAGGTTCCGGAAGATTCTTTACGCGAGTATGATGGGCAGTGGGATGAGACGCCGTATGTGGGTGGGAAGGGGTATTTACCGCACCTGAGGCCTCGGGCGGCTTATGCGGCGATGGTGACGCGGATGGATCGGGAGATCGGGCGGATGTTGGCTTTGGTGAGTGAGTTGGGATTGGACGAGCGGACGATGTTCGTGTTCACGAGTGACAATGGGCCGTTGAATGGAACGCATCAGGGGCTTGGGGGATCGGATGCGGCGTTTTTTGATTCGTCGGGAGGGTTACGGGATGGGAAGGGGACCTTGTGGGAGGGGGGCTTTCGGGTGCCGACGATTGTTCGCTGGAAGGGCCGAGTGCCGGTTGGGAGCGAGTCGGCGCGGGTGAGCGGTTTTGAGGATTGGTTGCCGACCTTGATGGAGGTTTCTGGGGGGAAGGGGGTTGTTGATGGTGATGGGGTCAGCCTTTTGCCGACGTTGGGTGGAGGAGTGCAGGAGGATCGGCCGTTCTTGTACCGAGAGTTTTCTGGGTACTTGGGGTATCAGATGGTGATGATGGGGAACTGGAAGGCGATCCGGCGGAATTTGTCTGGGCGTCGTGGAGTTGAGCCTGGGTCGTGGGAGTTATACGACCTTGGTGTGGATGTTGGGGAAAGGAAGGATGTGGCGCAGGGGCACCCGGAGATTGTGGCGAGGGCGCGCGAGATTGCGATGGAGCAGCACCGTGTGTCGGCGGAGTTCCCTTTTCCTGCATTGGATCGATGAACCCTGGGGAGTAAGGTGTTGGGGATGAATGTGACGCGTCGACAAGCACTGGGGATGGTCGTTGGGGCGGGTATTTCGCGGTGGGGTGAGGCGGGGGAGAGATTGTCGGGGCGTGTGCCGGTTGCGACTTACTCGATTGTTGGGTTTGACGAGGAGACGGGGGATTTGGGTGTGGCGGTGCAGAGCAAGTTTTTCGGGGTGGGGAGCGTGGTTCCGTGGGCGAAGGCGGGTGTTGGGGCGATTGCGACGCAGTCGTATGCGAACACGGATTATGGTTCTGAGGGGTTGAGGATGCTGGGGGAGGGGGAGGTTCCTGAGCGAGCGGTGGAGCGGTTGACGGCGACGGATGGCGATCGTGAGTTGCGGCAGGTGGGGATGATTGATGCGAAGGGACGTGTGGCGGCGTTCACAGGGCGTGAATGTTTGGCGTGGGCGGGGCATCACCTTGGTCGGCACCATGCGGTGCAGGGAAACATCCTTGCTGGGGAGGCGGTGATCTGTGCGATGAGCGAGGCCTTTGAGGCGGGGCGCGACTCCGGGAAGGGAGCGCTTTGCGATTGGCTTCTGGCGGCGTTGGTTGCGGCAGAGGGGAAAGGAGGGGACGTGCGTGGGCGTCAATCTTCCGCGTTGCTTGTGGTGCGGAAGGGAGGCGGGTATGGGGGCAAATCGGATCGGTTTGTCGATTTGCGGGTTGAGGATCACCCTGAGCCGAATGGCGAGTTAGGGCGACTGCTTGCGCTCCACAAGCGGTTTTATGCTGCGGAGCACGCGCGGCGTTCTCGTTGAGTTCGGAGGAGAGGAGCGCGCTTCGCTGTGGAGGCCACGAGCGGGACGCCCGTGCTCCTTTGTTGGCAGCCGGTTCGGGGAATGACAGTGGCCGTCGTTGAACCCGAACTCTGGTGCGGCGAGCCGTTTTCTCGCATCGCTCCGAGAATCTGGGAGATTCTCGTGGAGCGACCCGAGGTGGACTTCCGTTCGTTCAAGAACTCCCCGATCTGTCGGTTCAGATCACGGCGTGCATTCGCTTTGACCTTCTGCAACTGCTGCCGGCAACTGCTGCGGAGGCACGTTCACTTGTTGAGTTTTTTGATCTCGTCTGAGGCGATCTTTGCGGGGAGTCCGAAGTAACCGTCTTTGATGACGACCTCTTGGCCGGCCTTGGATGTGACGAACTTGATGAACTCGGCTTGGAGCGGGTCCATTGGCTGACCGGGCTTCTTGTTCACGTAGATGTAAAGGAATCGAGCGAGAGGGTATTTACCGCTCAAGCTGTTCTCGAAGGTGGGTTCGAAGGCTTTGGAGTTGGCGCCTTCGAGAGGAACTGCACGGACACCGGAAGTTGCGTATCCGATGCCGGAATACCCGATCCCGCCGAGGTCGCTGGCGACGCCTTGCACGACGGAGGAGGAGCCGGGTTGTTCTTTGACGGAGGGTTTGAAGTCTCCGCCTTTGAGAGCGACATCCTTGAAGAAGCCGTAGGTTCCGGAAGCGCTGTTACGTCCGAAGATGGAGATGGGTTTGGATGCCCAGGGACCGGTGAGCCCTAAGTCTCCCCAGGTTTCGACGGGGGTTCCGCCGAGTTTACGTGTGCTGGAGAAGATGGCGTCCACATGCCGCATCGGGATGAACTTGATGGGGTTGTCTTTGTGGACGAACACCGCGAGCGCATCGATGGCGACTTTGACTTCGGTGGGTTTGTATCCGTACTTTTTCTCGAAGGCGTCGATCTCGGTCCCCTTCATTGGGCGGCTCATGGGTCCGAGTTGAGCGGTGCCTTCGATGAGGGCGGGAGGTGCGGTGGCGGAGCCTTTGCCTTCGATCTGGATTTTCACGTTCGGGTAGAGCGCGCGGAAGCCTTCGGCCCAGAAGGTCATGAGGTTATTGAGCGTATCGGACCCGATGGAGTTGAGTTTGCCGGTCACTCCGGAGACGGCCTTG
Source organism: uncultured Chthoniobacteraceae bacterium (assembly GCA_964489645.1). Taxonomy (GTDB): domain Bacteria; phylum Verrucomicrobiota; class Verrucomicrobiia; order Chthoniobacterales; family Chthoniobacteraceae; genus JBEEPE01. The sequence continues at coordinate 4,843 of CAZAZT010000120.1, read as the reverse complement.
TACTCCGGCAGGGCGGAATCCACTTTAGCGGCTTGTGCGAAGACCTGAGGCGCGACGGATGCGGCGGCCAGCGAGATGGCGGCGGTGAGGATCGTTCGGCGGTTCATCGTGTATTTCATTGGTATCGAGGTTGTTTGAGGCGAGCTGTTCGCCATTCGTCACAAATGTGGTGCGAACGCGCGACAGTTCCGCGACGGCATTGTGACAATCCCGCAACACGATGGGTGTGCTTAAGGGTTGGGTTTGGGGACTGAGAGGACTTTTTTACAGAGGAAATCGTCGAGGCCTTCGTGTCCTCCTTCGAGTCCGATGCCGCTCTCTTTGATCCCACCGAATGGGATTTCCGGTTTGAGTGGGCGCCATTCATTGATCCCGACGATTCCCACCTCGAGAGCGGAGGCGACGGCGAGGCAGCGTGTGGTGTCGGATCCATAGACATATCCTGCGAGGCCATAGCTTGTGCGGTTGGAGCGGGTTATGGCCTCGGGGATGTCGTTGTAGGTGCTGATACAGAACAGGGGGCCGAAGATCTCGGTTTGCGAGGCGGTTGCGTGATCGGGCACGAGGTCGAGGATGGTCGGAGAGGAGAAGCTGCCACCGCGAAGGTTGTGATCGGCAAGATGGGAATGATTTTCTGAGACGACTTTTGCACCGAGAGCGATGGCATTTTCTCGAAGGGCGGCGACGCGGTGACAGGCGTGTTGGTGGATGAGGGGGCCGGCATCGGTGTGGGCGTCGAGGCCGTGACCGACCTTCGCGGCGGCGAGTCTGGCGACGAGCGCGTCGACGAACTCCCGATGGATGGATTGGTGGATAAGGATCCGATTTGCGGTGACGCACACCTGGCCTGATACGAGGAGTTTGAGTCGGACGAGGTGATCGGCTGCGAGAGCGATGTCGGTGTCGTCGAGGATGATGAACGGTGCGTTTCCGCCGAGTTCTAGGGAGATGCGTTGCAAGGTTTGTGAGGCCTTTTCCATGACCGACTTTCCGGTGGTGGTGGATCCGGTGAGGCTGATGAGTCTCACTGCGGGATTCCCGACGAGGGCGCCGTGTGCATCGGGACCGGTTGCGGGGAGGATTTGGAGGATCCCTTTCGGCAATCCTGCGGCGGTGAGCAGTGGGGCGAGGGCGAGGGCGGTGAGGGGGGTGAGTTCCGAGGGTTTCCAGATGGCGGTACAGCCTGCGGCGAGGGCGGCGGCGATCTTTTTTGCGCCCTGAGCGATCGGGAAGTTCCAAGGGGTGATGAGGGCGCAGACGCCGAGAGGGTGTGATTCGATACGGAACTCGCGAGAGGGGTCAGGGTGCGGGGCGATTCGCCCGGAGTTCCGGCGTGCTTCCTCGCCGAACCACTGGAAGAAGCCTGCGGCGTAATCGATTTCAGCAGCGGCTTGTGCGAGGGGTTTGCCTTGCTCGAGGGTGAGGATGCGGGCGAGATCGTCCTTGTGGCTGAGGAGAAGCGCGGCGGTTCGTTTCAGGATTTCGCCGCGTTCGAATGCGGAGGTCGCTTTCCACCCGGCGAGATGGGTTTCGGCATGGTGCACGGCGGCGTGGAGGGTTGCTGCGTCTGCGAGAGCGACTGTCTCGAGTGGGTGCCCGGTGGCGGGGTCGTGGATTTGGCGATGGGAGGTGGAGTCTGTCCATTCTCCGTTGAGCCAAAGACGGGGTTCGAACCAGAGGGAGGGGAGATTTCGCATAGAGATCGGGTTGGGGGATGTGCGTGAAAATGGGTTGTGGGGATGACTCTGCGATGAAGGCACGCTAGGAAGAGGGGATGGTCACAGATGCAATGGTCAAGGGCGCTTTGGCGCGCGTCAAATATCCGGGTTTTTCGAGGGACATCGTTTCGTTCGGTTTGGTGAAGGAGTTGAGTGTGGAGGGCGGGGCGGTTTCGGTATTGCTGCAGTTGACGACGGCCGATGCGAAGGTGCCGCAGCAGATCAAGGTGGAGGCTGAGGAGGCGATCCGAGGGTTGGACGGGGTCTCGAGCGTGTCGGTGCGGATTGATATCCATGCGCCGGCTCAGCCTGCGGGATCTTTGACGCCGCCGAGATTGTCGGGGGTGCGTCATGTGATTGCGGTTGCGAGTGGCAAGGGCGGGGTTGGGAAGTCGACGGTGGCGGCGAATCTTGCGTTGGCGTTGGCGCGGACTGGTGCGTCGGTGGGGTTGTGTGACTGTGACCTTTACGGGCCGAGCATGGGGTTGATGTTCGGGACGACGGAACGTCCGTCGATGGATCAGCAGACGCAAAAGATCCTGCCTGTGGAGCGTTATGGGTTGCGGTTGTTGAGCATGGGTTTGTTGTTGGACGATGGCGCTCCTGCGGTGTTGCGGGGGCCGATGGTGACGAAGTACACGCAGCAGTTCTTGATGGGGACAGCTTGGGATGGGGTGGATTATTTGGTCCTCGATTTACCTCCTGGGACGGGGGACATCCAGTTGACCATCGTGCAGACGGTGGCTTTGGCTGGGGCGGTGGTTGTGACGACGCCTCAGGAGGTTGCGTTGATCGACGCGAGGAAGGCGGTTGCGATGTTCGGCAAGGTGAATGTGCCGGTGCTGGGGATTGTCGAGAACATGAGCTATTTTTTATGTCCTTCTGATGGAAAGCGTTATGACATCTTCGGGACGGGTGGAGGGGCGCGGGAGGCGCAGCGTCTCGGGGTTCCGTTATTGGGGCAGATCCCGATTGATATACCGACGCGCGAGGCGGGGGACCGAGGGTATCCGATTGTTGAGGCGGAGGTGGACGGGGCGGTGTCGCGCTCGTTCATGGAAGTGGCGCGTCAGTTACGTTCGGGGCTGGAGTCGGCTTGAGAGCTGGGGCTATGATGACGGTTCACCCGAGAACATGAGCAGCACCCCCCGAGAGACGGCAGCCAAAGCGAAAGATTCTGAGTTGTACCGCGATTTTCTTGCTGAGCGCGAGGAAATCCTGAAGCACAAGTGGTTGGAGAGCGAGAAGTTGGGTCAAGACATCGGGTTTGAGAAGGCCTTGTTGGATTGGGTGACCAATCACCGTGCGGCGTGGCGTGAGCGGAGGAAGGCGGAAGTTTCTCGAGGCTAGTTGTTGCTCTTGCGTTTTTCGATGGGACTGATGTTTTGCGTCAGATCCCGTCGGGTTCTTGGTGGGCGGCGATCGGTTTTGGAGGGTGTGCGGTTGGAGTGTCCGCTGGGGGGGGCTTTTTATGTGGTGGATGGGCCGGCGAGGTTGGGGTTTGTGGGGGGTGAGGATTGGCTTCACGACGGGCATGCTTTCGCGTTTCATGTGTGATTGTCATGACTGTGCCGAAAGAGATTGTTTGGAAGCGAAAGGACCTCGTGGGGTTGCAGGATCTTGGGGTAGCCGAGATTGAAGCGGTTCTGGATGCGGCGGCAGGTTTCAAGGCGTCTGGCAGTGGGGAGATCCGGACGGTGCGAGCGTTGGAGGGGCGCACGTTGGTGAACTTCTTTGTGGAACCGAGCACACGGACGAGGGTGTCATTTGAGTTGGCTGCGCATCGATTGAGTGCGGGTGTGGTGAACATGACGGCATCTGCTTCGAGCCTGACGAAGGGAGAGACATTGAAGGATACGGCGTTGAACTTGGAGGCGTTGAAGGCGGATATCATCGTGATCCGACACAGTTCTGCTGGGGCTGCGCGGTTTTTGTCGGACCGACTGGATGCGTCGGTGATCAACGCGGGGGATGGGGCGCATGAGCATCCGACGCAGGCGCTTTTGGACCTTTTCACGATGCGAGAGCGGAAGGGGCGGTTGGCGGGGCTTCGTGTGGGGATTGTGGGTGACATCCTGTTCTCGCGGGTGGCGCGCTCGAACATTTTTGCGCTGACGCGGTTGGGGGCGAAGGTGACGTTGGTGGGGCCGCCGACCTTGGTGCCTCGGGAGTTCGAGTCGTTGGGGGTGGAGATCACGACTGATTTGGACGCTGTTTTACCGGAGTTGGATGTGATCAATCTGTTACGGATCCAGCACGAGCGTCAGCAGAAGGAGCATTTTCCGAGTTTGGGCGAATACACCGCGATCTTCGGGTTGACGAAGGCGCGAGCGGAGCGGTTGCGTCCTGATTGTTTGATCATGCACCCTGGACCGATCAACCGTGGGGTGGAGATTGACAGCGATGTGGCGGATAGTGGGCGGAGCGTGATCTTGGAGCAGGTGACGAATGGGTTGGCTGTGCGGATGGCGGTCCTGAAGTTGTGTGATCAGGCGCGGGTTGCGGGTGTTGGGCGGTGAGAGTTAAACCGACGTCGAGAAGTTCATGAAAAAAGGTTCAGTTCATCTAAAGGGGGGGCACGTTTGTGACCCAGCGAATGGTCGGGACGGTGTGGGGGATGTGTTGGTGGTGGACGGCGTGATCCGAGATGCTCGGGAGGGTGTTCCGATGGGGGTTGAGGAGATTGATTGTTCGGGGAAGTGGGTGGTTCCTGGGTTGATCGACCTTCATGTCCATTTGCGGGAGCCTGGGCAGTCGGCGAAGGAGACCATTGCGAGCGGGACGCGGGCGGCGGCGGCGGGCGGTTTCACGACGGTGGTGTGCATGCCGAACACGAGTCCTGCGGTGGATAGTCCGAGTGTGGTGACTTGGATCCTTGAGAAGGCGCGGGCGGAGGGGGTGATCAAGGTGTTACCGACGGGGGCGATCACGAAGGGGATTGCTGGGGAGGAGTTGGCACCGATCGGTTCGTTACGGAAGGCGGGGGTGGTTGCGATCACGGATGACGGGCGATGCATCCAGAATAATGGGTTGATGCGGAGAGCGTTGGAGTACGCGGGCATGTTCGGGCTGGTGGTGATGGATCACTGTCAGGATTACGGGGTGGTGGGCAAGGGGGTGATGCA
>CAZAZT010000119.1:0-12030 GCA_964489645.1 uncultured Chthoniobacteraceae bacterium | reverse complement strand
CAACCAGCGACGCCACAACCCGACCGGTCCCAGGAGCCAAACTAAGCCCCATCATCGCGTGCCCCGTCGCCACCACCACATTGTCCCATAACCCCGTACGCCCAAGATAGGGCATCCCATCCGGAGAACACGGACGCAGCCCTTGCCACGGCTGGATCCCCTCAAAATCCCGTTCGCAAAATCCTGGGTAATACCTGACGAACGCACGGCTCAACGCCGCCACCCGCTTCGGATTCAACGCCTGCCCCTTCCCCGCCAACTCCATGGTGCCCCCCACACGCAACTGCCCCGCCATCGGCGTCACAGCCACGCGGTCCTCGCACAGGATCGAGCAGACCTCAGGCAACTGCCTCGGCTCAGGCAGCGTCACCGAATACCCGCGCCCAGCCTGCATCGGCATGCGCAACCCCAGTCCCCTCACCACCTGATCCGACCACGCACCGCCACACACCACAAATTCCTCGGCGACAAACCGATCCCCCTCCGTGGTCACCACGGCCCTCACCCGATTCCCTTCAAACTCCCATCGCTCAACCTCCACTCCAAACCGCAACGCAGCCCCCCGCGCCACCGCATCCTCCTCGAGACAACGAACAAACCGTTCAGGCACGAGGTGCCGATCCCCGCGATAATGCACTCCCCCCTCCACTTGGAGCGCCGCCCCCGGTTCCAGCCGCGCGACCGCCGCTCCATCCAGTACCTCCGCATCCAACCCCAGCGCACGTGCGCGCTCCGCACCATGCGCCTCCTCTTCAAGACCGCGCTGCGTCCTGCAAAGCATGAGGAGCCCCTTCTCCCGCAACCCGAAATCCCAGCCTCGTCCCGCCAACTCCCCGTACACCTCCCGACTGAACACGTTGAAGTCGCGCAACACCGGCTCCGCCTGCGCCACCTTCACCGGATTGGCTGCCAACACGAACCGCAGGATCCACGCAAAAAAATCGGGATCCCATCGAGGCCGCACGTACAACGGCGACTCCGCGTTCCACATCCATTTCAACCCAAGCCTCAACGTCCCCAACGTCGCCAATGGCGTGAAATGACTCGGCACCACCATGCCCGCATTCCCGAACGAACATCCATCACGCTGCCTCGGCAACCGCTCCAACACCGTCACCCCATGACCCGCCTCAGCGCACGCCTGCGCAACCGACATCCCGATCACCCCCGCTCCCAGAACCACGACGCGCTTGCTCATGTCAGCTCCAACTCAAGCCCCCTCGCAACGGATCATCCTCCGCATACATCAACCACGTGTCACCCGTCACCCAAGCGCGCCCGCGGATCAGCGGAACCACACCAGTCGACGTCACCGCTCGGATCCGCCCTTCGAACACCGACCCCGTGATGCTCTCCTGCCGCCAAACATCCCCCACCGCAAAACCTTTCGAAGCGCTCAAACACGCCAACTTCGCACTCGTCCCGGTGCCGCACGGCGACCGATCGAACGCTCCTCCCGGACATAGCACGAAGTTCGCAGAACCGCTCCCAGCATGCACCGGCGTTCCAAACCATTCCACATGATCCACATCCGGATACCCCGCTGCATGGACCGCATCCCGTGCCAATAACGCCAGCCGGCTCAACTCCGCCACCTGCGACATCCCCCAAACCGGAGGCGGCGTGTGGATCAGGAAGAACGTGTTCCCTCCCCACGCCACATCCCCAGTAACCGTTCCGACACCCCGCACATCGACCTTCACATCTCTCGCGATCACATGACTTTCCACGTTCTCGATCTCCACCTGCCCGTCAGCCAGGACCGTCGCCGACACCACACCCACCGGCGTGGCGAACTTCGTCGTCCCCACACCGATCCGCCCCATCCATCGCAACGTCTCCGCAATCCCGATCAACCCGTGCCCGCACATCCCCAAGTAGCCCGTGTTGTTGAAAAAGATCAGTCCGAACGGCACATCCCCTCCCGCATCAAGCGGCCCCTCGATCAACAGTGCCCCCACCAAAACATCCGTCCCCCTCGGCTCGAGAATGACGCCCCGCCTGAACGCATCATGCTTCAGCGCCAGCTCATCGCGCATCTCGACAAGCGTCCGAGATTCCAGCTTTGGTCCTCCCTCGATGACCAAGCGCGTCGGTTCTCCCCCCGTGTGCGAATCAATCACATGGATCTTTTTCATCGTCCTCCTTCATTCATGTTCATCCCAACGGATCACCCGCTGAACGGATACTGCGCCACCACGAACAGCGATCCCACGCAGCACCGACTCGCCAGCAACAAAACGGACCCCCAACGCTCCAGCCTCGCTCCGTGAAACGAATCGCCACTCCCGCTCAGGATCCGCCACCGCCTGCCCCGAAGGCAACCGCTTCGCCGGTCGGAGAACGAAACCGCCCTCCATCGCGGTCATCGTCCCACTGCTGAACCAACCCTCATGCACCTGATGCAAAAACTCCGCGGCACCCGGGCTCGATCCGATGTTCTCGAGAACAAATCGCACATCCCCCTCTGCCACCTGCAACAGGACCTCCGACACCGCCGGAACCTTCTCCGCGCGCCACCGAAATGCGATTCCGGAAGGCGCACCCTCAAGGTGCTTCCGTTCCGCCGGTGTGCGGTCCGCCGGTCGGCGATATCGCCACGGATGATCCAGGAACACCTCGCGACACAGGGCCGCAACCTTCGGGTCGTAATGCTCAAGCTCCTCCCGATTCGATACATGCGTGTGCAAGGCATCGTTGGTCGCGTTGTTGTCGAACCAGCACTGCACCGCCTCGGCCCAGTACTCGGAATGGTTCACCATCGCGTAAGTCCCTTTCCACAAACCCATCGCCTTCGCGGACTCGTACGCACGACGCAGCCGCAGGTCGAAGGAAGGGTCGATCCGGCGCAACGCCATGCCGTGCACCGCATGCGCGAACTCGTGGATCGCGATCACTTCCCGAGGATACGGATCCCCTGAGAAGGCCAGAAGATTCTCCTCTGCAGCGCTCACCGCCGGCGCTTCCGGGGTGGCACCCAACCCTCGGGCGCGCCGATCCCAGTAGATGCGCGGCTTCAACAAGGCATGCTCCGGCACGTCCGTGGTGTATTCCGTCGCAGCCATGACCGAGAAGCGAACCCCCTCTTGCGCCAACGCATCGAGCAGGTCGGGACGCCACGCCAACATTGAACCCGCCAGATAGGCCGCCTCGCGCAACGCCGCATCACTGACCCGATGGGACCCAAGCACAGGGAAACGCCCCACCTTGACCTGTTTGCGATAGAACCCGGCCAGACCAAACCGCTCTCGAAGAGTCACTTCCACCTCCGTGACCTCGCCGACCTCCGCGTTGACTGACGCGCCACTCGGAACTTGTCCCGACACGAAAGTCGCGGCCCAAGCGGTGAGCGAAACGAACACGAGGCAAAATCTCCCAAGGCGCGACTGACTCATCGAACGCCTCCCATCCACCGATTCAAGGGTTTCACCAGAACGAAGAGGCACAAAGAAGCGACCCCTGCCGTACGCACTACTTCCAAGAACTTCTCCGCCATCAAACCCACGCCCTCACCCACCACTTCTCCGGCCAACATCCCCGCGAGCACATTGCCCAACGCCGATCCAACAAACCAGACACCCATCATCTGTCCGGCCAAGCGCTCGGGCGCCAACTTCGTCACCGCGCTCAACCCAACCGGGCTGAGGCAAAGCTCTCCCACCGTGTGGATGAAATAGACAGCGATCAACCAGATCGACCCCACCACACCAACCCCATCCGCACGGCGCGCGGCCCATGCAGCCACCAGAAAACCCAGCCCGAGCAAGACCAAGCTCCACGCGACCTTCGCCGCGAGTCCCGGCGCACCACCACGCCGATCCCAAGCCGTCCACAACCCAGCCATCAGCGGCGCGAGCATGATCACGAACAACGCGTTCACGCTCTGGAACCATCCTGCCGGCACCTGCCATCCGAACACCACCCGATCCGTGAACCGCTCCGCGAACAGACTCAACGACGACCCCACCTGCTCGAATCCCGACCAGAAGAGCGCCGACGCGCCGAAGAGCACAGCAATCACACCCAACCTGCGTAACTCAATCCCCGCAACCCCAGTGGCTCTTCCCGCAAAATGGATCTCCACCGCAGCCCAAACAAAATACGCCACCCCCACCCCGACAATCAGCCCCGCCGTTCGCGCAGCCAAAGCCCTTGGATCCAATCGGATCCAACCGCACCACAGCATCACCCCGAGAATCACCATCCCCAGCACCGCAGCAGCAACCACCGTCCATCGGCGCCGCAATGCGCGAACATCGGATGCCACGGAAGCAGGCAACCGCCCCACCGAACCCAACCGATCCCGCGAAAGCCGGAACTGGATCAACCCCGCCACCATCCCCACCCCAGCTGCCGAGAACCCCCAACGCCATCCCAACTTCTCACCCAAAGCGCTACAAACCAACGGCCCGATGAATGCCCCCAAGTTCACTCCCATATAGAACAAGGTGAAACCCGCATCGCGGCGCGCCCCACCTTCCGGGTACAAGGCACCCACCAGCGTGCTCATGTTCGACTTGAGCAACCCCGAACCCAGCGCCACAAGAACAAGCCCCACAAAAAACGCCTTCGGATGATGCAGGCCCAGAACGAGGTGTCCGCTCGCAATCACCACCCCACCCCACCACACCCCATCGCGCGTACCGGTCAACCGGTCACCGATCCACCCCCCAGGCAACGCAGCCAAATAGACCAGCGCAGTGTAAAGTCCGTACACCGCAGCCGCTTCTGTAGGCTCCATCCCCATGCCACCCCGATCCAACGGCGCAACCATGAACAGGACCAACAACGCACGCATGCCGTAATAGCTCATGCGCTCCCACATCTCCGTGAGAAAGAGCGTCCGCATCCCAACAGGATGCGAAACGTGCGTCACCGGTGCCGTTTCCATACCGTCAACGATCTAACTGGGTCACGAAGCCACCACCCGCTTCGGCACCTCAGGCCGCGCCGCTACCGCCGTGCGGATCACGCCCAAGACCCGTTCCCGCTCCGCTCCAGCCAGCGGACGACGCGGAGCCCTGACCCACTCACGCCCCAAACCCGTCTCCTGTTCAGCCAGTTTGATGTTCTGCACCAACTTCGTGCTCACGTCCAAATGCAGCAACGGAGTGAACCATCGGTACAACGCTTGCGCCTCCGCCCAACGACCCTGACGCGTGAGATCCCAAAGCCACTGGTTCTCGTCGGGAAACGCGATCCCTGATCCTGCCACCCATCCGTCGATCCCCAAAATCGCGCTCTCCAGCAGCAGATTATCCACCCCGGTGAACAGTGCGTAACGGTTCCCAACGGCATTCCGAAGGTCCGTGATGCGACGGGTATCGCCCGAACTCTCCTTGATCGCCACAATGTTCGCCACATCTGCCAACGCCGCGAATGTTTCGGGCGTGATGTCGTTGAAGTAGCTGATCGGGTTGTTGTAAACCATCACGCCGCGACCGGTCGCCGCCGCCACCGTCCGCAGGTGCGCAACCGCCTCTTCCGTGTCCCCGCGATAGCACATCGCAGGCATCACCATGAACCCATCCACACCCAACCGCTCACAGTCCGCCACGTAGCGCGCCGCATCCGCCGTGCTGCTCTCGGCAACCCCCGAAAGGACCGGCACCCGCCCTCCGACCGAGGCCACCATCTCGCGCATCATGAGACGCTTTTCATCAAAGGTCAGCGTTTGGTTCTCCCCAAGAGACCCGAGGAAGATGATCCCGGAAACCCCGGATTGGATCAGCGCCTCCGCGTGAGCCGCTGTGCCCTCCACGTTCAAGGAACCGTCCTCATGCATTTGTGTCGTGATGGCGGGAAACACGCCGTTCCAGTTGGTATCCATATTTGTGAACTTCACGGGATAAACCAGATACCCACCCGCCGCGAGGAACCGTTTCACCGAAAACGCACTCTGTCGCACCATCCCCTATCCAATCTCCCACCACGGCAAACACATCCCCACCTCGGTGCACAAAAAAACAGCCGCCCGAGATGACGATCCATTCGTCCCCTCGGGCGGCTCTGCAGTTGATGCTTCGGCTACTGCTGCTTCAGCAAAACATACCGGTTATTTCCGCGGCTCGACACCAGCACCAACACCTCGCGCTCCTTCTTCAAATCTTCACTCATCTTCACCGCCTCATCCGCCGTCTTCACCGGCTTACGCGCGATCTCCTGGATCACATCACCCTTGCGAATGCCCGCCACTCCCGACGGCGATTCCGGCTCCACCTTGGTGATCAACACACCCTCCACTCCCTCCGGAACACGGAACTCCTTCCGGTTATCCGCATCCAGATCCGCCACCTCAACCCCATCCAGCACGTCCGGATCCGGCTCGATCACCGGCGCAGGCGCAGCTTTCGCCAACTCAGGTCGCTCGGCCAATGTCGCTGCAATCTCCATCTGCTTGCCGTCACGGATGATCCGGAATCGCACCTTCGTCCCCGGGGGCATCGAGGCCACCTTGAAACGGAAGTCATCCGGAGTGTCCACCCTTTGACCCTCCGCCTCCATCAACACATCCCCCTTCCGCATCCCCGCCTTGTCCGCCGCTGATCCCGGCGTCACCTGCGAAACCAACACGCCCACACCCTCCTCCACCCTGAACGTACGCGCCAACTCCGGGGTGATCTCCTGAGGCATGATCCCCAAGAACCCCCGACTCACCTTCCCCGCGCGCAACAAACTTTCCATCACGAACCGCGCAACATTCGACGGCACCGCAAACCCGATCCCCTGATTGCCTCCCGATCGACTGAAAATCGCCGTGTTGATGCCCACCAATCGACCCAAGTAATCCACCAACGCACCCCCTGAGTTGCCCATGTTGATCGCCGCATCCGTCTGGATGAAGTTGCCAAAACTCGCGATCTGCATCTTGTGCCGTCCCGTCGCACTCACCACCCCCATCGTCGCCGATTGCGTCAGTTCGAACGGGTTCCCCACAGCCACCACGATGTCTCCCGAACGCAACTTGTCGCTGTCCCCAAACGTGACCGGAGTGAACTTGCCCCCCTCGATCTTCAGCACCGCGATATCCGTGTCAGGATCCACCCCCAACTTCTTCGCCTTGAAACTCTTCCCATTTCGCCCCAACTGGACCTCGATCTCGTCCGCTCCATCCACGACATGGTTGTTGGTCAAGATGTGCCCTTCCTCGCTCACGATCACCCCAGATCCCAACCCAAAATCCTGCGGCACCGCCTTCCCCTGCTTCCCTCCGCGCTTGCGCTCCTTATCCCCTTCCTTCTTTCCCCCCTCGCTTTCATCACCCTCAGGCAACCCGAAAAACCGCCGCAACAACGGATCGTCCAGCATCGGATGACGCCCGCCACCCGCCGTCGGCGCTCCCGGCGCGATCATCTTCTTCGTTTTCACCGTCACCACGCTCGGCGAAACCTTCTCCACCACAGGAGCATATGTCGGCGTTCCCGGAGGCAAAGGCGAGTTGTCCAACAAGAACTTCGGCAAGGGCTTGGACTCAGCCGCCTTTTCCGGACCCTTCGCCACGGGTTTCTGTGGCTCACCCTCCGCATGGACAAACGCACCAAAAGTTAACACCGAGGCACAAACCCCGATCCGTTTCATGAAAGATTCCGAGTTCATCATAAGGTAAGTGACTGCTGACTGATTCGACATTGTGCCCACTCTCTTCGTTCAACTTTTGTGAACAATCGCGCCTCGTCAACGCGGCGACGCCTCCACGCGATACACCGCGCTCATCTCAAAAACCTGACCCGCACCTATTTGCAACGCGTCATCCGCAGCGTTCGCTTGCTCAACACAGATCATCCCAGGCCACTCCTCATCCCCGAAATCCGCCATCGCCGCCGCTTTGGCCACCCACGGGTTCCAAACGACCGTGCTCCGCGACCCGCTCTTCTCAAAGAAGACCGTTCGACGCCCCGGCTCCTCCATCACGCACTCGCCAGTTGCTCCTAAGTAAACGCGATCCGTCTCCCCCTCAAACCTCACCTCCTCAGCGACATCAACCTTCCGCGCCATGCCCTCCGTCTTGCTGATGTACGTGGCACCGCGCAACCCGCGGACACCGACTTTCCGGATATCACCGACAACGAAATAGGGATGGAAGGCCATCTCACAGTCGAATGCCTCCGAACCCGTATTTCGAACCGTCATTCGGATCCCCAACTCCGCGCCAAAGCGGACGCTCAGTTCAACGTGGAAAGGGTGGTCCCAGATCCGCCGCGTCTCCTCGCAGTCATCTATTCCAAGCACCACATCCACCACCCCATCCGCACTCGCCGTGACCCGCAACAACCGCCACTGACGCGTCCGGACGAGTCCGTGCATCGGGGATTCGGGATGTCCAGCGCGCGGCCCAAACCATGGGAAGATCACCGGAACCCCGCCACGGATTGCCGCCCCATCGCGGAACACCGCTCGCTCACTCATGAACAAGAGCGGCTCTCCCCCCAACGGCACGAATCGGGTCACATGCGCCCCATGGAGAAGCACTTCGCCCTCGCACAATGGACCGCGCACCTTCACACCCATCATCCCACCCGAAGCCGGACCGAACGTGACAAACTGATCCACCGGTCCCACCAACTCCACACCCTCCAGAACTGCGCTCGTCGAATGCATACTTTTCGAGAAGCAGGTTCCCGTCCATCCACACCCTCCAGCAACAGAACAGGCTCCAGAGCGGCGACCTAGCTGCGCCCTCGGTACGAGGCGCTCATCGACTCCACCGAGGCCCGCACACGCAACACCAATCGCTCAGGCGCCAGCACGATCGCATGCGCGCCCCAACCCAGGATCCAACGCTCCACCTCCACCATGTTCCCAAGTTCCATCTGCATCTCCACCCCTCCACCCGGGACATCCACAAATCGCTGCGTAGCATGCCACTGCCGCTCCTTGATATGCGGAGCCGCAAAAGCGTCAAAACGGATCCGCACCGTCTCCACCACCTCGTCAGCCGACTGACGGAAAACCCCAAAACTCGCACCAAGATACTCCTTGATCGAAAACCCGGGCTCCCGCTCAAACCGGTCTTCCGTCACACGAACCTCCGTCATCCGCGACAAAGCGAACGTCCGCATCGCGCGCCGAGCCAGATCGTAACCGATCATGTACCAGTTACTTTCTAAGCAACCAAGGTGGTAAGGCCGCACCCGCCGAGGCTCGGGCTCCTTGCCTGCCGGCTTGCGATATCCGAACTCCAACTCCGCAGACTGCAACACTCCCATCCCAACCGAATCGAAAACCGCCATGTCCACCGGACTGACCCCTTTGCTCCGGTAGGAGATGGCTGCATCCAGATCCGCCCAAGAGATGCTCACGCGCTCCCTCAAGACCTCGGCGATCTTCGCGCAAGCATTGCGGAGCGGACGTTCAAATGCCGTGCCGCGATACTGCTCCATCGCCTTCTGGATCACCAACAACGACACCATCTCCCCTTCGCCCACCTCGAACCCCGGCAAACTCTCAACCGACTGCGAATAGAAGTAGCCGTGCCTCGATTCGTCGTACGCGATCGGCATCATCAAACGGTCCCTCATGAAATCGAGATCCCGCTGGATCGTCTTCGCGCTCACCCCAAGCTCGCTCCCCAACGAACGACAGTTATGGAAACCGCCCTGCCGGATGTACTCGTGCAACCGGAACATCCTCTCCACAGGCGGTCTGGACATGATCGAAGGCTCGTTCGCGCCCTGCTGACGCGGCTTCCTTTTGCGTGCCATAGGCTTGGAATACCCCCAAAGACCAAGCGTGGGAAGCCAGACCTCAGGCTATTTCAACGCACCCCCGCAAGGGACACACCATACCCCCCTCTTGCCCGAGCCCCCTTTCCCAGTCACGCTATCCCAAATGCCTCGCTCCGCAGAAATCCAACGCCAAACCGCTGAGACCCGGATCACCCTGTCCCTTGAGATCGACGGATCCGGCCAATCAGCCGTGAACACCCGGATCCCCTTCCTGGATCACATGCTCACCCTCTTCGCGAAACACAGCCTCACCAACCTCAAGGTCGACACCTCAGGGGATATCGAGGTCGATTTCCATCACACCGTCGAGGACACCGGTATCGCCCTCGGACAGGCCTTCTCCAAAGCCCTCGGCGATCGAAAAGGGATCGCTCGCTACGGCCATGCCTACGTGCCGATGGACGAAACCCTCGCCCGCGCCGTGATCGATTTCAGCGGGCGTCCCTTCATCGACTTCCGCTCACCGGCACCCCTCGCCCAAACCCATTTCCCCTACACCCTGCTCGAGGAGTTTCTCCGCGCTTTCGCGAACAGCGCCGCCGCCAATGTGCATGTCGAGGTCCTCTACGGTCGGGACGCACATCACATGATGGAGGCCGTATTCAAAGGATTGGCGCGTGCCATCGATATGGCATGCCGCATCGACCCCCGCGTCTCAGGCATCCCCAGCACCAAAGGAACCCTCACCGCTTGAGACCGTGAGCCCATCCGAACTGAACGTCGCACTCATCGACTACGGCGCAGGAAATATCCGGAGCGTCCACAATGCCCTGATACACTCCGGCGCAAACGTCACCCTCACGGACGACCCCGCCATCATCGAAGAAGCCCACGCCATCGTGCTTCCCGGGGTCGGCGCCTTCGGCGACTGCGCTCGAGCCCTCGAATCGCGCGGTCTCATGCCCACGCTGAAAACTTGGACCGCATCCGACAAACCCTTCCTCGGCATCTGCGTCGGTTTTCAACTCCTCTTCGAATCCAGCGAAGAATCACCCGGCGTGGACGGGATCGGATTCCTGAGGGGTCGCGTCCGAAAGTTCAACACGCCCAACATCAAGGTCCCGCAAATCGGTTGGAACAAACTCACCCTCTCAAACCCCGCGCATCCACTCTGGAAAGAACTGCCCCACGAACCGTTCGTCTACTTCGTCCATTCCTTCTTCCCAGAACCCAGCATGCCATCAGACATCACAGCCTCAGCCTGTTACGGCGAACCGTTCACCGCAGCCGCAGGACGGGGCAACGTCCACGGCATGCAATACCACCCGGAGAAAAGCCAGACCATCGGACTGCAGATGCTCCGGAACTTCCTCTCCATCACCCGCGAATACCACGCGCCACACACCACCTAACCTCTTTCACCATGCTCCTCTACCCAGCTATCGACCTCATGGACGGTCACGTCGTTCGCCTAAAACAAGGCCTCGCTTCCCAAAAAACCGTCTACTCCAATGACCCCGCCGCCTTCGCCAAACGCTGGGAGTCAGAAGGCGGCCACTGGCTGCACGTCGTCGATCTCGACGCCGCTTTCTCCGGCACCCACAAAAATCTCGATTCCATCCGCAAGATCACCAACGCCCTCTCCATCCCCGTTCAAATGGGCGGAGGGATGCGCTCCGAAGAGGCCGTCGAGAACGCTCTCAACGCCGGCGTCCAACGCGTCGTGATCGGCACTCGCGCCGCCGAATCCGTCGACTTCGTCGGTTCCCTCGTCCAACGCTTCGGCCCCGACCGTATCGCCGTCGGTATCGACGCAAAGAACGGTCTCGTTGCCGTCAAAGGCTGGACCGAGACCTCCACTCTTCCAGCGATCGAACTCGCTCAACAGGTCCAAGCGCGCGGCGTAAGAACCGTCATCTACACCGACATCGCAACAGACGGCATGATGCACGGTCCGAACATCACCGAACTCGAACGCCTTCACACCGCCGTCCCCCTCGACATCATCGCCAGTGGCGGCGTGTCAAAGATCGAGGACGTCAAACATCTGAACACACTTCCCGGCATCCACGGATGCATCATCGGAAAAGCTCTTTACGAAAACGCCATCTCCCTCAGAGAGGCTGCAACTCTCGTCGCCTAAAATTGATCCATCCCATGAAAGCCCTCTTCCTCGACTGCTTCTCCGGCATCAGCGGAGACATGACCATCGGCGCCCTCATCGATCTCGGTGTCAAACCCTCCATCCTGGAATGGGAACTCTCCAAACTCGATCTCGGCGACTTCCACATGCATTTCGAGCGCGAGAAACGGAAAGACATCTCCGGCATCCGCTTCTCCATCCACGAGGGTTCAACCCACACCC
>CAZAZT010000118.1:5416-12066 GCA_964489645.1 uncultured Chthoniobacteraceae bacterium | reverse complement strand
TGTGGGGGTATAGCTCAGTTGGTAGAGCGTCTCGTTCGCAATGAGAAGGTCAGGGGTTCGAATCCCCTTACCTCCACCATCACCAAACACTCAATGGCCTCCAAAGGCCTTCAAAGGGGAGCAATCGACGCAAGAACGTCCGCCAACCGTTCGGGCCACTGATCCGAATCCCTCACAACATTCTCGGAAGTCGTCCCCTCCAATCACTCCCGCCCTCGCCTCAACCACCAACCCTGCCGCCATCCAAGTTCTGCCTCCCCCAACCTCTACCCACCCCACGAACCGATGGAACATCTCCGCACCGTCGTCGCGTCCCTCGTGACACTCCTCCTCACCGCAAACCCCGCCCTCCCCACCGAACAATCCCTCCTCTACACCGTCCCCTTCAAAGCCGGAGACGACGGCGCACGCATCTACCGGATCCCAGCCATCTGGTGGCTCCCAAAAAAGCCCCTGCTCGCTTTCGCGGAACGCAGGATGGAGAACCGACAGATGCACGGCGATATCGACATCGTCCTCCGCCGAAGCCTCGATAACGGTCAAACCTGGCTGCCGCAACAGACCGTCGCCGACCTCGCCAAAGATGCCTGCGGAAACCCGTGCATCGTCCAAGACGCGTCAAATGGCAAACTCTGGCTCGCCTTCACCCGAAGCCGTCAACAGGACCTCGAGAAAGACATCGCCGCAGGCACCGTCCCAGGCACACAGGTCTGGATCACCTCCAGCGAGGACGACGGAGCCACCTGGTCCACTCCACAGGACATCTCCGCCACCTGCCGAAAACCCCACTGGGGATGGTACGGAACCGGACCAGGACAAGGGCTTTACTTGCGCGGAGGAAACTCCCATCCCGACCGGATCCTCATCCCCGCGTACCACACCGAGAACGGCAACTACATCACCCACTGCATCTATTCCGATGACCACGGCCAATCATGGAACCTCGGTCAGGACGTAGCCCTCCACACCAGCGAACCTCAAGTCATCGAGATGGATTCCCACACCCTCCTCATGAACGCTCGCTCCGTCGGCGGCCCAGAGCGCGGCCTCCACCTCAGCACCGACCGAGGGGTCTCATGGAAACCCGCGCCCGACATGGTCCCCATCCCCGACAGCAAATGCCAAGGATACCTCTACCGATGTTTCCGGAACGGGTCCGATGGCCAATACGACTGGATCTTCACCCAACCCGCCGCGACCAACCGCACCAGCGTCCACGCCTGGATCAGCGACGATCGCGGAAAATCATGGCCCTTCGCCCAATCCCTCTGGTCAGGCCCCTCCGCCTACACCGCGATGACCCGCGTCCAAGGCGGCTTGGTCGGTCTCCTCGTCGAGTGCGGTGAAAAAGATGTCTACGAACAGATCGCTTTCCTCAAGTTCGCGCCCGAGTGGCTCCGCGGAAGGAAAGCGCCCAGCCAACCAACCCAAAAACCCTGACCGCAGCACCATGCTACGCACCCTCACACGATCCCTCATCATCGTCGCCACCGCAGCGCTCGCGCAGGAACAGATCGACAAGAACGACACCGCAGCCAGAGGCGCCGCCACCCAACGCCTCGCCGTCAGGGTCCGCGTCACCTCCGCCGAACCCGCTCAACCCTCCTTCCGCATCGACTGGCGACGCGGCGGCGAAGGCCTTGGAGGAACCGTCACCCGTGGCGGATTCCGGACCGAGGACCAATCTCCCCAGATCCCCTCCGCCCAATGGTCGAACTGGCTCCCCCTCAAGGAAATGGTCGGCACCGCCAAAGGATGGGAATTCCCCACCCTCGTCGTCACCAGCGAACCCATCGTCAAAGGCAAATCGTCGAACCCCGGGCCACCCCTCACCAATGTCTCGGTCGATTTTGAATTCGCCGAAGAAGGTTCCATTTTCAAACGCTTCACAGAAACCGCACCAAAAGGTCAGACCGTCAGCTTCGCCTTCCCCGGCGCTGCCCTCGCCACCAAGGTCACTCCCGCCTTCTCCGCCCAACTCAACGGCATCAGCAGCCACGCTCGCGAACGCCTCGAATCCCTCCGCAAAGCCGTCCCCAACCCCGTCACCACCCCCAAACTCTTCGGCATCATCGGCCACATGGGCGGCTATGGCGATGGCCCGCCCGGACTCCGCGGAAGCCACGGATTCGGCGTCCGCCACTGCAACCCAGCCATCCTCAAGGACGAATTCGAGACCCTCCGTCTGCTCGGCGTGAACGGCATGGTCGACTCCATGCACCTCGTCGATGCCTCCGGATACAACGAAGCGTTCCGCCACATCTTCTGGGGTCCCCCAGGATCCGGCGAACCCATGTCGTTCTTCCAAAAAGGTGGCAAAACCACCGAACCCCCAGACGGTTGCCCGTTCGACCCCGCACTCAAGGCCCACGTGCTCGAACGCACAGAAAAAGCCATCGAAGACCACCGAGCCGTCGGCGCAAAAAACTCGTGGGCACTCTGGGACGACGAGATGGGCGTCTACGCCAAAGAACACATCGCCCGCTGCGAACGCTGCGCCGCCGTCTTCCGCGACTACCTCAAATCCCAACAGGTCACCCTCCAACAACTCGACGCGAAACGCTGGGACGACGTGAAACCCTACAACCTCTGGCTCTCCGCAGCCCAAGCGAAAGACAAAGCCAAACATCCGACCGGACTTCAACCCGCTCCCGAAAATGCGGCCGACTCCCTCCGCTACTACTACACCTACCGCCTGATGTCCCACGCCAACGGCCAAGTGTTCACCGAAGCCGCCAAACGATTCGACGCAGCCAACATCAAGCTCTACGCCATGCAAGGCCCCACCCCGAGTTGGAACGGCTCCAGCCTCGACTGGCACGAGTTCTACGACCTCAAACCCAACAACGCCTTCGTCTTCGAGACCTCCAACCGCGACGCGCGCGTCTGGCAGTGGGAATCCTACCTCGCGGACATCGGACGCGGCATCGCCACCCGACACAACATGGCACAAGGCTGTCTCATCAAACCCCATCGCGGCGCTCCCGCACAACGCATGCTCAGTGCCGTCAGCCGCGGTTACACCGCCTTCGAATGGTACACCTACGGGCCAGATTATTCGAAAGGTGACAGCTTCTCCCAATCCCCAGAGCTGCTCGTCCGGGTCGCCAAAGCCGCACAGTTCCTGACCAAAGCAGAACCCTACCTGTTCGACGCACGCCCCTCCCACCTCCCAGAAGTCGCCTTCATCTCGCCACGCTCCACCGAGATCTGGAGCCGCGTCACCGATCCCGGCCTCACCGCGTTCGAAGACGCCAAATGGGTCTACACCGCCCTCCGCCACGCCCACATCCCCCTCGACGTCCTCAGCGAACAACAACTCATCGAAGCCAAACTCGACCAGTACAAGGTCATCTACATCCCCGGTTCACACCTGCACCATCAAGCCGTCGTCGCCCTCGACCAATGGGTCAAGAACGGTGGAACCCTCTGGACGTCCGCCTCCGGTCTCCACAAAGATCACTCCAACCAGAACGACCCCGTCGCAGACGCCATGCTCGGCCTCGAACCACGGTCCCGCTCCATCGAGACATGGGGCTCCGCACCCCAATACCGCGCAACCTCGCTCGAACCCCTCAAAGAACAAGGCGCCCCCGACAAATCCCACCTCTCGTGGAACGGCAAACAGATCACCCCACGCGTCGGACGCGAAAAACTGCGCCCCGCAACCTCCACCACCATCGCGGCCTTCGCCGACGGTGCACCCGCCATCACGAAGCACCGCCACGGCCGCGGTGAGACCTTCGTCGTCGGCCTCTGGACCGGACTCACTTACTCCGCCACCGTTCGTCGCGAGGACTTCGAGATGCGATCCGACTTCGATCCCACCCTCCGCGACCTGATCGCCGCTCCCGCTCTCGAACGCAAGGTGCAACGCCCAGCCATCCCCTCCGACCCTCTCGTGGAAACCCTCGCCCTCAAGCGCGAAGGCCGCCAAAGCGTGGCCCTCATCAACTGGGCCTATCGCCATGACGACGGATCCCCGAACCGTGCCAGACTCCAGCCGATCAAAGACTTGCGTATCGAGCTGCCAGGCTTTCCCGACGCAAAAAAGATCTCATCAATCCGTCTCGGCCCCCTCAAGCGAGACGCATCAGCGGTCATCCTCCCAGAACTCGAGGAGATCGATCTGCTCCTCATCGAGTGACCCGCGCTCGCCCCCGCGAAGCACTGAATAGCCCCCGTCACCATCCGTCGCGCTGCACATCACGCTCCAATCCGATTTCTTCGTTTCCAAGAATCGCTTTGTTCGCGGCGCTCGAAAAACCCGCATCACCCCACAAAAACATCGCCCAACACGCGCTGATCCTCCCGACCAACGCCCAACGCGCAAGCACTACCACCCCTCGCAAACGCCGTCAGGCGAACGCAAACCCCATGAACACCCCAACCCTCACGCCCCATCACCCGATCAACCTCTCTCGCACCCTCTTTCTCGCCATCGCCCTGCTGCAACTCTCAACGACCACTCTCCCCTCCGCGGAACCTTCAACATCCCCAGACTGGGTCCTCGAAACGAAGGCCCCTTGGCAGGCCCGCGATTCGCAAGCCGAATGGGTCTTTGATAACCGCCTCTGGATCGGCGGCGGTTGGTTTCAGTCCTACGAGGAGCCTCCCAGAGATATCTGGACCTCCGAAAATGGCAGGGAATGGAAGCTCGTCCAAAAAAGCGCACCTTGGCTTCACAGCGATCTCCCCATGAATGTGACCTTCGCCGGCCAGATGTGGATCATGGGCGGCTGGCACAAAGGTCGCCTGCCAGGCCACTCCGCAAGTCACCAAGTATGGTCATCAACCAATGGCGCCGACTGGCAACAGGTCACCGCAAATGCCGCATGGTCGCCGCGACTCGCAGCAGGCCTCGTCGAACATCGAGGCCGGATGTGGGTGCTCGGTGGTACCGAAAACTATTATTTCGGCAATGATGCCAGCTTGAAAAATGACGTCTGGTCATCCGCAGACGGAAAGATCTGGAAGCAGGAAACCAAAAACGCTCCGTGGTCCCCTCGCGCCTATCATCAAACCATCACTTTCAACGACAAAATCTACGTCCTCGCAGGCGGCAACTACGTCCCTTCCCATCACGCCAAGAACGACGTCTGGTCATCCAGCGATGGCGTTCAATGGACATGCGAAACCGAGAACGCACCTTGGGATCCCCGCATCTGGTTCAGCTCCGCAGTCTACCGCGGCCGCATCTGGGTGCTCGGCGGTTGGTCGAAGGAAAAGGACAACTTCAACGATATATGGCACAGCACCGACGGCAGGAACTGGCAACGCCTCGACACCAAGAACTGTTGGAAAGCAAGGCATGAACACTCCGCATTCGTGTTCCAGGACAAACTGTGGATCGCTGGCGGACATGCCCGTCCCCTCTCCAATGAAGTGTGGTCCCTCCACTTGCCAAAAGACTGGTGACCAACACCAAACCCACTCGCACCTCAATCACCGCAACCCAGACCGTCACCAAACCCACTGAACCATTTCACTTCAATCCACCAACACCGCCCCCAGCATCCACCCGGTACCGAGATTGCCCCGCAAACGCCGTCCGTGTGCTCAACAAGAACTTCCCGCACGTGATGTACAACGTCCTCAAATCCGTGCCCCCAAACGCACAGTTGGTCAACGTATCCTCCGGCGTCTCAAGAAATGCGAGCAACACACCCTTCGGCGAAAAAACATGGATGCCCGGACGCGTATCAAGCGTCTCACTCGTGCCCCGTGTCCGATGAAGACCCGCCGCAACGTAAAGATTCCCCCGCTCATCCAACCGCATCCCGTCACCCCCTCTGCCAGGCGAGAAATCGATCAGGACACGCATGTTCGTCACCGAACCGTCCCCTCTCAGATCATACGCACGGATGTTCCGAGCGCGGTTCTCTCGCCCATCCGATTCCACCAGATAAAGCGTCCCACTGTCCGGCGACACAGCCAGCCCAGTCGGCATATCAATCTCAGGCGCAACAAGAATGCGCCTCGTCATCCCATCAGCATCAATCCGATAAACCGAATTCACGTTCCCCTTCGTCACATCCGTGTTCGATAGCCGACACGTGAAATAGATCCGCCCAGATCCATCCACCGTCACATCGTTCGGCGCTCCCAATGGGAATCCGCCAAACCGGTCGCATAGCACCTCCACTTCGCCCGTCCGCATATCCGTTCGCGTCACCCTGCCATTCCCACCAACCCCAGCCTCACAGTGGATCAAACGACCCTTCGCATCAAAACACTGTCCGTTCGCCGTGCTCGGCTTCCGAAAAACCGACAACTCCCGAGTGTCAGAGGCGAACTTCAAAATCTCGCCCGTGTTCGTGAAATACACATCCCCACGACCATCCACCGCCGGTCCCTCCGTGAAAGACTTCTCACCCGATAACGTCACCTCCACCCGTAGTGGCCCCAAAAACCTCGCCGTCTCAACCTTGTCATACCCTTCAATCGCGCACGCTCCACCCATCGTCCCGAGCATCAAAATGATCGATAAAACCTTCGTTCTCATTATTTTCTAAAATATCAAGCAGCTCATTCGCCAGCCCTCGAGCCCCGAAATCGCCCCGGCCATACAGGCATCCAACAACCAACCTCTCGCCCAACCACCCCGCCTTGTAAACGCAAAGTCCCCGACCCTCCTCCAATGAATCCCG
>CAZAZT010000118.1:0-5316 GCA_964489645.1 uncultured Chthoniobacteraceae bacterium | reverse complement strand
CCGTCACCACCTTCCTCTTATCCCTCACCGCATTCTCACCTCTCAGCGCCGCAAACGATGTCACGTGGATCCTCTCCTACGAGGCGCCAGCCCAGCCCACCACTCCCTGGAAAACCATCGGTAAACCCCTTGTTTCCAATGTGAACGATGCACTCGAACTCAAGGACGATTCCCAAGAACACCTCGGAGCTTTCGAAGCGGAATGGTCCGGCGACCCCACAGGAAAAGAGATCGTCATCGAGGCGCGCGTCCGACTCGTCAACATGACCGGCCACCGCGGTTCGCCCGTTGCCACTTGGCCCCAACGCGATGGCGCCCCCGTCTGCATCGAGATCAGTGATGGAGCACACGTCGAAGGCATCCTTCTGACCCCTCCCGCCTACCGCCATCCCGGCGCTGCTCCTGGATACGTGCGCACCCTCACCGATCGGTTCGCACCAGCCGACACCAGCAAGGATTTCCACACCTACCAAATCATCATCAGCGGCAAGGATTTGACTGTCATCCAAGACGGAAAGCCTTTGATCGAAGGACGTGACGCATTCTGGCGACCCGCCAAAGACAACCGCCGCTACCTGCGCTTCGGCTCCACCTCTAAACCGTTCACCGGCGAAGCCCATTGGAGCTACGTGAAACTCGGTTTGCGTGACGCAAAACCCATCCAAAAACCATCGCCTCCCCTCAAGATCACCGTCAGCGACCCGTGGCCTCTCAATGTCGAGACCAAGAACAGCGAAACCCGCCCCTACCTCTACGACCTCGGACACGGTCTCCTTCTCACCAGCAATCCCAAAGGAAGCGACGCCTTACAAGAACCGTACGGACTTCGTCGAAGCATCGATGCGGGCAAAAGCTGGCGGCCGGTGGTTGGACTCGAGGAGAGCACGTATGCCCCACAAGAACTCGTCCGCCTCGCTGACGGAAAGATCCTTGGACCATCGCGATGGACGACCCTTTTGCCCGACGGTTCATTGCAAGGTACAACCACCCTTCTGACGGCCGACGCGGAATCGTTCACCGTGCATCAGAGCGTCATCCATCTGCCAGAGGAGTTCCGTCCGACTGCGCGGGGCGAGGTGTTGATCTTCGAACGCCACATCTGGCAAGAGAGCGATGGAGCCATTACTGCGGTGGCATGGACCCGCCTGAACCGTGTTCCCCTTCCCAACGGAAGGACGTTCCCCGAGCGACGCACCCACCTGATGCGCAGCGATGACCTAGGCAGAACGTGGCGACATCACGCCCACATTGGCCTCGGCGGTGAGCCTGCCGTGGTACGTCTCAGCGAGAAAGAATGGCTCTGCATTGCGCGACCGGATGCGCATATGTCCAATCTGCTCCAACACCGCTCGACCGATGGAGGCATCACTTGGCACCACGAACGGATGCTTGAGGAAGGGTCTGTCATGCCCGACCTCGTGCTGATGCAGAACGGCGTGCTCGCCTGCAGTTACGGACGCCCCGCATCCTGCATCATGTTCAGTCTCAACGGTGGTCGCACTTGGCGTGACCATACCGTCATCGCCGACCGGGTAGGGTTCAACTACACGACCATCCGCGAGATTGCGCCCGGGAGGTTATTGTTCATGGACGACGCCCAAGTCCCAGGAACGTCTGCACGGATCTACTCGTGCAATGTCGATGTAGAAAGACCGTGAATCTCCTCCGCTTGACGCTCCCCTCATCCCCTCATCCCCCTTCTCTATCTTCCGTGTTTTCTGTGCTTTCCGTGGGCCACCCCCCAGCACACCGCCTCAACCATCACCATCAGCCCCTTCTCGCCCCCCGCCATGCCCCGTCGCACCTTGTCGCGCTCCGCGGGAGGTTTCTTCACAACCTCCACGAGAATCCGCCTCATCCACTACCTGCAACCAATCCGTATCGCGCCAGGCACCCTTGCTTCGCAGATCCCCTGAGATGGTCTTGGGTAGACGATCCAGATCCTCCGCTTCGAGAACCATGCTCCGACCGAGTTGGACACAGACCGTCTCACACTGAGACACTCCTGCGGCACGCCACCTGCACCCCGAGCCGTCATGCGCACACCGGAAATACCTGCGGAACATGGCCTTTCGCATGCGTTCGTGCAGATGAACCCGCGGCTCCGAGACGGCTTGGTCGTCTCCAGCCGACGCTCCGTCCTGAAGTCCGGCCTCGCAGGCCTCTTCGGACTCTCTCTCCCCGACCTTGTCAAACTCCGCGCAGAAAACACTGCGCCATCGGGGAAATCGGTGATCCTCCTGTGGATGACCGGAGGTCCCTCCCAGATCGACACGTGGGATCCAAAACCTGACATGCCACGCGAGATCCGTGGTCCCTTCGACACGATCCCCACTCGTCTGCCCGGAGTGCGCATCTGCGAATACCTCCCAAAACAGGCGCGGATGCTGGACAAGTTCACTCTCATCCGCTCGGTGGATTGCAGGTTCAGCAACCACGAACCCAACGTGGTCATGCAAACCGCCAACCTTGCCGCCGAACCACGGACCAATCCCAAAGCGAAAATGTACCCGTCGTTCGGCTCCGTTGTGGCGAAACACCACGGCCCCAACCGACCCGGCATGCCCCCCTATGTGGTCCTCAACCTGAAATCACGCTCGCACATCGCCGAAGCAGGGTTCCTCGGTCCACAGTTCAACCCCTTCAACGGGGATCTCGCTCACCAAGCATTCCAACTCCCTGCAGGACTCACCATGGAACGGCTCCGCGAACGCCGGTCACTCTTCCATCAAATGGACCATCTCCGTGCCGAGATCGATCATTCCGGAATGATGTCAGCCGTCGACACCTTCTCCCAACGTGCCTTCGACATCGTCGCGGGAGGTCGTGCCCAAGAGGCGTTCGATGTCTTCAGAGAACCCGCCGCAGTCCTTGAACGGTACGGGAACCACGACTGGGCGCGACAAGCCCTGCTCGCCCGCCGCCTCATCGAGCGTGGCAGCAGCTTCGTCACGATCGATCTCAGTCATCACGCCAACTCAGGCACATGGGATACCCACGGCGATAACATCCCTCCCTACGGTGGCATCTGGAACGGGTTGCGCCCGCTGCTCCCGGTCTTCGACCATGTCATCACCACCCTCGTCTCGGATCTCGAGGAACGCGGCCTCCTCAAAGACACCCTCGTGATTGCCATGGGCGAGTTCGGACGAACCCCCACCCTCGGGACCCAAGGTAGCACCGACGGGAGGAACCACTGGCCCATCGTGATGTCCATGTGCATGGCAGGTGGCAACTTCCGGCACGGCCAAGTCATCGGCGCTTCAACCCGCGACGGTGGCGACATTGCGGAACGTGCTGTCACCCCCGGCGACCTTGCCGCAACGATTTACCACCACATGGGAGTTCCTCTGGACGGAACCTACACCGATCACCAAGGCCGCCCTGTCCCGTTGATCGATCGCGGCGAACCCCTCCGAGAACTGGTCTGATCAAGCATCGACGAACGTGCCACGCGGGAAGTGAGGAACCCGACGCCCGCCTGCCCGTTCTCCGGAAACGGTCCGATCTCACTTGGCCCATCCCTCGGCACATTTAGTGCACCCCCAGCTATTCGTGAAAACTGCATCGAAAGCCTCACTGCAGGGTCTCCTCCTTCTCCTCTGCATCTTCCTCCACTCCAGACTGTCGGCCCAAGAATGGACGCGTTTCCGTGGCCCAAACGGAACCGGCATCAGCCCAGCAACAGACATCCCAACCGAGATAGGTCCAGCCAACGTGCTCTGGAAAACCCCTCTCGCCGGAGTGGGCCACTCGTCCCCCGTTCTCTGGGGTGACCGCGCATTCCTCACCGTCTCAGGTGAAGCTGACGGCGGCGTCTCCGTGCTCTGCGTCCGGACCACCGATGGCTCCATCGATTGGCGCAAGGATTTCCCGCTCAACCCTTTCACCAAACACAAACTCAACTCCTTCGCCTCCGCAACACCAACCGTCACCGGCGAAGCCTTGTTCACCGTCTGGAACGATCCCGATCACTACTGGCTCACCGCGTTAGACCACTCCGGTAAACAACTCTGGCAACGCGACCTCGGCGCCTTCGTCAGCCAACACGCATGCGGCACCTCCCCCATCGTCGTCGACGGGATGGTCATCCTCGGCGGAGAACAGGACGGACAAGAATCCGTCCCAGGAAGCACACGAAGCGGTGAAAGTTTCATCATCGCCGTCGACGCCGGATCGGGAAAAAACGTTTGGCGTACCCCGAGGAAAAACAAGGTCGTCGCCTACTCCACACCCTGCCTCTTCGAACCCGCCCTCGGCGAACGCCTGCTCATCTTCAACAGCCAAGCCCACGGCATCTACGCCGTACGTCCGAAAGACGGCTCGATCGCTTGGGAATACAGCACCGCCTTCGACAAACGAAGCGTCAGCTCCCCACTCGTCGCCGGTGACCTCGTGTTCGGGTCGTGCGGCAGCGGCGGCGGCGGGAACTACCTCGTCGCTGTGAAAATGGGCGACCTACGCCACGGCAAAACCGCCGAACGCGCCTACGACATGAAAAAGGCCGCACCCTACGTCCCCACAGGCATCGTCCGCGGCGATCTCGGCTGGTTCTGGAGCGATGGCGGCATCCTCACCTGTCTCCACACCCCAACTGGTGACATCCGCTACCAAGAACGCGTCGGCGGCAACTACTTCGGTTCACCCGTCTTGGCGGATGACAGAATGTTCTGCGTCTCCACCTCCGGTGAACTCGCCGTCGTCCAAGCCAGCGACTCCTTCAAGGTCCTGCACAGGTTCGAACTCGGCGAACTCTGCCACTCCACCCCAGCCATCTCCGGGAACCGGATGTACATCCACACCGAACACCATCTCGTCTGCATCGGTAACCGCTGACCGCCCCCCAACGTTACCCCTCAATCACTTCCCCGATCTTCCGGAACTTCTGGTACCGCGCCTCCAACATCGCCGCCTCAGGAACCGTCACCAACTCGTCCAACTGCCGCGCCACCGCCGTCCTCAACGCCTTCACAGCCGCCTCCTGATTCTGGTGCGCCCCACCCATCGGCTCCGGGACCACCTCATCAATCAACCCCAACTCGAACATGTCGGACGCCGTCAACTTCAACGCCGCAGCCGCCTCAGGCGCATGCTTCCGATGCTTCCACAAAATCGCCGCACACCCCTCCGGACTGATCACCGAATAGTACGCGTTCTCCATCATCAACACCCGATCCGACACCCCAATACCCAACGCCCCTCCCGACCCACCCTCCCCAATCACCACTGCAACCGTCGGCGTCTTCAACGACATCATCTCCCTCAAGTTCAAAGCGATCGCCTCCGAGATGTGCCGCTCCTCCGCACCAACCCCAG
>CAZAZT010000117.1:0-12186 GCA_964489645.1 uncultured Chthoniobacteraceae bacterium | reverse complement strand
TCGAACTTGTGATCGTGGCAGCGCGCGCATTGGACTCCCACGCCGAGGAAGACGTCCCCGACGACGTCCGTGGTTTCATCGAGGATGAGGTTCCATTGTCCGACCGCGTCACGATTATTGTATTCGTAAGGTCCTAAGCGGAGGAGACCTGTGGCGGTCAGTGCTTCTGGATCTCCGGGGTAAAGCTCATCGCCAGCGAGTTGCTCACGGATGAAGCGGTCGTAGGGCTTGTCCGTTTGGAAGGCGCGGATGACATAATCGCGGTAGCGGAACGCTTCGGGGCGGAAACTGTCGATCCGGTAGCCGTCGCTTTCTGCGAAGCGGACGAGATCCAGCCAATGGCGGGCCCATCGTTCCCCGTGGCGAGGCGATTCCAGCAGACGGTCGACGGCGTCAGCGAAGGCTTGGGGGGAGGGATTCGCTTCGAAGCGTTGGAGGTCGTCGGGCGAGGGGGGCAAACCGGTGAGGTCGAACGTGACGCGGCGCAGCAGGGCGTAGGGGTCCGCTTCAGGCGCGGCGACGAGGCCACTTTTTCGGAGGCGTGCTTCGATGAACGCATCGACGGCGGTATGTGCGCCGACTGCGGGGATTGGTGGGACCGTGATCGGTTGGATGGCCCACCATTGGCGGTCTTTGTGGGAGATGCGGTCTCTTTCGCGGGGCACCATCTTTTGCGAGGGGTTCTCTGGCCAGACGGCGCCTTGGGCGATCCAGTCCCTGAGCGACTGGACTTCTTCGGGACGCAGCGGGGTACGATCTCCCTTGCGGGGGGGCATTTGCAGGTCGGGATGGGAACCGTTGACGGTTTGGAGGAGGAGGCTGTCCTCGGGTTTTCCTGGGACGATGGCTGGGCCTGAGTCGCCTCCTTGGAGGGCGGCTGGGCGGGAATCGAGGGTGAGGTTGCCCTTCATCTTGCCGGCATCGTGGCTATGGCATTCGAGGCAGTGCTTTTTGAGGAGGGGAGCGATGGTGTTGTTGAAGAGCGCGGAGTCGGCCGATTCGGTTGCGTGCGCGGGGACGAGGGATGATGCGAGAGCGCAAGCGAGGAGAGCGAGGCGCTTGGGGCGTCGCTGGGGAGTTTTCGGCGTAGGTGGTGACGGTTGCATACCGGGAGGATTCCCGGGGGGGTTCGGTGTTTGGTGAAAGGGGATGCGTCTCAGTCTCCGTAACCCGTGGGGTGTTGGACGTGCCAGTTCCACGCGGAGGCGATGATGGATTCGGGGTTCTGGAACGCGGGGGTCCAGCCGAGCTCTTGGCGGATGAGGGTTGAATCCGCGATGAGGCGTGCGGGGTCGCCGGGGCGGCGCGGCATTTCACGGACGGCGATCCGTTTGCCCGAGACTTTTTCGCAGACGTTGATGATCTCGCGGACGCTGGTGCCTCCGCCGGTGCCGAGGTTGTATCGGGCGGACTTGGGGCTTTTCAGGGCGAGCATGTGGGCTTGGGCGAGGTCGAGGATGTGGATGTAGTCGCGGATGCAGGTGCCGTCAGGCGTTGGGTAATCGGTGCCGAAGATGGAGACGTCTTCCTTTTGGCCGAGGGCGACTTTGAGGACATTGGGGATGAGATGCGTTTCGATCCGATGATCTTCGCCGAACTGTTCGGAGGCGCCGGCGGCGTTGAAATAGCGGAGCGCGACGCAACGGAGGCCATGGATCTCATCGTACCAACGGAGGATTTTTTCGAACTGCAGTTTGGATTCGCCGTAAGGGTTGATGGGGGCTTGGGGTGTTGATTCGGTGATCGGCACGGTTTCTGGGACGCCGAACGTTGCGCAGGTGGAGGAGAAGACCATTTGCAGGACACCGGCTTTCACCATGGCTTCGAGCAGGTTGACGCCGCCGGTGACGTTGTTCCGGAAGTATTTCGTCGGATTCGTCATGGACTCGCCGACGAGCGCGTTGGCGGCGAAGTGCATGACCGCGTCAGGACGGGTGGAGAGCAGAGCGTGTCCGATTTGATCTGGGGCGAGGAGGTCGCCTTCGATGAGGGTTGCTCTGGGATCGACGGCTGCGCGATGGCCTTCGGAGAGGTTGTCGAAGACGGTCACTGAGTGGCCGGAGTTGAGGAGTTGTTCGACGCAGATGCTGCCGATGTATCCGGCGCCGCCGGTGACGAAGATGTGCATGGTGAGGGGTGGAATTGGAGGGATAGGTTCAGTGAAGGCAGGCTTCAATTTGTGCGTTGATGTCCTCGAGTGCGTCGAGGGAAATCAGGGTGCCGGCGGGGTTGATGAGCCATGCGGTGGGGACGGCGTTGACGCCGAGGCGGCGGACCAAGTTCGTTTCCCAGCCGCGTCCATCCCACCAGAGAGGGTCTTTTCCCCAATGGGTGGAGCGGAAGCGCTCTGCGACACCTCGCTCAGGCTCCATGCACACGCCGATCTTCGCGAGTGTGGGGTGCTTTTGTTGGGCCTCGGACACCTTCTTCACGGCAAGGCGGGAGGACGGGGATTGTGGTGCGAAGAAGAGGATGACGATTGGACGGCCGCGGAGGGATTGGATATCGAACGGATCCCCGTCAAACGTTGAGAACTTGAGTTGGAGGGGTTTTCCGACCAGCGAGAGGCGCTTTTGGTCATCGGCGATGCGGGCTTCGAGTCGGGGGTCTTTGTTGAGGCGCAACGCTTCGTTGAGGAGGAACGCTTTGGCGTCTGGATCGCGATCGAACACGGTGGCCGCTTCCACGAACAGGGCGGGAATCCGGCGGTCTCGCGGGAACTCGCGGAGGAATTCCTTGAGGGCATCGAGGAAAGGGGCCCTTTGCGACCGGTCTGGGAGGCGGTTGCGGCGCATCCATTGGGAGATCCGGCTGAAGGTCGCATCTGCGCGTTGGTCTGCGTTTCCTGAGGCGAGGAGGAAGTCGAAGAGGCGTTCCGCGGCGGCGAGTGCGGTTGTGGAGTCGGCGCCCTCTGCAAGCTCCCCGTGCAGGGCGAGCGCGCGTGCGAGGCGGAGTCTGGCCTCGAACAGGCGGGGGTCTTTGGATCCATCACCGAGCGCGACGAGAAAGTTACGGCAGGCTTCTTCCTGCTTGAGAACGTGTTGAAGGAAGTGTTGCCGTGCAGCGGAGGGGTCGTTGGGTGGTTGTCCTGGCCCGGAATCGAGGGCGGTGATGGAGTTCCAGATCGGTTCGGGGTCGGGCGCTCCGTGCGATGGGGTGCAGAACCCGATGCAGCAGCAAACGACCGCCGATCCAACACGGGCGAGTGCGGACAGGCGGGGCGAGGGGATCGCTTGGAGCAGCGCTTTCGGGTGGGCCGTGGGCATGCGGGGCGGGATCAATGGAGCAGGGGAAGCGCGTGGGGGGCGACGATGAGTTGCGCGTCCAGATTGAGGAAGAAGTCGAGGCGTCGCGCGGTTTCTGCCTCGTCGATGTGGCGGGCGAGGATGAGGTAGGTGGCGTAGTGATTCCCTTCGCTTTCGACGAGCGAGGCGTAGAAGGCTGCGAGTCCGGGATCGAGGTCTGCGACGGATTGGGCGAGGATCTGGAACTTCTCGCAGCTTCGGCCTTCGATGAGGGCGCACGCGACGAGATGGTCGATGACCTGATGGCGCCGCCCTTTTCGGATCTGGGCCATCATGGTGCTGATCCAGAGGCTCTTGACGGGGGTGGAAAGTGGCACGTTGCGTTCAGCGAGCAGATCGAGGACTTGGTTGAAGTGTTGGAGTTCCTCGATGGCGATGCTGTTGAGTTCGCGGGTGGCGTGGCGGAGTTCGACGTATTTTTGGAGGTTGATGGCGGAGGTGGCGGCTTTGCGTTCGAGGTGAGCGTGATCGACGAGGACACCGTGGAGTTGTTGCCGAACGTTTTTCAGCCAGGTTTCGGGGAGTTTTGCGCGCCAGAGGAGCATGGAGGTTACTGGGAATCGTCGGGGTTAGGTTCGTTGGAGAGGGTGCTACGATGCGGACGGGAACGGTTCCCGAATTCGCGAGCGTAACATTCTGGGCAGATTCCGTGCGAGAAACTGCTTCCGGTGTGGGTGTGGATGTAGCTCTCGACCTGCTGCCAGTAATCCGAATCATCGCGCACGCGTTTGCAGTACATGCAGATCGGGATGAGCTCCTTGAGGGTGCGGAGTTGGGTGGTGAAATCCAGGATGCGTTCTGCGACGCGGAGCCGCATCAGCACCATTTCGCGGTCGATGGGTTTGGAGAGGAAATCGTCGACCCCGGCATCCATGGCGATCCGGAGATTCTCGCGCCCGGTGTGGATGGCGGTGAGCAGGATGAAATAGGTGTAATCGGATTTTCCTGCGGCGCGGATGCGCTTGCAGAGTTCGATGCCGTCGGTGCCAGGCATCATCCAGTCGCTGATGATGATGCGGATGGGGTCTGATTGGAAGGCGGCCCATGCGGCGTCGCCGTCGACGGCGCTGATGACGGAGTGGCCGGCGTTCTCGAGGGAGAGCTGGAGCACTTTCAGGGAAACGGGGTCGTCTTCAGCGATGAGGATTTTCATGGAGGAATGATGAGATGGAGGCGCGCAGGGCTGTGTAGTGGGATTCGAGAGCGGCGAAGGACTCCGCGACCACGCGGAAGTCGGGCGTGGAGTGGAGGGTTTGCTGCAGCGATGAGCACGCTGCACAGAACGCTGTGGCGCCGAAGTTCGCGGCGCTGCCTTTGATGCTGTGGAGGTGTTTGGTGAGGTCGGTCAGATCATGCTTTTCGGCTGCAGATTTTGCCGCGGAAAAACTGATGCTCGAGGTGGACAAGAAGGTTTCGAGAAGCTCGTAAAGGAAGCTTTCCCCGCCGAGTTCGATGAGACCGGCGAACGCTCGCTCCAGGGATGGCTCAGGCTCAGGGGGTAGTTGCGTGTGAGGCGCATCTGCGCTGGGGGTGGAGGTGATTTTCTGGATCGCGGCGTCGAGATCGCGGTCTGCGACCGGTTTTGCGAGATAGTCATCCATGCCTGCATCGAGGCAGCGTTGACGGTCACCTTGCATCGTGTTGGCGGTCATGGCAATGACCCGGATCCCGCGGGAAGCCTCAGGAAGTGCGCGGATGCGGCGCGTGGCTTCGTAGCCGTCCATCTCGGGCATCTGGCAGTCCATGAGAACGGCGTGGTAGGGATTCGCCCTGACGGCCTCGACGGCGGCGGCGCCGGTATCGACGATGGTGCAACGGATGCCGCGTTTGGCGAGTTGATGGGTGATGACGCGTTGATTGATGGGGTGATCTTCTGCGACGAGGAGGTGGAGGTCTTGCGGGGAGATGACGGTTTTTGGGGGAGCCGAGGTCGCGGATTCGCGTGGGTGTTGCGGTTCAGGTTGTGCGAGGGCGTTCAGGAGTTGACGGCGTCGGACGGGTTTGAGGAGGACGGAGACGGGGCCGCGCTGGGCGAGTGCGTTGGCCATCGGAAGGCGGCTGGGACTGGTGATGACAACGAGCGGTGTGTTTGGCGGAAGCGGGAGGGGGCCTGCGTTTGGCAGGACCTTGAGAGCGAGGGAGGCGTTGATGATGATCGAGTGGTAGAGGGCGAGGTCGGTTCGCAGGGATCCGTCGATGGATTGGAGGGCTGATGGTTCTCCGAAGGGATGCACCGAGGCCCCGGCGTGGGTGAGGTAAGCGGCGAGTGTCTCCCGCGTGTGGGGGTTGGATTCGATGAGCAGGATGGTCTGGTTCGAGAGCGGCTTCGTTTCGGCGAGAGTGGCGGGCTCTTTGAACGTGAGGGGGAGTGAGAAGTGGAACGTTGAACCGGCACCCAAGGTACTCGTCACACCGATGGTCCCGCCCATGCCTTCGACGAGCTGTTTCGAGATCGCAAGCCCGAGTCCGGATCCGCCGTAGCGACGGGTGGTGGACCCGTCCGCTTGGACAAAGGCTTGGAAAAGGGAGGATTGGATCTGTGGACTGATCCCGATGCCGGTGTCGGCGACGGAGATGCGGATGTGTGCGGTGCCGTTGGCGCATGACTCCGCGGTTGCTGAGATCTGGATCTCGCCTTTTTGGGTGAACTTGATGGCGTTGCCGATGAGGTTGACGAGGACTTGGCGGATGCGACCGGGGTCGCCGAGCAGGGTTTCTGGAAGTGGCTGGATGTGAGTGATCAACTCGATCTTCTTGGATGATGCGCGTTCGGCGAGGAGCGCGGCGGCATTCTCGATGAGGCCTTCGAGGTCGAGCGGAATGGATTCGAAGGTCATCATGCCGGCCTCAAACTTCGAGAAGTCGAGGATGTCATTGATGATGGTGAGGAGGGCTTCGCTACTGGAAGCGATGGTGCGAGCGAACTCGGACTGGCGATGGTCGAGTGGGGTGTCGAGGAGGAGTCCGGTCATCCCGATGATCCCGTTCATGGGCGTCCGGATCTCGTGGCTCATGGTCGCGAGGAACTCGGATTTCACTTTGGCGGATTGAAGGGCCTCGTCGCGAGCGAGTTGGAGCGCTGACTCGGTTTCAAGCTGTTGCGTGACGTCGAGCCCGATGGTCCCGACGCCGAGCCGATTTCCCGCGAGGGGGACGGGAAAACGGAGCATCTGCCATTGCTCGGCGGGGCCGTTGGATCTGGGGCGCTCTTCGGTGGAGATGCTGGGGCGGCGTTGAGCGATGACGTCCTGTTCTTCGCTGTGGATGGATGTTGCGAGGTCTTCGGGGAGCAGGTCGGCGTCCGTTTTTCCGAGGAGCGAAGGAGCGTCGTTGGCGGATTGTTCGAGCAGATGGCAGAAGGCGCGGTTGATGAAGATGTAGCGCCCGGATCCGTCCTTGATGGATGCTGCGGCGGGGTTGTTCTCCATGAAGGCGGTGAAACGGGCTTCAGATTCTCGGAGAGCTTCTTGGGTTTGAGCGACTTCCGTGATGTCGCGCAACACGGCGATGATCCGGTGGACGCGATGGGAATCATCGAGCACTGGCGAGACGAGGACATCCCAAGTCCTGTGCGTGTTCGACGCGGTCGGAGTGCGGCCGATGAACCGGGCTGGGCTTTTCGTGTGGGCTTGTGCCAAGGATTGGATGGCGGTGGGTTGGTCGGCTTCGAGCCAGAGTGAGGGGAAGGGGCACCCCACGATGGCGGTGGGGTGGGATTTTTCCAACCGGCGCAGACCTTCTTCGGAGATGGAGTTGACGGAGTCATCGGCGCTGAGGGAGATCACGCATTCTCCACTATTCTCGAGGATGCGGTCTTGGAGCCATTCGACCTCGCGCTTTGCTTTGATGGATTGCGAGGCGAGGCGCCAGAGGAAGAGCAGCAATCCGGCTTCGATGGACATGCCGCAGATGAGAGCGATCCGGGATCGTCGATTGGCTGAGTTGGACAAACGACTTTCCGTGGCGCGGAACCGGTGGAGGTCCTCTCGGAGTTCGGTGAAAGCCGCGGTGGCGAATGCGGCTTCCTGCTGGTGACTTCGCCAAGCGTTCAGCAGGTTTTCGCGGGCACCGTCAGCGGTCGGATCCTTGAGAGACTGCAAAGCACGCGCGACCGAGATGTGCCGCTTTTCGCCGAAGGCGATCAGGGAGGCGACCTGACGTTGCAGGGTCGGGTCGGCGGCGAGTTGTTCGGACAGTTCGGCGGACCGCGTTGCGAACTCGAGTTGGAGCTCTTTGGTGTTGTCGGTGACGGAGCCTAGGTCGAGCAGATTGGCGATGAGCGGATGTTCCATCCGAGAGAAATGCAGTTCCATTTCGGAGAGCACGCGTTCGGCGTCCGCGAGGAGCATCAAGCGGCGGTGATGGGTCCTGGAGCGTTGATCCGTTTCGTTCAGTGCGATGAGGACCGCGAAAAAGGTCAGGATGGCGAGGATCAGACTTGGCACGGCGCCCCGATCGATTCCGGAACCGGACGCCGTTGGGTTCATCGGGAGTGGGGGCTTCATCGTCGGATTTTTTCGGTTTGAGAGAGGGGTGGGTGGATCTGGTCACCAGGGGCCCATCCTAAAGGAGGGTCGGCGCCGTTGTGGTCCACTCATTGGAGAGCGGAAAAGGCATGTTTAATGCAACGTTTAAAAGGTCGGCTATTTCTATCCGAAGTCGCATGATGCGGCGTTCGGGTACGAAGCAGATTTCATCCTCCAGAACATGACGGAACACAGCAATTTCGGCACCTCACAACGACCTGTCGGCGCGAGTTCGCGCCCAGAGTGGATGGGGCGTCTGATGCGCGGTTCGAGAGACTACGCAGCGCATTCACCAAAACGAGGGGAGCAGCCCCGAACTTTTGCGGTCCTTTTCCGTGCTCTTTTCTTCGCGTTTTTTGTGGTTTGGGGTGGTGAAGTTCGGGGGGCTACACTGGTTTGGGACTTTGATACCGGCACGGTGGGTGTGCAGCAGGGGGACGGGACTTGGACGACGTCGGCGACGAACTGGTGGACGGGGTCTGCGAACTCGGCGTTTTTAGCGGCGGACGTGGCTTCTTTCGGGGGGACGGGTTCCGGGAATGTGATCACGATTGGTGGGCCGGTCACGGCGGCGGGGTTGATTTTCAATGCGGGGTATTCGCTGACGGCGGCATCGGCGCAGACGTTGACGTTGGGTGCGACGGGGATCGTGGTGAACGGGGTGTCGAACTTGGCAACGGTGGGGGACGCAAATCTGTCGATTGCGTTGTCTGGGAACCAGACGTGGTCGGTGGCGGGGATTCCGGGGTCGGCAGGGACGCCGGGGCTGACGGTAGCGGGTGCGTTGTCTGGGGCGGCGAACGTGACGAAGGCGGACAACGGGATGGTGACGTTGAGCGGGAACAACGCGGGGTGGTCGGGGACGCTGTTGGTGAATGCGGGCGTGGTGCGCGTGACGGATGGGGCGGCTTTGGGGACGGCGGCGGCGACGACGGTAGCGGGTACCGCTGGGGCGGCATTGCAGTTGGGTGCGGGGGTGAACTCGGCGGAACCGCTGACGCTGAACGGTTCGGGCATCAACACAGGTGGCGCGTTGCAGGCATTAGCGGGGGCTGCTGTGACGCAGAGCGGGGCGATCACTCTAGCGACTGCCGCGACGATTGGCGCGGATGCTGGGGCGACCTTGAATCTGACGGGAGGGATCACGGGAGCCCAGGCATTGACGTTTGCGGGTGCGGGCAACATCAACCTGACGACGGGGGCTTTGGGTGCGGTTTCGAGTGTGACGAAGTTGGGGTCGGGTACGGTGACGCTCGGGGTGGCGAGTACGTCTTTTGTGGGGGGGGTGACGGTTTCTGGGGGAGGGGCGTTGGTGGTGGGTTCTGCTGGGGTTGGTCAGGTGGGGGGAGCGGGTGCGATTATCTTGAACGGCGGGGGGGGGCTGACGGTTGATAACTCGAGTGGGACGTCGGTGAACAATCGGTTGGGTTCGACGCGACCGATTACGATGCAGGGGGGGCGGCTGACCTACCTTGGTGGCGCGACGGCAAGCACGGAGACGCTGGGTGCAGTGACGATGCAGCGTGGGTTCAACCTTTTCACGGTGACGGCAGGCGCGGGTGGGGCGGGGTTGGTGTTGGGAGCGGTGGCGGATCCGACTCCGGTCCAAACGGGCAATCCGTCTGCGACGACGGCGTTGTTCCGTGGGACTTCCTTGGGCACGGCGGCGGGGGCGAATGTGGCGACCATCACGAGCACGGCGTGGAACTTTGCTG
The DNA here is from genome assembly GCA_964489645.1 of uncultured Chthoniobacteraceae bacterium. GTDB lineage: Bacteria > Verrucomicrobiota > Verrucomicrobiia > Chthoniobacterales > Chthoniobacteraceae > JBEEPE01. The sequence continues at coordinate 2,640 of CAZAZT010000117.1, read as the reverse complement.
GCCAAGCCGGATTGGCTGGGACGACGAATAAAGGAATCTTGCCGTGGGCGATTATTGATACCACGGATAGCGGGTTGGGGACGTCCTTTGCGACGGCGGACACGGGGACCTCCATTCTGAGGCCGCTTGTCGTTGCGACCGAGACGGTGGCGGATTTTGCGACGGCGAATGCGAATGTGCGGTTGGTGGCGGCTCAGACGCTGGCGGCCTCGGGGACGATGAACTCGTTGACGTTGACCGCGGGCGGCGGGGCGACGATTGGTGCGTTGCAGAGTTTGACGCTTTCCAGTGGGGGTATTCTGGCATTGGCGGGCAATGCGGGGATTGCCGGAGGGATGATTTCATCTCCATCGACGGGTAGGCCGCTCACCATCCACACGGTCGGGGATTTGAGTTTGTCGAGTTTGCTGACGGGCGGCAACGGGTCGGGGCAACCACAGGTGTCCTTCGTGAAAGGCGGGCCGGGGGTTTTGACGTTGCAGACGCCTGCTAGTCCCGTTCAGGGCATGGCGGCGGCGGCATTGACGGGGCAGATGGTTGTGACGCAGGGGACGTTGCGGTTGGCCGGTGGGGTCAACACGTTGGCTCCGAACAACTATCTCAATGTCGCACCGGGGGCGACTCTGGACCTGAACGGCAACTCTCAGTGGGTGTTCGGTTTGTTCACCGATTCTGGGGTCGACGGCGGTGGAGGCACGGTCACGTCTTCGAATGGCCCCGCGGTGTTGTTGGTGAACCAAGATAACGCAACGAGGACCTGGTCGGGTACGGTGACTGGGCCTGTGAGTTTTGTGCGTGCCGGACAGGGCACGCTGAATGTGTATGGCGCGCAGCCTTACACGGGAGGTTCGTATTTCGCGGGTGGGACGACGGTTTTGCAGGATGGTGCGGCATTGACGGGGACATCACTGGTGGATGTGAATTTGGCGACGCTGACGCTGGCGAACACGGGGCGTGCGGATGTGGCGGATCGTATCAATGATGCGGCGACGGTGACGTTGAGGGCGGGCACGTTGAACTACAACGGGCGTGTGCAGTTGGTCTCGAGGGAGACGCTTGGGACGTTGCGGATCGGGTCGGGATTCAGTGCGGTGGTGGTGACGCCAGGCGGGACAGGGACGAATGCGGCGGAGTTGAGGGTGGCGGATCTGTTGCAGGAAGCTGGGACCAAGGGCACGGTGAACCTGAGTGGGACGAACTTTGGGTTGTCGAGCAATGGGGCGGGTCGATTGATCATTGCGTCGCGCGAGTCCGCAGCGGGATTGGTGAACAACATTTTGCCGGCGTGGATCGAGGTGGGCAACGAGTTCGCGAGTTACGTTCCCGGGCAGGGTGTGGGTGCGTTGAATCAGACGGGGTTTGCGGGGTACAATGCGACGACGCTTTCCGGCACGAACTTGGCGACGGACAATGTGCGAATCACGGCGACGGGGACGGTTCCGTCGGGCGGACTGACGATCAACTCGTTGGTCGTGAATGGGAATATCGCACTGAACTTTGCCGGTGGCACGGATGTGTTGAACTTGGTTGCCGGTGGTTTGATTGGTTCGAACAACAACACAGCAATCGGAGCCACGCTGGATTCTGGGCGCCTGACGGCGGGTGGAACGGCCTCGTCGGGAGTCGTGGATTTTTATCTGTATAATCGTTTTAACACACTGACGTTGAACTCTCGGTTGGTGGACAACCCGAATGGCGCGGCGGTGCGGATGATCCTGACGGCCTCGGGAGGGGCGATGACGTTGCCCAACGTGTTGAACAGCTACACGGGGGGTACGGTATTGAACGGGGGGACGTTCAATCTGAATGCGGCAAGCATCTCGGCGGGTCAGGCATCCATTCCTGCGGGAGGGCTCACGATCAATGCGGCGACCGTGACGATGACAAACAGTGCAGGGCAAATCGCTGCGAACAATGCGGTGACGATGAATGGAGGCTCGACGCTGACTTTGTTCGGTAACAACACGCTTTCGGAGCTGACGTTGAACAACATCGGAGGGACGGCGTCCGCTCCCAGCGTGAATACCGGAGGGTCTTTGGCTGTGACGTCGGGTCGGGTTTCTGCAAGTTCACAGAATCCGTCAGCCACAAATACCATCACGGGGCGCGTTGATTTCGCAGCGACCCCTGCGGTGGTTTCCGTGCAACCGTTGGGCGTTGAGGGGCGGGATGCTGGCCCGCTTCAGCCGTCGTTGATCCTGACGGGTGTGTCTGGGAGCGGAGGGGTCACGAAGTCGGGGGACGGGGTGCTGCAGATCAACTATTTGGGGACTTTCGGGCCGATTTTGGATGTCACGGGAGGTGGGATCCGGATTGGTGTGGCAAATGCGGGATCGCGGTTGGCGCGTTTGAACTTGGCGACGGCGGCGCGATTGGATTTGGCGGGGGTTGCAGGGCAGTTTGGCGGGTTGAGTGGGTCGGGGAACGTGTTCAGTTCGGGGGTGGCTTCCACGCTGACCGTGGGGTTATTGGGTGAGGACACGACCTTTTCTGGAGGCATCAACCGGTTCAATGACGTCACGCCCGCCGGGGTGAATGTGGCGAAGATCGGGACGGGAACGCTGACGTTGACGGGTGCGATGAACACGACGGGTACGATGACGGTTTCGCAGGGAGGGGTGCGGTTGAGTGGGGCGACGG
>CAZAZT010000116.1:0-12231 GCA_964489645.1 uncultured Chthoniobacteraceae bacterium | reverse complement strand
CCATCCCCCCATTCCCGAACCCCCGCAGCGTACACAACCTGCTCAAAGCCTCCCACACCCCCCAACCTATGCGCGCAATCAACACCTCCCCTTTCCTCACCCTTTGCCGAAAATCCCTCCCGCTCCTCGTCGCCTCGTGGACCGCAGCCACCAGTCAATCCGCCCCCATCTCCCCCCAAGCCGATTGGCCAGGATGGCGCGGACCGACAGCCGACGGTCAAGCGGCTCCAGGACAATCCATCCCAAGCACTTGGAACGAAACCACAGGCGTGCGATGGACCACCCCCATCCGTGGACGCGGCCACGGCTCTCCATCCGTCGTCGGCGACCACCTCTACATCGCCACTGCCGACACCTCCGCAGAAGAACAGATCGTCCTCTGCCTCAACCGCAAGAACGGCAACCTGTTGTGGTCATCCGTCATCCACAAGGGCCACCTGGATTCAGGGAAACATCGTCTCTCCAGCCCCGCTACCTCCGCCGTCGCGTGCGACGGAGAACGCCTCTATGTCAACTTCCCCAACCAAGGAGCCATCTTCACCACCGCCCTCGATCTCAACGGCAAAATCCTCTGGCAACAAAAGGTTTGTGATTTCGTGATGCATCAAGGCTTCGGCGTCTCTCCCGTCGTCCACGGCGAACTCGTCCTCGTCAATGCCGATAACAAAGGCGGGGGACGCATCGCCGCGCTCAACCGGAAAACCGGTGAACCCGTCTGGTCGCACTCCAGACCCCTTCTCCCGAACTACACCACCCCATCCATCGTCACCGCCGCAGGAAAAACGCAGATGATCCTCTCCGGCTGCAATCTCATCTCGAGCTTCAACCCCGTGTCCGGAGAAAAACTCTGGGAAACCCAAGGGTCCACCGAAGAATGCGTCACCGCCGCAGTCACCGACGGAAAACGCGTCTTCGTCAGCGGCGGCTACCCGCGGAACCACCTCGCCGCCATCGAAGCCGATGGATCCGGACGCGTCGCCTGGCAAAACCCGACGCGCGTCTACGTGCCCTCCATGCTCATCCGCGACGGTCACCTCTACGCTGCCCTCGATTCAGGTCACCTCGCCTGCTTCAAATCCGATACCGGAGACGAACTCTGGAAAGAGAAAATCGATCGAGATTTCTATGCGTCTCCCGTGATGCTCGGCGACTGGATCTTCATCACCAACCTCCAATCAACAACCTCCGTCATCCAGGTCTCACCGACCGGATCCAAACTTCTCTCGCAGAACCGACTCGGTGACGAATCCCTCTCGTCACCATCCATCTGCGGGAATCGCATCTACCTCCGTTACGCGAAGAACAGCGACTCACGCCAAGAGTTCATCTCCGCCATCGGCGAATGATCCCACCTCCATGGACCTTCATCTCAACGGCCAAACCGTCGCCCTCTTCGGCGCCGCCTCAGGGATCGGAAAAAGCATCGCAGATCAGTTCGCTGAAGAAGGATGCACCGTCCACCGATCCGACATTGCAACCGGTCCGAACATCCACGCATGCGATGTCAGCGATCTCGGATCCGTCGAACGGTTCGCCCAATCAATCGGCCCCGTCGATCACGTCGTCTTCAGCGTAGGAACCGGTTCCGGGAAGTTCGGGTTCCCCTTCTGGAATCTCCACCCCTCCGATTGGCACCGCGTTCTCGACATCAACCTCGTCGGCGCCGTCAACGTCGCCCACACCTTCGCCCCCGGCCTGATCCAACGCGGCTCCGGTTCCATCCTGTTCCTCGTGTCAGTCGCCGGTCAGATCGGCTCACAAACCGACCCACCCTACAGTGCCGCGAAAGCGGGCCTCATCAGCTTCACCAAGTGCGCTGCGAAAGATCTCGCAGCCCATGGGATCCGCGTGAACGCCATCGCACCAGGGATGGTTCAAACCCCTCTGAACCAACGCATTTGGCAAGCCGGACAAGCCCTGCTCCCAGAGTCGGAACGGCAAGACTTCGAGACCTGGGGCAAAGAGAAACTCCGCCGGATCGCCCCGATCGCCGAATGGCAAACTCCGGAGGAAATCGCCGCCATGGCCACTTTCCTCGCCTCGCCTCACGCCAAACACATCACCGGACAAACCCTCAACATCGATGGAGGCCAGGTGATGCACTCCTAGAGTCGCCCAATCACAGCAGAGCAACCCAGAGCCAGCCGCACTTCCCATGCACGATCCGATCCTACGTCGCTCGTTCTTCCGCCGCGTGTTCTGCTCCAGCGCCGCACTCCAACTCAACCTCCTCACAAACCGCGCCGACACCCCGCTTCCAAAAAGTGGCGGCACCCCCTCGGATCAGAACATCCTCCTGATCGGCGACTTTGGAAGCGATGATCCATCCCAAGCCCGAGTCGCAGAGGCCATGCAAAGCTACGTTGCCAAAAATGGCTTCACCCCCGACTGGCTCATCCTCCTCGGCGACAACTTCTACGGTGACCTCGGCCCCCTCACCAGCATCACAGCCGAACGCTGGCTCAAGGGATTCGAAACGATGTACCCCACCTCGGTGTTCCCAGGCCCTTGCCCCGCCATCCTCGGGAACCACGACTACCTCGACTGGCTCAATGGTCCAGAAACCCAACTCGATTACCCACGCAAACACCAATCGCGCTGGCACATGCCCTCAAAATGGTACCGGAAAGACCTCGGCCAAACGGCCACCTTCCTCTTCCTTGATACCAACCTCCCATCCATTCACCCCTTCGAAACCGTCCAAAACCCGTCAACACCCCAATCGTTCCACCTCAGCCCCACGGACGAAGCCGCTCAATGGGACTGGCTCGATAGCCAACTCGCATCCCCACGCGGCGCCTTCACCTTCGTCGTCGGACACCACCCCGTGTTCTCCAACGGGATGCACGGAGATCACCGCGAACTCATCGCCTCACTCAGCCCGCGCCTCAGAAAACACCGAGCACATTTCTACCTCGCCGCACACGACCACGACCTTCAACACCTCGAGATCGAAGGCCTCCCGACCAGCTTCGTCATCTCAGGCGGCGGCGGAGCCCACCAACGCCCCTTCCAAACGGCCAACCGTCCCGCACGTTTCTTCCGGAGCATCCTCGGCTTCACCCACCTCTCCCTCAACATGAACCGGTGCATCGTGCGTCATGTCGATGTCCATGGAACCGTCCTACACGCCTTTGAAAAACTCCAAGATCTCTCGTGGCGACACCGCGCCTCGTGATCGCCGCGCCAATCACACCACCGATCCCGACCACCCAAGTTTCGTGCGTAATCGCCCGTAAAAATCCGATTCCTTCGGGAACGCCAACCGCAACGTCGATTCCGCGCGACTCGCGATCAGCAAATCCCCTTCCCCCAACATCAAAGGCTCCCGCCCATCCAAGGCCACAGCCATCCCCGCCTCCTGCACCAACGGACGGATCAAGATCTCGCGCCGATCCTCCACCACCAGACTCCGACTCATCAAAACATGCGGACAGATGGGAGTCACAACCATCACCGCCGCTTCCGGCGAAAGGATCGGTCCACCAGCACTCATCGAATAAGCCGTTGAACCCGTCGGCGTCGAGATGATCAGTCCATCCGCGGTGTACTCACTCACCGAGTGCCCCCCGATCGAAAGCTCCAGACGGATCACCCGCGAGTGGTCCCCTCGGAAAACCACCACCTCATTCAACGCCGTCCCATCAAACCGAACCTCCTCCCCACACATCACCCGCAACCGCACCAACGCACGCTCACTCACCCGATACCCGCCCCCCACCACCGCCGCAGCCGCAGCCGCTAAATCGCTCGCTCCAAACCCCGCCAAAAAGCCCAACGTCCCCAAATTCACCCCACACAACAACGGCGCACTCCCCTCCAACGCATGAACCAAACTCAACATCGTCCCATCCCCACCCAAAACCATCACCGCATCCACCCCACGAACCACTTCCGAAAGCCCACCCTCCCCGCGCTCACCAACACTCTCCGCCGAAACGTCATCGAACACCACCCCAGCTCCCATGGCGCGAAGACAGCGCGCAACCTCCAACGCCGCCGCCGGAGCAGCCATCTTTCCCGAGTTCAAATAAACCGCCACTCGCATCCCTCACAACCTCACGCAAAAACCTGCCCAAACGCAACCCCGCATCCTGCGACTGAGATTCCTTCGCAATAAGCGCCTTGATACCATGCCGCGCTTGAACGAACATCCCACACCCAGCAGCCCCCCTCCACCACGCTCGGATTCCATGGCAAACCCTGTCCCTCTCAGCTCCCTGAAACCCGGCGAATCCGCCACCATCGCCGGATTCGTCCTCAGTCCCGAGATCCGGCAGCGCCTCCTCGAACTCGGCCTCACCGAAGGGACCCCTTGCGAGGTGCGCCGATTCGCCCCGCTCGGCGACCCCCTCGAAATCCGTGTCAGGAACTACAACCTCTCCCTCCGAAAAGCCGAAGCCGAAGGGATCCTCGTCACCCCCCAAACCACCTGACCCACCAGGCACGTGTCATCCCAAAGTTCACCACACCCCGTCTCCCCAATATCCTCCGACGTCTGGCGCCGCGTCGCCGTCATCGGAAACCCGAACTGCGGAAAAACCTCCCTCTTCAATGCCCTCACCGGACTCCGCCAAAAGGTCGGAAACTACCCCGGCGTCACCGTAGAAAAAAAGGAGGGGACCTTCTATGGATCCCACGGGGAACTCATGCGCCTGCTCGACCTCCCCGGCTGCTACAGCCTCCAAGCGCGCTCCCCCGACGAAGCAATCGCTCGGGATGTCCTCTTCGGACGCGTCCCAGGCGAACCCATCCCCGATGTCGCCATCGTCGTCCTCGACGCCTCCAACCTCGATAGGAACCTCTACCTCCTCAGCCAAGTCCTAGAACTCGGCATCCCCTGCGTCGTCGTCCTGAACATGATCGACGCCGCCGAACGCGCCGGAATCCGTGTGGACCGCGAAAAGCTCGAACAACTCCTCGGCGTTCCCGTCGTCACCACCGTCGCCAATCGCAACAACGGCATCATCCCCCTCCGACAAACCCTCTCCCGCGCCGTCCTACCGCGCCCCTCCCTCAAAGTGCCGCTGCCCGCCGCATTCGAAAATGCCGCCGCCAGAACCGCCCCCCGACTCAACCTGCCATCAGGAATCGCCCGCTCACAAGCCCTCCTCCTCCTCTCCGCAACCCCAAACCTTCTCAACGACCAACTCCAAACCGCTCCAGAACTCAAAGCCCTCGTGGTAGCCGAGCAAAACGCCCTGGCCTCAACAGACATCGACGTCAGCGCCGCCGTCGCCAAAGCAAGGTACGATTGGATCCACACCGCGCTCGCCGCCTTCGTTTCCGGAACACGAAGCACCCAACCCACCCTGTCCGATCGCTTGGACTCCATCCTCACCCACCGCCTCTGGGGATGGCCCGTCTTCTTCGTGGCCATGGCCGCCATGTTCTTCTGCATCTTCTCCATCGCCCAATGGCCCATGGACCTCATCGAGGCCGGACAAAAAGCCCTCGCCGACGCAATATCCAACGCGCTACCCGAATCCGACCTGCGATCCTTGCTCACCGACGGTATCCTCGCTGGAGTCGGCGGCGTCGTCGTCTTCCTCCCGCAAATCCTGATCCTCACCTTCTTCCTCGGCTTGCTGGAGGACAGCGGATACATGGCGCGTGCCGCATTCCTCATGGACCGCATCATGTCCAAGGTCGGCCTCCACGGAAAATCGTTCATCCCGCTCATGAGCTCCTTCGCATGCGCCATCCCAGGGATCATGGCCACGCGCACCGTCGAGAACCGGAAAGATCGTCTCGTCACCATTCTGATAGCACCCCTCATGAGCTGTTCAGCCCGCCTGCCGGTCTACTCCTTGATGATTGCCCTGCTCCTCCCTGAATCCTCTGCATGGGAAAAAAGTGGGATCATCCTCGCAATGTACGGCCTCGGTGTCGTCGTCGCATTCGTCCTGGCCTGGATCTTCAAACGATCGCTTCTGCGCAGTGAAACCCCCATGCTCTTGCTCGAGATGCCGCCCTACCGGGTTCCGGCCATCCGCGACGTCCTCCTCCGCATGTTCGATCGCGCCAAGGTCTTCCTCCAACGTGCTGGCACCGTCATCCTCGCCCTCTCCGTTCTCATCTGGACGGCAACCACCTACCCCAAAGCCCCAGATTCCGCACCCAAATCCGAAGCCCTCGCCCACAGCACCGCCGGGCGCCTCGGCAAAGCAATCGAACCCGTCATCCAACCCCTCGGCTTCGATTGGAAAATCGGGATCGGCCTCGTGAGTTCGCTCGCCGCCCGAGAAGTGTTCGTCGGCACCATGGCCATCGTCTACAACGTCGAAAGCTCCGACGACAACAACACCGATCTCCTTGTCACCGACATGCGCAAAGAGACCCGTCCCGACGGATCCCCCGTCTACACGCCTCTGGTGTGCATCGGCTTGATGGTTTTCTACGTCCTCGCCATGCAATGCATCAGCACACTTGCCATCGTTCGCCGCGAAACGAACTCATGGTCGTGGCCCGCCTTCCAGTTCGTTTACATGACCCTCCTCGCCTTCCTCGGCGCATGGCTCGTTCAAATCGCCGGAAAAGCGCTCGGGTTCCACTGAGCCCCTAACCGACACCTCAAGCCTCAGGTAACCGGATGGACCGGATCCGTTCCATCACCGCGTCACTCAGCCATTGGTAAGCACTCTTCCCCGCTGCACGTATCTCTGCCTCAGAAAATTGCATCAGTTCGCCAACCACCACCGTCACATCCTCAAATCGGACCTCCCGACTCTCCGGCGGAAACGCCCGATACGCCCCAAAAATCCGCATCGGCACCACCGGCACACCCGTTCGAGCCACCACGAAGCCCACCCCCGGCTGCGCATCCCCCATCCGCCCATCCCGCGTCCGTGTCCCCTCAGGAAACATCACCACGCCATTCCCCGCTTCCACCACCCGAACAGCCGTCTTCAGCGCGGATAGATCCGTTTTCGTCTGATCAAAAGGGATCACTCGCATCTTCGGGAAGAGCCCTCCCAAAACCGGCCACTCCAACAGGGACTTCCTCGCGAAATAATACACCTCCCGATCCGAAGCGATCCCTGCCAACGGCGGATCCATGAAACTTTCATGGTTCATCGCAATGACCAATCCGCCGTGCTGCGGAATACGCTCCCTGCCAATGACCCGATAGTTGAAACACGTGTTGGCCAATAATCGGCTCGCCCAGTACCCCAGCTGATACACCAATCCCATCGCGATCCCCCCCTCCTAGCTGACCCGACGCGCCGCCTCCAACCCACGTTCCCCCAAACACCGTAAGGCCTCGCAAACCACCTCTTCCAACGTCATTTCCGAACTGTCAATCACCCGAGCATCCGAAGCCACCACCAAGGGCGAAGCCTTTCGCGCACTATCCTGACGATCACGAGACGCCACCGAATCCACAATGCCCTGCTTCTCGCGGCGACTCTGTCGAACCTCCTCCGATGCATCAATGTACAGCTTGTAAGGAGTGTCCGGAAATACCACCGAACCAATGTCGCGCCCCTCCATCACCACATCCCGACCCCGAGCCGCCTCGCGCTGCATCGCAACCAACCGCTCCCTGACCCCTGGATGCGCCGCCACCTTCGAAACCATTCCATTGACCTCCTCCAAAACCAACTCCGCCTCCAAACGCCGCTCCCCACACCGCACAAACGAACGCCCCTCCTCAAAACCTAACCCAACAGCCCCCGCTGCCGCCACAACCGCACCGCTGTCCGTCGGATCCACCCCTCCATCCACCACCGCCCAAGCCGCCGCACGATACATCGCACCCGTGTTCACGAACGCATACCCAAGACGCGCCGCAACACGTGACGCCACACTGCTCTTCCCCGAAGCCGCCGGCCCATCAATCGCAATCACCACCGTACCCATATCCATCCCCTATTTCGGCCCCTCCTCACTGTCCTTTTCCTCCGGATACAAAACCACCCGGACCGGCATCCCATCATCCGTTCCCTTCACCACCGCCGCCAGCGTCTCATAAAACCCAGGATACGACGTGTTCACACACCCAGTCCCCGTGATCACCGTCTCACCCTCCGCAAATAAACCCGCAATCGCAAAAGCCATCGCAATCCGGTGATCCCCAAAACTGTCCAAAACCGCCCCCTTCAACCGTCCGCCCCCCACAATCTCCAACCCATCCGGACGCTCCGCCACATCAACACCCATCGCCCGAAGATGCCCCGCAACCGCAGCCAATCGATCCGTCTCCTTCACCCGCAACTCCGCAGCATCCGCAATCACCGTCGTCCCCTCCGCCAATGCCGCAGCAACCGCCAATACAGGAATCTCGTCGATCACATTCGGTATCTCCTTCCCCTCAATCCGCGTCGCCTTCAAATCCGCCCCCTCCACCTCAACCACACCCATCGGCTCACCCTCCTTCGAATGAACATACTCGCGCACCTTCGCTCCCATCCGCGCCAAAACCGCCAACACCCCCGTCCGACTCGGATTCAACCCCACATTGTTCACCCGGATCCGTGACCCAAGACGCGCCCCAGCCGCCACTAACCAAAACGCCGCACTCGAAATGTCTCCAGGCACCCGGAACACCCGCGCCTGAGGGACCTGCCCGCCTTCCACACTCACCCGCAACCCCTCTCGCTTCACACGAACCCCAAAAAACTCCAACATCCGCTCCGTGTGATCCCGACTCAACACCGGCTCCGTCACCGAAGTCGTCCCGTCCGCCGCCAACCCCGCCAGCAATACCGCACTCTTCACCTGCGCACTCGCAATCGGTGAAACATAATCGATCGCCTTCAACCCCCCTCCCTCAATCGTCAGCGGAGGTAACCCACGATCCCCCTGCGCACTCATCCGAGCACCCATCAACCCCAACGGATCCATCACCCGCTTCATCGGACGACGACTCAAAGACTCATCCCCAAACAACGTCGAAGTGAAAGGGCGAGACGCCAAAATCCCCGACAACAACCGCATCGTCGTTCCCGAGTTACCACAATCGATCGGAGACGTCGGAGCATCAAAACGCCCCCCACGCCCGTGGATCACCATCGTCGTCTCCGACGGCCGCTCCACCGTCACACCCAAGGCCCGCATCGCTCCCATCGTCGCCAGACAATCTTCGCTCGGCAAAAATCCGCGCACCACACTCACCCCCTCACACAACCCCGCGAACATCGCGGACCGATGTGAGATGCTCTTGTCTCCAGGCACCTCAATCTCACAGTTCAAAGCCGACGATCGTCCAATTCTCCAATCCATAATCTCAAAGCCTGACTCTAAGGGAAACGCACCCCGTCACGAACAACTTTTGCATCCTCCAAAAACTTTGCCAAACCCGCCGAATCCCCCGCCCCCGCTGCCGTCACCAACCCGATCAAATCATCCACCCGCTCACGAAACGCCTCCAAAGCCGGAACCACCTGCGCCGCATTGCTCGACAAAATCTCCGCCCACATCCCCGGTGCTCCAGAAGCCACACGCGTCGTATCCCGTAAACCCGGCCCGCTCACCGAAAAAGCCCCCCTCTCCACACCCGCAATCGTCGCAACCAAACCCGAGGCCACCACATGCGGCAAATGACTCACCAACGCCACCGCGCAATCATGCGCCGCCGCCCCCATCCGAACCACACGCATCCCCAACGCACCCCACAGACTCTCCACCACCAAAACCCCCCGTCCCCCATCCACCTCCTCCGGAGTCACAACACACACCGCCCCGCGGAACAACCCTCGCCGCGCAGCCCCAATCCCCGCCCGATCCGAACCCGCCATCGGATGCCCCCCCACAAAAACCGCCCCCGCCTCACGAACCATCCCTCCCAAATCATTCACCACACGCCCCTTCACGCTCCCAACGTCCGTCACAACCGCCCCCTCCATCAACCCGCCCAGCGCCGGCGTCAACACCTCTCGCATCCGCTCAACCGGCACACACACCACCACCACCTCCGCCCCCTCCACCACCTCCCTCACATCCATCGATACCTCCACCCCTCCCAATAACCCCGACGCCTCCTCCAACGCCTCACGCCTCCGCGCCCACAACGCCACACGACCAAACCCCGCCACACCAGCCTCCATAGCCAGTGATCCCCCCAACAAACCCGGACCCAATATCGCAATCTTACGGGACATCTTGAAATACGCCGCCTCCAACACAGCATCTCCCATACAACCGCATCCCTCGCCTTCGCGCAACCGATGAACCCTCCATCGCACCGCATGAACCCCGAATACCTCGACCTCATCCGCCTCCTCCAAAACCTCGGCGACCCGCGAGAACAACTCTCCCTCCTCGCAGACATCACCCCAAAACTTCCTCCCTTCCCCGACAATCAACGCACCGATGCCAACCGCATCCCCCAATGCGCCACCCCCGTATGGCTCCACGTCACACACGCAAACTCCCTCGTCGAAATATCCGTCGATAGCTCCTCCCCCATCGTCCGTGGCCTCGCTCGCCTCACCGCACTCGCATTCCATCTCCAACCCGCTTCCTCCATCGCCGAAACCCCTCCCCTCAACCACCTCACAGAAACCGGCCTCATCCACCACCTCTCGCCAACCCGTCAAAACGGCCTCCTCCATCTCGAAGCCGCAATCCGCTCTCAAGCCAAAAACGCCCGCCTCTAAAACAGCCACCCCACCTCCACCTCACCACCACGTCGTGCGCCGACGCACCTCTCCAGAAAATCGGGTTCCCGGACGAGGCGGTTCATCAAACCCGCGCCCCTCCCCATGACCCAATCGATGCAACCGTCCAATGCCCCACAAACTGTACCCCAATCCCGAGATCCCCGTAAAAATCGCCGCACTCCAAACAATCACGTCCTGCCAACACCAAACCCCCATCACCCCAAAATCCCAACGCGGACGAAGCACCCATTCCAGTTGAAGCATCGCCATGCTCAACGCCACCATCTGGATCGCCGTGCCAATCTTGCCAGTCCACGTCGGCACAATCTCAACCTCTCCCGACAAGATCGAGATCAAGGTAGCGCCAATCCCAACAATCACGTCCCTCGCTATCACCATGACCGGGAACCATAACGGCAGCTCATACGACCAACTGCTCATCGAGAGCGTGACAATCCCCGCCAGCAATAACCCCTTGTCCGCAATCGGATCCAAGATGATCCCCAAGTTGCTCTTCTGATTGAATCGGCGAGCAACCCACCCATCCAAACCATCACTCAAAGCCGCCACCGCAAAAATCACGATCGCAAGCACACGTAACCTCTCGTCCGGTATCCCCGCCTTCAAACCACGCCCGTAATACAACGCAGCCATCACGAACGCCGGAATCATCCCGATCCGCACCAACGTGATCTGATTCGCGAAAGTCATCTCACAGAAAAACTTAGCGCGTTCACTCAAATCTCCAACACCAACCCGTCGTACGCCACCCGAACTCCATCCGGCAACCGCGACTCCACCTCCACATGCCGAAAATCATGGCACAGATGCGTCAACCATCCCGTCCCCGCTCCCATGCGCTTCAAACTCTCGCACGCCTCGTCGTAAGTCATATGCGTCGGATGCTCTCTCTCCCGTAACCCATCCACCACAATGTGCTCCGCCCCCGCCGCCAAACGCACCGCCTCCTCCGGTACCTCCGAGCAGTCCGTCATGTAGGCGAATAACCGACGACCCTGCCGAGAAAAAATATACCCCGTGGTGACCATCCGCCCATGCGGTAACCAAACAGGATCAACCCTCAACCCGCCCATCTCAAACGCCGACGAAACGTCGCGTCGCACCGGATGGAGATACCCCGGAAACCGCGTCTCCGCCGAAAACGCAAAACTGAAAACCCGCGCCAACACATCCAGCGTCGAGGTCGATCCAAAAACATCAATGCTCCGTCCCCCTGACGAAAAAGGCCGCAAATCGTCGAACCCCATGATGTGATCCGTATGCGGATGCGTGAACAACGCCGCATCCACCCGCGATACCCCCCATCGCAAACACTGCGTGCGGAAATCAGGCCCCGTGTCGATCACCCAAGCCGCCTCGTCCGTCTCCATATACAGCGAACAACGGCTGCGCCGATCCCGCTCATCCGCCGATCTGCAAACCTGACACCCACACCCAACCATCGGCACCCCTTGCGAAGTGCCCGTCCCCAAAAATGTTACCCGTAACATCCCACTCATACCCCGACGCCCCCCGCCCCTCCTCCACTCTCCCCTGAAATGCTCTGCCCCCCACTCGCCTCACTCGCCTCACTCGCCTCACTCGCCTCACTCGCCTCACTCGCCTC
>CAZAZT010000115.1:0-12328 GCA_964489645.1 uncultured Chthoniobacteraceae bacterium | reverse complement strand
TGAGGTTTTGTTTCTTTCCGCGCTCGCGGGCTGGTTTCGGCACGCCAAATGCGTTCATGGCGGGCGACGCATCCCGTTCCATCCATGCAGACTGTTCCATCCTCCTCTGAATCCGGTGTCGGCGCCGTGGTCGCTCCATTATCTGCAGTCCTGACGCAGCAACCGCCGGTGGCGATGGTGTTGCCGCGGCAAGTGCCTGTGCAGAAGATGCGTCCACCGAAGAAGAACGTTCCGCAGACGGGGCCTGAGCGGAATCGTATCCTTTTGGCGGTGAGAGCTTTTGTGGAGCGGGAGCGTCCGGTGCCACCGTTGCCGATGGATCATCTGAAGGAGTTGGCGGATCAGTTGATTGCGCAGTTGGGTTTGGATCCGATCTATCGGGATTACGTTGGGGTGCTTTTGAACAATGAGACGTGGCGGGAGACGTTGGCGGCGGTGCCTTTCGAGAAGCGTTTGCTTCTGTTGCCGAAGTGTTTGCGGGTTGAGAACAAGTGTCCGGCGCCGTTCGACGAGTTCGGGCTTCTGTGCAAGCAGTGTGGGCTGTGTTCGATCCAGGATTTGCAGGTGGAGGCGGAGCGTTTGGGGTATGCGGTGTTGGTGGCGGAAGGGTCTGCGATCGTGATGTCGTTGATCCAGACGGGGAAGATCGAGGCGATTGTGGGGGTGAGTTGTTTGAGCGTTTTGGAGCGTGCTTTCCCGTATATGGAGGCGGCGGCGGTGCCGGGAGTGGCGGTCCCGCTGTTGCAGGATGATTGTATTGATACGAACGTGGACCTGGATTGGGTGTGGGACTACATCCACCTGACGAGCGATGACCGGACGCGGCGGTTGGATTTGGGAGCGCTGCGTGAGGAGGTGGATTTCTGGTTCACGTCGATGCATTTAGAGGGGGTGATGGGGCCGGTGCGCTCGGAGACGGAGCGATTGGGGCGTGAGTGGTTGATGCAGGCGGGGAAACGTTGGAGACCGTTCCTGACGGTTGCGGCGTTCCAGGCGTTGCGAGCGGATGCGGGTGAGTTGGATCCGGAGGCGGGGTTGGCTTTGCCGGAGAATCTGCGAGCGCTGGCGATTGCGGTGGAGTGTTTCCACAAGGCTTCCTTGATCCACGATGACATCGAGGACGGTGATGCGGAGCGTTATGGTGAGGCGACGCTGCATTCGAAGCATGGGGTTCCGGTGGCGTTGAATGTGGGGGATTATCTGATCGGCGAGGGGTACCGGCTTTTGGCGAATGCGGGTTTTGATGCGGCGGTCCGGGTGGAGATGTTGCGGATTGCGGCGGAGGGTCAGGGGGAGCTGTGCCGTGGGCAGGGGGCGGAGTTGTTGTTGAGTCGGGCGCCGCGTGCGATGGCTTCGGCGGAGGTTCTGGACATATTTCGCAGCAAGACGGCGCCGGCGTTTTCGGTGGCGTTACGGATTGGAGCGGTTGCGGCGGGGTTGGACGTTTTCCGGGAGGTGGACGAGGTGTTGGGGCGTTACAGCGAGGCGTTGGGGATCGCTTACCAGATACGGGATGATTTGCAGGACCACCGCGGGGCGGATGGGAGCGATTTGGAGGCGGGGCGTCCGAGCCTTGTGATTGCCTCGGCGGCGGAGCGTGCGGATGGCGAGTTGCGTGAGCGTGTGAATGCGTTCATGGCGCGAGAGAGTGGGGTGAGTGCGGAGGAGGTGGGACGGATTTGTCAGACGTCAGGTGCGTTGGAGCGGTGCGACGATCTTTTGGAGCGGTACAAGGAGGAGGCGATCCGGAGTTTGCGCGAGGTGGAGTTGGCGAGTCTGAAGGGGTTGTTGCGGCGAGTGATCGGCAAGATCTTCAATGATACGGAGATCAAGGGGTGGTGTAAGGAGTTCGAGGAGAAGAATCTCGGCGAGGCTCGGTAGATCCGGGAGGGTACATGGCACGGCCTTGGTTCAGCGGAAGGGGATCAGGGTTTGGGGTTCGGCGCTGGGTTTGGGCGGGGGTATCGGTGGTGGTGGCGGGCTTTTTGGGAGGCGGGTTGTTGGGGGCCGAGTTGGTTTCGATGGAGGACTGGCGTCGTGCGTGGAATGAGGGGCGTTACGAGGAGATGACGGGTTTGATCGGTCGGGAGGAGGTGTTCTGTTCTCCGACGGAGGGTTGGTTGACGGGAGAGGCGTTGATTGCGTTGGGGCGGCGGGAGGATTTGGAGAGGTGGGCGGAGCGGATGGCGAAGCGGATGCCGGAGACGCTGATTGGACCGTATCTGCGCTACCGGGAGGCGTTGTCGCGTGGGGACACGAAGGTTGCGAGAGGGTTGGCGGAGGAGGGGTGCAAGGTGTCTGACCGGCAGAGTTGGTGGGGGCGCCGTTCGTTGGATCTGGTGATGTTGGGGGTGATGCGGTTGGAGGTTGGGGTGGATCCGAAGACGGTTTTGAACACGTATTTTTTGCCGGCTCTTCAGAAGTCGGCGGAGTGCGAGGAGGGTTGGGAGGCGATTGTGCGGTTGTCGTTGGATCGCGGGGACCACGATTTGGCGTCGAAGAAGGCGCGGGAGGGGTTGAAAAAGTTCCCGACGAATGTGCGATTGAAGGTGATGTTGGGGGAGGCGTTGCGGAACACGGACCCGCGGAAAGCGTCGGCGCATTGGATAGAGGCATTATCGGTGAATCCTCGGATGTGGGATGCGGTGTTCCTGTTGGGTCTTGGGCATCTGCATTCGGACACGAAGGACACGGCTCGTTTTTGGTTGGACCAGATTCCGGAGGCGCATGTGTATTCGCGGGCGATGCGTTTGGCGTTTGGGGTGATGGAGGGGAGGAGTGGCACGGAGTTGTTTGACGTTCCGGCGGGGCGGCGGTCTGCGGCGGCGGAATGGAAGCGGGATTTCCGGGAGGCGACGGCGTGGGTTTTGAGCAAGGCGGGGGAGATGGTGTCTGGGGGGTATCTTTTTGCGGAGGGCGCTGCGTTGCAGGAGGCGGCGAGTGTGCAGGATCCGGAGTTATTGAGTGCGAAGCGGTTGCGGGGTGAGGATCTGTTGAAGCTGGGTCGGAACGAGGAGGCGTGGAAGGTTTTGGAGGAGGTCCACGCGAAGGATGGGTATGATGTGACGGTGTTCAACTTGTTGGAGTTGCGGGATCGGACGAAGTTGTATGTGGAGCAGTCGCGCGGGGATGTGGTGGTGCGGATGTCGCCGTTGGAGGGGGCGGTTTACGGTGATCGGTTATTGGATCTGTTGGGTCGTGCGCGGGAGCGGTTGGGGACGTTGTACCAGTGGAAGCCGGTGGTACCGACGCGCGTGGAGGTTTTCGATGTCCGGAAAGATTTTGCGGTACGGACGTTTGGTGCGCCTCGGGGGGAGGGGTATTTGGCGGTGTGCTTTGGGGATGTGATCACGGCGGGAGGGCCGCGGACGGCTGACGCGCGTGGGCACAGTTGGCGTGCGACGCTTTGGCATGAGTACACGCATACGGTGACGTTGGGGTTGAGTCGGAACCGGGTGCCTCGGTGGTTGAGTGAGGGGATTTCGGTGATGGAGGAGCAGGAGATGGATTCGGGGTGGGGGCATCGGTATCGGCCGCGTCATCGTTCGCGGTTGATGCATGGGGAGTTGTACGGGTTTGGGGACATTGCGGAGGCGTTCGGTTCGGAGGAGCCGACGGAGGTGGATTTTGCGTACATGCAGGCTGGGTTGATGGCGCGGTGGATGGCGGAGTCGAAGGGGCGTGAGGGGATCCGGGATGTGTTGTTGGATCTTGCGGAGGGGATGCAGATCCGGAAGGCGTTGGAGAAGCGGTATGGGAAGGTGGAGGAGATGGACCGATCGTTTTTTGCGTATGCGCGGCGATGGGCTGCGGCGCAGGGAGGGACGTTGGATTGGCGTGATAGCGTGGCGGATGCTGGGGATGAGGCGATGGGGAGCGATTATTTTGCGTTGATGGGTCGTGCGCGGAAGGCGATGGGGATGAAGGACTGGAAGGCGGCGGAGGCGGAGTTGGTTCGTGTGGTGACGGAGGCGCCGATGGTGCGGGACGAGGAGAAGGGGCCTTGGATGTTGTTGGCGCGGGTTCGTCGGGAGAGGGGGGATGCGTCTGGGGAGCGGCAGGCGTTGCAGGAGGCGCTTCGTTTGGACAACTCGCTTTTGAGCGCGTGGGAGCGGTTGATGGAAATAGTTGAGGATGGGGGTGATGAGGAGGACCTGTTACAGGTCAGCGAGGGTTACATCGGGGTGGATCCGTTGAATCCTGGATTGTTGACGAAGCGGGTGGGTTGGTTGGAGCGGACGGGGCGATTGATGGATGCGGTGGGTGAGTGTGAACGATTGAAGCGGTTGGAGCCGGAGCGTGAGGCGCGTTGGGATTCGCGGATGGGGGTGCTTTTGGCCGGGATTGATAATGTGCGTGCTCGCAGATGTTTGTTGGACGCGTTGGCGGTGAATCCGCGCGACAGGAAGGCGTTGGAGACGTTGGAGCGGATGGACCGGAATCGCGGGGATCGCGGGGGTGGTGAGGCTGCTGGGGCGAAGGACGGGAGGGGGGGCGAGCGATGAAGGGGATCCGGATCGGTTTGGGATCATTGCTGGTGGGGGCGGTGGTGGGGCTTTGTGGGGTGATCCGGACGGGTTTTGCCGATGGGGTTCCGCCACCGGGTGCTCGAACGGCGCGTGAGGCGTTGCGGGATCCGGATGAGATCCCGAGGTGGAAGCATCGTAAGGGGTTTGAGAAGGATACGTTCACGTTTGTGCGGTTGCGGTATTCGGTGGCGGGATACACGGGTCGACAGAATCCGTATCGATGGGCGATTGATTACCCGGATGCGGATCTGAATCTCTCGTGGAGGCTGCATCAGATGACGTCGTTGAAGGTGGATCCGGACACGCGGGTGTTGGACATCATGGATCCTGAGCTTTCGAGGTATCCGTTCGTTTACATGGTGGAGCCCGGGGATCTGCATCTTTCGGAGAAGGAGGTTGTGCAGTTACGGAACCATTTGATGAATGGCGGGTTCTTGATGGTGGACGACTTTTGGGGTGAGGCGGAATGGGAAGGGTTTGAGTCGGAGATGCGCCGTGTGTTCCCAGATCGGAAGTGGCGCGATCTGCCGCGTTCGCATCCGCTGTTCCATTGTGTTTTCGACATCCCGGACACGTTGAACTTGCAGTGTCCGAATGTGATGTTGGGGACGCGGAGCGAGTACACGGGGGTGACGTGGGAGCGTGATGATGCGCGGGAGGCGCATTTCCGGGTTTGGGAGGATGACCGTGGGCGCATCTGCGTGATGGCGTGTCACAACACGGACAATGGGGATGGTTGGGAGCGGGAGGGGGAGAACGAGTATTACTTCCGGAACTTCTCGGAGAAGAAGGCGTACCCATTGGGGATCAACATCATCTTTTGGGCGATGACCCACTGAGCAGAGATCGACATTGAGCAGGCAACGATTTGGAACACATGAATGACGACGCAACATTTCAGAAGTTGGCGGGAGCGCGGGCGCGGATCTCGGAGCAGTTGAGCAAGGTGGTGGTGGGGCAATCGGAGGTGGTGGAGCAGGTTTTGACGGCGCTGATCGCTGGGGGGAACTGTTTGATCACGGGTGCGCCGGGTCTGGCGAAGACGTTGTTGGTGAAAACGTTAGCCGACATCTTTTCGTTGCGGTTCCAGCGGATCCAGTTCACGCCGGATCTGATGCCGTCAGATATCACGGGGATGGAGATCCTTTCGGAGAGCGAGGGGGTACGGTCGATGAAGTTCGTGGAGGGGCCGGTGTTTGCGCAGATGCTTTTGGCTGATGAGATCAATCGGACGCCGCCGAAGACGCAGGCTGCGTTGTTGGAGGCGATGCAGGAGCGGCAGGTGACGGTGGCGGGCAAGCGGTACGATTTGCCGAAGCCGTTCTTCGTTCTTGCGACGCAAAACCCGTTGGAGATGGAGGGAACGTATGTGTTACCGGAGGCCCAGTTGGATCGGTTCATGTTCAACGTGGTGATGGATTATTTGCCGGAGGAGGACGAGGTGGAGGTGATCCGGCGGACGACGTCGTCGCAGAAGTTGGTGGTTGAGCCGGTGTTTGATGCGGAGGACGTGATGGCTTTTCAGCGGTTGGTCCGTGATGTGCCGGTGGCAGACGGGATTGTTCGTGATGCGGTGCGTTTGGCGGCGGCGAGTCGGCCCCAGGTTGAGGGGGGGCGGGATTGGGTGAAGCGTTGGGTGGGGTGGGGTGCGGGCACGAGGGCGGCGCAGTATTTGGTGCTTGGGGGCAAGGTTCGAGCGTTGTGGGATGGGCGTCCTTTCGTCACGCAGGAGGACATTTTGGCGATGGCGTTACCGGTTCTGCGGCACCGGATTGTGGTGAATTACAAGGCGGACGCGGATGGCGTCAGTTCTGCGGACGTGGTGAAGCGTTTGGTGGAGGAACTGTTCTGAGGGTTGGATGATGGCGGGGTCAGCCACAACGGGGGTAGTGGAGGGAGGGTCGGTCGGCATGGATCGGCGTTGGCTGGACGTGGACACCTTGATGGCGATCCGCTCTTTGCCGGTGCGGGTGCGTCGGGTGTTGGAGGGGATGCGGTTGGGTGCGCATCGGAGTTTGCGGCGTGGGAGTTCGGTGGAGTTCGCGGAGTATCGTGGGTATGTGCCGGGGGATGATTTGCGGCGATTGGATTGGAAGCGGATGGCGAGAACGGGGCGCGCGTATGTTCGTCAGTACGAGGATGAGACCTCGCTGGATTGTGTGTTGGTCGCGGACATGAGTGCGTCGATGGCGTTTGGAGGGAATGGGGAGGGGAAGGCGGATTGGGGGCGGACTTTTTTGGGGACGCTGGGGATGTTCTTGTTGGAGGCGGGAGAGACGGTGGGGTTGGTGCGTTGTGGGGCGGGGATGTTGGGAGCGGTGCCCGTGGGGGTGGGGGCTCGTCGGAGCGCTCGTTGGTGGCCAGTGCTGGATGGCCGTCCTTTGGGGGATGCGGGGCCGGTGGATGGTTTGCGTTTGGCGGCGGGATGGATCCGGCGACGTTCTTTGGTGGTGGTGGTGTCCGATTTTTTGGGTGAGCCGGCGGTGTGGGAGGCGGAGGTTCGGCGGTTGGTTGCGGGGCGCAACGAGGTGGTGTTTGTGGAGGTTTTGTCTGCGGAGGAGTTGGAGTTCCCGTACGAGGGGGCTTGGTGGGTGAAGGATCCGGAGACGGGCGAGGGGGTGCGTGTGGATGGGAGTGCGGCGCGCGAGGAGTATTTGTTGCGGTTGAGCGAGCATCGTGCGGAGGTGGCGCGAACGGTTCGGCGTGCGGGGGGGCGGTTGCTGCGGTGCACGATGCGTAGCGCATTCGAACCGGTGATCGCGGGGATTGTGGGGATGTTGCGGGGCATCCCTGAACCGATTGTCCAAGGCGACATCGATGTTGGGGAAGGGGGCGCGCGATGAACTGGCTTTCGCCGTGGTTCTTGATCGGTGGGTTGGCGGTGCTTGGGCCGCTGATCGCTCACTTGCGTCGGCGTGACGAGCGGCGTGAATTACTGTTTCCGGCGCAACGATTTGTCCGTGAGCGGAAGCCGCCTGAGACGCAGCGCCGCAGGTTGCAGGACCTCGTGCTTCTTGCGTTGAGAGCGTTGGCTTTGGGCGGGGTTTCCTTCGCGTTTGCCCGTCCATTTTTTGACGCGGAGATGGAAGGGCGCGCCGCATCGTCGAAGCGGGTGGTGGTCTTGGTGGATCGCAGTGCGAGTTTGCGTGGGGAGTCGGAGGTCAAGGTTCGTGAGGTGTTGCGCGGGATGGGGGGCGATCTTTTGGAAGTCGCGGATGTTTCTGTCGCGGTGTTTGATAGCGGGGTGCGAGAAGTGGTGACGGCGGAGGAGTGGGCGAAGGCGGATCGGCGGGTGCGGCAAGCGTTGTGGGAGCGGGTGACTGGCGGATGGGAGCCGAGTTGGGGTGGGACGGGCTTGGATGAGGCGTTGCGGTATGCATCGGTTCGGATGGTGGGAGAGGACGGGTTTCGCGCGCGTTCTGGAGAAGTGGTGGTGGTGAGTGATTTTCAGCAGGGGAGCCGGATTGCGGGTGCTCGCGATCTTCCGTGGCCGCCTGGTGTGTCGGTCCGGTTGCATCGGATCGAGGGTTTCGCGCCGAGCGCATCGGTCCGTTGGCTTCCCCCGGAGGAGGGGGTGCCTGCGAAGGATTGGCGATTTGAGGTCAGGGCGCATCGGGCTGGTGGTCAGGTGGCGGTGAGCATTGAGGAGGCGGGGACAGACGGGGGGAGCGGTGGGGTTCGCGAGGAGCGGTTGGAGTTAGGGGATGGGCAGCGCCGCGTGCTCAAGGTGCCGATGAACGCCTCGGGGCTGGTGCGGGTGCGTGTCGGGCGCGGTGTGGCACCGGAGGAGGTGGCGTATGCGGCGGCGAAGGTGCGCCGTGCTCTGCGGGTCAGAGTGGTGGGTGAGGAGGATGTGAGCGGTGCGGGGGCGCGTCATTTTTTTGAGACGGCGGTTCGTTCGTACGGGGAGGTGGAGTTGGTGGATCGTGAGGGTGCTGCGGATGTGGTGGCTTGGGTTGGGCGAGGGGATGCGACGGAGGTTGAGGGAGTTGCGGCGCGGGTGCGATCCGGTGCGGTGGGTCTGCTTTGGGCAGGGGACGGATTGGAGGGTGAGACGTTGAAGGCGTTGACGGCTTCGGGCGTGGAGTTGGGTGCGGTGGAGGAGAGGACGATGGGAATTTCGGGGATCGACCGCGGGCATTGGGTGATGAAGCCGATGGTGCAGGCACGGTTCGATGATC
This sequence comes from uncultured Chthoniobacteraceae bacterium, assembly GCA_964489645.1. GTDB lineage: Bacteria > Verrucomicrobiota > Verrucomicrobiia > Chthoniobacterales > Chthoniobacteraceae > JBEEPE01. The sequence continues at coordinate 3,618 of CAZAZT010000115.1, read as the reverse complement.
TATCGGGGCTCCGTTTTTGGCGGACGCGTCGGTTGGTTCTTGGATCGGATGATCGGGTGATCCTGACTTTTGACGATGGTCGACCGGCGTTGGCGGAGGTGTCGTTGGGGCAGGGATCTTGGCTGGTGTGGAGTTGCGGGTTAGGAGCGCAGGACGGGCAGTTTGGGCTTTCGACGCGGTTTTTGCCTTGGCTTGCGGGGGTGTTGGAGCGGGTGCGTGGGGAGGGCGGTGATGTGCGTCCTGTGGTGGTGGGGAGGTCGGCTCAGGGAGTGGAGGCGCGTCCAGTGTTCCCTCGTGCGGATGTGTCGAAGGGCGGGATGGAAGTGCCGGGTGTGTTTCAGGGGGAGGACGGGACGCGGTGGGTGGTATCTGTTCCGCCGGAGGAGATGCATCGGGAGGCGTTGGCGGATGCGCAGTTGCGGGCGTTGGGATTGCCGTTGGAGGTTCGCGGTTCGGTGGGGGAGACGGACGAGAAGGGGCCGAGGGGAGGGCGTGTTGCGGAGCGGTTGGAGTCGGAACAATCGCTTTGGAAGCGTCTTGTTTGGGGGGTGGTGATGATTTTGCTTCTGGAGAGTTTGATTGCGGGGCGGCGTTCCCGGAAACCCCAAGCAGCGTCATGAACGAGAACAGCCAACCAGAAAAAGAGGACGGGGCTATCGAACCGGTTGAGCGGACTCCGGACGCCTTGCGTGCGGAGTTGGTGGAGCGGGTGATCCGTCCGGCGAAGGTGCGAGTGGAGGCTGCGGTCACAGCGATCGCATCGATTTGGGCGAGTTTGACGACGGCGACGGCGGTGGTTGCGGTTTGGCAGTCGGGTTTTGGTGAACCGGCGGTGGTGGTGGCGTGTGCGTTTGGGTGCGCGTTGGTCGCCATGATCATGGTTTCGTTGAGTCGGAAGTATGTGGGGAGCGAGAGGGCGATTGCGTTACATCTTGAGCGGATCCAGCCGGGGTGGCGTTCGGGGTTGGCTGCTGCGGTGGAGCAGACCAAGGAGGAGGAATGGACCTTGGCTCAGACGCGTCTGTTCCGTTGGGTGTTGGCGGAGCATGGCAGATTGGGGGCGGGCCGTCCGGCGGTCCCTCGGCTTCGTTGGCTGAGTGTGACGATGTGGGTCAGTCACGCTGGCGTGATTGCGGTGATCCTGTTTGCCATGACGCATCCTTTGCGTGAGGTCGGGCCGGGGATCGGTTCGGAAAGCGTTGCGGTTGCTGGGTTGGAGGTGAAGCCTGGGGATGTGGAGGTTGAGAAGGGCGAGCGCTTGTTCGTGACGGCGACGTTGGGTGAACCGAGGGCGGGTGTCCGGTTGCGGCATCGTTTGGTTGGGGAAAGTGAGTGGCGGGATGTGTTGATGGAGAGTCCGTTGGATGAGCGGGTGGTGTCGGGAGCGATCGAGGGTTTGGAGCGGGATGTGGAGTATCAGGTGGTGACGGGCACAGAGGATTCGAAGGTGTTCCGGGCGAAGGTGTTCGAATGGCCCAAACTGGAGCGTGCCCGCGCGAGTTTGCGGGTGGAGTCAGGGGAGACGGTTTTGGAGGATGTGCGCGAGGTCACGGTGCCTGAGGGCGCCGCGTTGTCATGGGATCTGCATTTCAATAAGGCGTTGGTCTCGGCGAGTTTGGAGCCGTTGCGTGGTGGGGGAGAGAAGAAGGACGGGAAGCGTGCTGTTGCCGACGCGGTCCAACCGGCGCCGATCATGTTGGAGTTGCGGGACGAGGAGGGGCATTCGGTGGCGGGATGGCGAGTGGCGAGTGTGTCGGAGACCGGGCGATATCGTGTGGTGGTCAGGGATGGTTCGGAGCGGGGGCTGAAGGAAGGGGTCACGTTGTCCGTGAAGGTTTTGCCGAATGTGCCGCCGAAGATCCGTGCGATCTGGCCGAAGGGGGATGCACGGTTTTTGCCGTTGGAAGAGTTGTCGTTTGAGGCGCAGGCGTCGGATGAGGGTGGGTTGCGGCGTTGGGGGATCACCTTGGGAGTGGCGGGAGAGGAGCCACGGGAGATGGAGTTAGGGCGGGATGCGAAGGCGGGGGAGAAGGTTGAACTGCGCCATGTGTTGGCGTTGGAGGAGCGCAAGGTGGAGCGGGGCGCGTTGGTGAGTTGGTTCTTTTGGGCGGAAGATGTTCAGGGGGATGGGAAGGTTCGGCGGGTGAAGACGGATCTTTCGTTCGGTCGGATCCGAGGGTTTGACGAGGCGTATCGCGCGTCGGAATCCGCTGGGGGCGAGGGGAAAGGGGGAAGCCAGCCGGATCTTGCGGTGTTGCAGAGATCGGTGCTTTCGGCGACGTGGAACCTGCAATCGAAGTTCCCGCAAGGAGTGGAGACGGCTCCTGCGGCGGGCAACGATCTTGGGGTGGTCCGTGAGTCGGAGCAGAAGGTTTTGGAGGCGGTGGAAAAGGCGGTGGAGGAGGCGGAGGAACCGGAGAAGGCGGAGCAACTTCGCAAGGCGCGGGATCATGTCCAGGCTGCGGTGAAGGACCTTGAGGCTGCGGGGAGTTCTTGGAAGCGGTTGGACGAGGCGATCACGCAGGAGCGTTTGGCTTATGAGGCGTTGGCCCGTGTTCAACCGGAGAACTTCAATGTGTCGCGGTCGCGTTCGTCCTCGCAATCGGCGTCTTCGGAGATGCGGGAGAATCCGCGTCAGTTGAGCGAGTTGGAGTTCAAGGCGAATGAGGATCGGTATGAGAAGCAGACGGAGGCTCGTTCGGAGGAGGAGATGAAAGAGCGGGGAGAGATGGAGGCTTTGCTTGCGAGGCTTCGGGATTTGGCGAGGCGGCAGCAGGAGATGGAGGAGCGGATGCGCGAGTTGAGCCGCGCGGAGGGAGGGAAGAAGGAGGATCGGGAGAGAGAGCTCAAGCGGTTGGCGGAGGAGGAGGCTCGATTGGCGCGGGAGTTGGAACAGCTTGCGAATGATGGGTCTCAGGGGCAGATGAGTGCGGAGCGGCGGCGTCAGGTTGAGGCGGCGCGTGAGGCGGTGAAGCAGGCGGCGGAGTCGATTGCGAAGGGGGAGCAGGATGCTGCGAGGTCTGCCGCGTCGAAGGCGTCGGAGGGGTTGCGGCAGGAGGCGGATCGGTTGCGGAAAGATCTTGCGAAGGGGCAGCGGGAGGATGCTACGCGGTTGAGGGAGGCGGCTGAGCGGATTGCGTCGCAGCAGACGGATTCAGCGGAGAAGGCGGAGAAGGCAGCGAAAGCGAACAAGCGAGAGGCGGGTCTGGGCAAGGCGTTGGGTTCGGAGCGGGATGCGTTGAGGAAGTTGCAAGATGAGTTGAAGGAGACCGCGCAGAGGACGGAGAACTCGGAGCCGGTCTTTTCAAAAGCGCTGGAGGATGCGTTGCGCGGAAGCATGCAAAGTCAGGCGACGGATCGGTTGGATGTGGCTTCCAAGGTGGCAGATAACCCACGGGTGGATCCTTCGAAGTTCTCGCAGTGGGTGTCCGATGTGACTCCTGATGTGAAGAAACTCGCGGAGGCGTTGGCAAACGCGGAGGAATCGGTTTTTGGCGATGACGCGGAGGCGTTGAGACGGGCGAGAGATACGGTAGCGGATTTGCGGAAGGCCGCGGAGGGAGGATTGGCTCGCATGCGCGAGGCGGAGGCTCGTCAGGGTGAGGGTTCGCAAAAGGG
>CAZAZT010000114.1:0-12353 GCA_964489645.1 uncultured Chthoniobacteraceae bacterium | reverse complement strand
ACCTCCACCCGCCCTTTCCTCAAAGCACTCAACGCCAGTTCTCGGATGATCTGGTCAGGCTCGAAAAATGAGCTGTAAATCCGCCGCACGCGGCCTCGGTCATAGGCGAATCGCACCACCAAACGCTCCGAATCCACCCACACCCGCTCAATCCCCTCCACCCGCATCAGCAACGTGTAAGCTCCATAGCGACAACCCTTACAGTCAAGCACTCCGATCCGCACCTCCGAATCCACAAACCCCGACTCCATCCCTCCCGCCCCAAGGGGCCGTAAATCAAACGCCCCAGTTGACCCCTCCCGCACAACCTGTCCTAACCGCTTCTCGACCTCCTCCCGCTTCACCCCCTGCTTCGGATTCCATTTCGGAAAAAGCAGCTCCTCATCGTAACTCACCACCACGCGCGCCCGCATCACGTCAGTGGCCTCAACCCGCACCCCTCGCTCTCGCAACTCCCCCGAGAACGCGGCCCAATCGCCTTCTCGATCCCGCCCACTCAACCCGTATAGCCCCATCTCGACAGGCCCACCCGCGACCGCAGAGACCCACAATCCAAACAGCGTCAGTGAGATAAAAATCGTCCGAAGCACCATACGCCAATCAATGTTTCTTGAACAATCCGCTCACGCACAGCTCTCGGATCAACGTCCGTGCCCCTCCCCCCTTTTCCTCAACCCGATGCACCAATCCGCGCATCGCCTCACGATCCGAGAAAGTCAGCGGACGACCCGTCGCATAAACCGCGAGCTGCGAGGCCAAGTTGTGCAACAAAACCCCTCGATCGTTCGCCAACTGTTCGCGAAGTCCACGCACATCCTCAAAAGCCTTGCCATCGAGCCACCGTCCCGAGGCGTCAACCTTCGGCCCTAGCTTGAACGAGATGCCGATCTTCGAGTCGATCCGCCCACGGGGAGCAGCATCTCCTTCATCCAAAGAACGATAGCGATCCCGAAAGTTACCCAACACATCAAATGCCTCTAGCGCAAAACCTGCCGGATCGATCGACGCATGGCACCCAGCACAGTTCGAATCGCTCCGATGCTTGTCCAACAACTCCCGGATTGTGGTCGCCCCACGAACATCCGGTTCAACCGCAGGAACATCCGCCGGTGGAGCCTGCGGCGGTCGCCCCAAAAGACGCGCCATAACAAAAGCTCCCCGAGGCACCGGCGATGTCGTTGTTCCGTTGGAAGTGATCTTCAATAACGCTGCCTGGGTCAAAAAACCCCCGCGAACATGCCCCTCAGGCAACGCAACACGCCGGATCCGAGGCCCATCCACCCCATCAATCCCGTAAACCGCAGCAAGCTTGTCGTTCAACATCAGGAATCCCGACCCCACCACATGCGACGCATCCAGATCCTTGTCCAACAACTCACGGAAATATGCGCGCGTCTCCGCTACCATCGAATCCTGAAGGTATGGGCTGAACTCGGGATACAGCTTCTTGTCCGGGTCGTTAGATCCGATCGAACGCAACTTAAGCCACTGCCCAAGAAAGTCCTCCACAAACCGATCGGATCGCTTGTCCGCAAGCATCCGATCCACCTGACGCCGCATCTCGTTCTCGTCACTTAACCCGCCCCGAACAGCCGTCGCCATCAACGCGTCGTCCGGAAGCGAGTTCCAAAGGAAGTAGGACAACCGACACGCCAACGCAGGCCCATCCGTTCCGCCATCCGGCTCAACATGATAGAGGAAATCCGGAGAACACATCGCAGTCCGATACACCGACCGCATCGCCAACTCGAATCCGTCCCCCGCCTCAAGCCTCTCTCGGAGACGTTTCACGTAGGCGTCCACAACCTCAGGCGCAACCGCGCGCCTGAACAATCGCGGCAGGAATCCCTCCAACAACTTGCGCCCCTCCCCCTCCGCATCCTTCGCAACCACCGTCCAGTGCGGACCGACTCCGTCCGGACGGTTCCGCGCACCGATGATCTCCTGCTTCTCCGGAGTCCGCACCGGCATCCGCAGTCCTCCTTTCGCCCTCGGATCAAACCGCTCGAGAGGAAGGTTCCCAAACAGTCGTCGGTGAGATGTTGGTGGCCAAACCGGATGGATCGGGCCCTCGACATCCAGCCAATCCGACACAATGCATGGCCCCGTATATCCCATGGTTCGATCGAGTTGCCCCCACGTCCCAACGCGGTAGAGAACCACGTGAGCCAGTGATGCGGTGTTAAAACCGAAACTCTCTTTCGGGTTCAACCAGACCTCGAAGCCATGCTCCATCGGCTTCAATGAAGGAGCATCGAAATACCCAAGGACCGTGCTCGGATGTCCGCCACCACGCCCGTTCTCGTTGAAGTGCACAATGGATAAACGCGCTGCCTCCGTCCCGCGTGAAGGCAGGATCTGCCCCTTGTCCCATTGCATGCTCCAGAACGAGGCTCGCACCCGATACATCCCAGGATGGATCGAAGCGAATCGCTGAAAATACGCGTTCCAAGAATCGTCCTCATGGCGGAACACCGCGACACTCGAATCCTTCCCGTCAAACAACCCCAAACGCTCGTGAGACCCCTGATCCACATGCGGATATGCACCCGCTGGAGGCACATCCGGGCGGATCTTCCCCTCCCGCAACAACATCGCATCCCCACCCATCAGCATGATGTTCGCTTGATAGTTGCCCGCGAGCGACAGTCGAACCTTCTCCACTGGTGGCGCTTCAGGCCGCGTCGCAATCGCCAGATTCAACACGTGATCGGCAGCCTCAACATACTTGGCCAGATTCACATGCGAGATGTCCAACGCATCCGCGTTCTTGTCAAAACCATGCGCTGATCCATCTGACGGAAGGATGTTCTGCAACAGCACACCCGGCATCTCGAACAGGTCTCGCACCGTGTTCTCATACTCCGAGCGGGTCAACCGTCGCAGTGCCCGATGATCGGCCGCTCCAAGAACCTCCCGCTCAGCCTTCAAGACCCGTTCCCCCAATCCGCCGAGATACGCAGCCTTCTCCGCCTCGTCCACGCGCCCTTTCTTCTTTGGTGGCATCTCTCCGCGCTCCACTCGATCGAAAACTTTTATCCACATCGCAACCGTGTCCGTATCCCACGTCGCCTCCGACAGTCGCTCCAGATCCAGACCTCCCTTCCGCGTACCATGGTCGTGGCACTCCACACAGTGCTTATCCACGAACGGATCAGGCGCACCCAATGCCACGGCGCTCCAAACTCCCACGCCAACCAAACATCCCCTCAAAACTTTCCCCGTGATCGCTCTCATGACGCGAAACCCTAAGACACCATCTCGAGACCACGCATCGTCCCCCGACTCGTCGAGAACTCGCCCACCTCAACCCCCAACCGATGCAACATCGTCAGATACAAGTTTGTAAGCGGGTAGTTCGACTTGGTATCGAACGCGAGGTGCTGCCCATGCCGAAAACCGCCACCTGCCAAAAGCACAGGCAGATTCACGTTGCTGTGCGAGTTCGCGCTCCCCATGCACGTGCCGTACAACACCATCGTGCGATCCAGCAAGGATTGCCCTCCCTCCCCCGTCGCCCGAAGCCCATTCAGGAATCCGTTCAGGACGTCCAACTGAGCCTCCTCCTTCTCCCTCAACTCCGACACCACCTCCGGGCGGTTACCGTGATGCGTGATGTTATGGATCACCACCGTGTCCACAAACAATGTCACCAATCGCGTCGAATCCGTCTCCAATGCCAACCTCACCACGTCCAACGTCAGCTTCGTCCGCAACACGAACTCACGCGCATCGTCATTGTCCTCAGGAGGCCGCGCCTTGACCGTCGGCTTCGGCCGATCCTCCCACTCCTGCGCGCCATGCAAACGCCGCTCCAACTCCCGAACCGACGTGAAATATTGATCCAATCGAACACGATCCCCCGTCGATACCACCGAGTTGAGTCGGCGCGTCTGTTCCCCAAGAAAATCCAGCATGCTGCGCCCCTGCCGCAACGCCTCCTTGTTCGCCTCGACCTCTTCCGGTTTCCCCTGCACGAAAAGCCTCTGGAAAACCGCGCGTGGCTTGTAGTCAGCCAAGATTGGCGCACCACTTCGTGTATAACTCAAGGTCCGCCCACCCTCGTTGCTCATCGCTAACACCAGGGACGGAAATCGCGTGCGATTACCGATGTGCTCGGCAGCAACCTGATCAATGGACACACCATTCCTGAACCCTCCCCTTTCAGGATGAGGCGTGCCCGTCAAAAAACACTTCTCCGCCGCATGACCACCAGTCACCCCAGGAAGGCTCACCCCCGAAAAAATCGTCAGGTTGTCCCGATGGTCCTTCACTCGCTCCAGGTAGGGCGTCGCGACGTAATCCTTGCCCGCATTCTCAGGAAAAAAGAACTGGGGCATGATTCCCATGTTGGTCTCAATCGCCACCATCCGCCGCGGAACCTCCTCAAGCGCGGCCTTGCCGAACACAGGACTCATCGATTCCAACAGCGGGAGGGCCATCGTTAATCCAGCAGCCTTCAACGCCTCCCGTCGCGCCATCACCGATCGCGTGGAAATATGGGTCAGGTTTCTCATCTTTTTGAAAGTCCCAGCAACGCAAGCCCCACGCCACAGCCACACGGACGGTCAACTCACCCGACTCACGAGCCAATTCACATCAGCAAATACCTCAACTCCATTTATTTAACCTCAGAAAGCGGATCAAGCCAGGATCTCATCCACCACCCGAGCGCCCTGATTATCCGTCAGCGTCATCACCGCTCCATTCCGCTTGAATCCGAGCTTGGCGTGATTGAACCCGAAACTATGCAGCAACGTGGCGTGCCAATCGTAATGATTCACCACATCCTTGATCGCTTGATGCCCCCATTCGTCGGTCTCCCCATAGACGCATCCCCCTTTGAAGCCTCCCCCCGCAACCCACTGACTGAATCCGAAGGTGTTGTGATCCCGACCCCATTTGTCCCGGCCCGCATCGTTCTGCAAAACCGGCAGACGCCCCATCTCTCCCCCCCAATGCACCACCGTTGAGTCCAACAGGCCCCGCTGCTTGAGATCCATCACAAGCGCAGCACTCGGACGATCCGTCTCCGCGCACCGCTCGGGCAATGCCTTGATCAACGACCCGTGATGATCCCAACTCTGACCGTTGTTCAGCACCTGCACGAACCGCACCCCACGCTCCACTAGACGCCTAGCTATCAGACACCTGCGCCCATAGTCAGCCGTTGCCGTCTGGTCGATCCCGTACAACTTGAGCACGTGCTCTGGCTCGCCCGAGATGTCCAACGCCTCCTTCGCTGCAACCTGCATCCTCCCCGCCAACTCATAGCTCGCAATCCTCGCAGAAAGATCGTGCTCCCCAGGATGCCCGTCACGATGACCCTCATTCAACCAGCGCAACAGATCCATCTGACGATCCTGCGGCGCCCCCGCAAGCAACGTCGGCGGATCAAGGTTGAGGATGTGCGGGGTCTTCGCCTGCACCAACGTCCCTTGGTAGATCGATGGAAGCCAACCGTTGGTCCAATGCTGATGCTGGAACGTCGGTAACCCAGAAGGATGAGACAGCACCACAAATCCAGGAAGATCCCTCGTCTCGCTCCCCAATGCATACGAGATCCATGCACCCAGTGTCGGCCGACCAACCGTCCCCTTACCCGTGAGCATCGCCAGCATCCCTCCCAGATGGTTACTCAACCCAGAGCGCATCGAACGCATCAACGTGATCTCATCCGCCACCTGCTGAAGATGCGGCAGTAACTCGCTGATCTCCATGCCACTCTGACCACATCGCGAGAACTCCCACGGCGAACCGAACACCTTCGAAGAAGCCTGTGCAACATTGTCGTACTTCACCTCGCCCGGAAACTTCTGCCCGTGATACTTCGCAAGCATCGGCTTCGGATCGAACAGATCCATCTGCGACGGACCACCCATCATGAAGAGCGAGATCATCGCACGAGCCCGCCCCCCCTGTGATGCCACCTTGGGCGTCGCATCAAACGTCTCGCTGAAAGCCGGTTTCACCGGTGCCGCAATCAACCCCTCATCCCGCAACAAAGCGGCCAGCGCAACACCCCCAATACCGAAACCACCGCTTTGAAGAAAATGGCGCCGAGAGCACAACGTGGAAGAACGCGAAAGCATAAGAGATATCACTCGAGGTATAAAAAGCGGTTGGATGATAGAAGCACCTGACACAAGGAGGCCATCGCCTCAAGTCCAGCATCCGGATGCACAACATCCTTGCCAACAGGCATCTTTGCCACGCGTTCACGGATCTGTTCAGACTGCTCCGAAAGACCAACAAGGAACCGGTCCACCTCATCCGCCCGAGGATCCACTCCAAAAACCAATCGCCACAAAAGCCCCACCTGCTCGCGCATCTGCCCCGGCAACTCCTTGCGAACCCGTTCCGCCAACACGCGCGCTGTTCGCACCACAAAGTCGTCGTTCATCAAAAACAACGCCTGCGGCGCCACCGTCGACGATGCCCGAACCTCGCAGTTCGGATCCATCACCGGCAAATCGAATGTCTCCAGAACCGTCACAGGCATCTTCCGCCGCATCTGCAAATAAACCGACCTTCGATTCACCTCGGGCGCCGAGGTGTCCACCCGGATCACATCACGATTCGCATTCAACACCTCCAAACCCGCCACAATACGCCCCTCAGGACTCCGAGCAGCAGTCACCGGCGGTCCGTACATTTCCGTCCGCAACGCACCAGCGACGAACAGCATCGAATCACGGACCGTCTCCGCATCCAAGCGACGGACCCTGAACCGACCATACAGCTGGTTCTCCGGATCCTTTTCCGCCGAAACAGGATGATGCGATGTTTGACGGTACGTCCGACTCATGACCATCTCACGATGCATGGCCTTCAAACTCCATCCCACCTCCACAAAACGATCCGCCAAGTAGTCCAGCAACTCCGGATGCGTGGGACGCTCTCCTTGGACCCCAAAATCACCAGGACTATTCACGATTCCACGCCCCATGTGGTGCATCCAGATGCGATTCATCAACACCCTTCCAACCAAAGGATGACGCCCCGACGTTAGCCATTTGGCATACGCCATCCGCCGCCCGCTCGTGGAAAGTCCGTCCTCCTTCTTGAATGGAGGCGCACCCAACACTTTCAGATCTCCCGGCTCCACCTCCTGCCGCGGTTGATCGTGATCTCCCCGATGGAATAACACCGTGCGAGGCACCTCACCGACCGGCTCCGTGACCACCGTCATCATCCCCTCAATCGGCTTCGTCGCGCGTAGTTTGGTCGCCTCCGCCTTCTTGTCCTTCACCTGCTTATCCAGCTTCGCATCATACAGATCCAGCCCGAACAACGCCTGCGCTGAATAATACTTCTTCAACAACGCTTTCTGTTCTGGGGATCGTTTCGCCGCATCTTCCGTCCGTGCCGCACGATATGCATCCCGCTCACCTTCAGGAACCTCCAAGATCTTCTTCTCGAATATCTCATCCAAAAAGCCCCGCTCCATCCGCTTGGCTTCTGCATCAATCAACGCCGCCTCTTTCTCGATCGCCGCCGCCCGCTCACGCTCCTCCCGGGTGTACAACGAGGTCAGCATCTGCGCAGGCGGACGCCACTTTTTCCAGTTCAGTGCCGGCTCGAAAAAAGCCCGAATCCGATAGTAATCCTCCTGCGTGATCGGGTCATACCGATGATCGTGGCACTGCGCGCACCCCACCGTCATGCCCGTCAGCGCGCTGGAAACCACCCTGATCGTGTCCGCGATATTCTGGTTCTGAGCCAACTTCGCATCGTCATTCGCATCCCCCGTCCCGTCGGGGGCAAGCCGCATAAACGCGGTCGCGGTTAACGCATCCCGCTTCAAAGGGTCATGAACCGCATCACCCACCGCACCGGCAACCACCCCTGCTAACTCATCGCCAGCCAACTGTTCCTGAATGAAGCGATCCCACGGCTTGTCCTCATTCAAGGAACGGATGACGTAATCCCGATAGCGCCAAACGTGAGGTCGTAACGAATCCGCTTCCGCGTAGCCGTTGGTGTCCGAATAGCCCGCAACATCCAACCAATGCCGCCCCCAACGCTCTCCATAAGCAGGGTCCGCAAGGAGCCGATCCACCACCCGCTCATACGCATCCGGACGCTTGTCCTCCACAAATGCCGCAGTTTCTTCTGGGGTCGGTGGTAAACCCGTCAGATCAAGCCGAAGCCGACGCATCAAGGTCTTCCGATCCGCCTCCGGCGCGAGATCCATCCCATTCCCCCGCAATCGTTCGCGCACATACGCATCGATCGCTCCAATGCCTGGCGAATCCCCGAACTGAGGCGCCGATTGACGAGCCACAGGACGGAACGCCCAAAAAGTCCGGTCCGCATCCGTCAAGTACGCGCCGGGAGGCAACGCCTCCGGCTCCGTCTCGCTGACACGCGCTCCCTCACGGATCCATCGCTCGATCAGTGCAATCTGCGCCTCCGAAAGTTTGCGGCCCTTCTTCGGCATCTCGCCCTCCCTCAAAACCCGCACCAACTCACTCCGCTCCGGAGCCCCCGGCTCAACCACCGAAGATCCGTCCTCCGTCTTCCGCAACATGAATCGACGCAACCGCAAATCCACCCCGCCCCCAATTTTCTCCTCCTCGCCATGACAATGCGTACATGACGAGCGCAACAGCGGACGGATCTGGGTTCCGTAATCCACCTCTCCCCAGGCGAGTACACCCAAAAGGGACGCCGAGATGGCCAGCAAACCTCTAGTCGCTCGTCTGTTCATGGCTGTTTCCACTGCACCAAAAGTCCACCCCAAATCCAAGGGGAGCTTGGCAATCGCTGAGACCGCTTTTCCTCAGAAAAGCGGCCCTTTTGTGCCCCCAAAAACCTCACTTCGCAGCCTTCACATCGAAGCACGAGATCAACTCCTGATCCCGAAGATACAGCTTGCCGTCCGACACCACCGGATGCGTCCAAACACGTCCTGCTGCCTTGCGCTGAGTGGTTTGCGGATCCAACTTGAAACGTCCAGACTCCTTCCACCCCTCGCGAGATGCATCGATCAGAGCCACCGTTCCGTTGCTCTCATCCAACAGATAGAGCTTCCCGTCGGCACAGTGCACCGCTCCCTTGCCCAACTTCTTCTCGGCCCAAACCACCTCGCCTGTCTTCCAATCCTGACACGTCCACCCTCCCTTGTCCGAATACCCATACAGCGCGTCGCCCACCAAGATCACTCCGCCGTGATGATTCACCATGTTGGTGTTGATCCCCCAAACGTCCTCCACCGCATGTCCCGCCCCCACCTTGATCTGCTTACAACCAACGCCGTAACCGCTCGTGATGTACACCAAACCATCCTTGAAGATCGGGGTCGGAATCACCGCCGTCTTGCCCGGCCAATCGGATTTCCACAGAACCTTTCCATCCTTAACGTCAACACCAGCAACATGTTGAGAAGTCAACTGGATCACCTGACGCACCCCATTGTGCGTCACCGCGATCGGTGACGAATAATGTGCTCCATCCTCCCACCCAACGGATTGCCACACCTTCTGGCCCGTCTTCAAATCCAACGCCAACAGGGTCCCCTCCTTGCCTCCAGGCGTGACGATGAGAGTATTCCCTTCAATCAAAGGACTTTCCGTGTAACCCCAGCCAGGGACTTTTCCCCCAAACTTCTTCAGGTCGTCACCCCAAACTTTCGCGCCATCCGCAACCTTGGCACACACCACGTTACCCTGGCCGCTAACCGCATAGACAAAATCGCCTGAAACCGAGGGCGTTCCGCGAGGCCCGTCACCCCAGTTGTTCGACAGCTGGGGACCCACTTCCAACTTCCACTTCCTCTTCCCGTCCTCAGTGCTGATCGCGATCAAATACTCCAGACCATCCTCCAGACCCATCGTGTACAAAACGCCCTTCACCACCGCGTACCCCGAGTAACCCAAGCCCGCCACGTCCGTCGTCCATACCTTTTTCGGTCCCCCCTCAGGCCATGCCTTCAACAATCCAGTCTCCTTCGAGATGTCATCCCGATCCGCGCCACGCCAGTTAGGCCAGTCCGCAGCCTCACTGAATGCCCACCCAGATGACACACACACCAACGTCGAAAGGATTCTTCTCATGCTCATGCCCGCGTCGAGCGCACTTGGTGTGCCATTGCCCCCACGCAAAATGCGTCACCAACACCCAAATACGCCATCTCGTCCCATTAATGACGCCATCTTGACGCGAAGTAGCGACGCGCTTCATCCAGAAAATCCGCCGCAGCAATCACGCATCATGTTTGTAATGCGTTGTTTATACGGCGACTGAAATCCCTCGGCACCGCCAATGCTCAAGGAGTTCCCAAAATCAAACACACGATATGGCTAAAATCCTTGGAATCGATCTCGGCACCACCAACTCCTGTATGTCCGTCATGGAAGGCGGCGAACCTGTTGTCCTCGAGAACAGCGAAGGCGCACGGACCACCCCTTCCGTCGTGGCTTTCGCCAAAAATGGGGAGCGACTCGTCGGGCAAGCCGCCAAACGTCAGGCAATCACCAATCCACAAAACACCATCTTCTCCGTCAAACGTTTCATGGGCCGCAAGTTCGATGAGGTCCAAGATGAACTGCACCGGGTACCCTACACCGTCGTGAAGGCTCCCAACGGTGACGCTCACATCCAAGTCACGGTCAACGGAGAGAAGAAGAGCTACTCGCCCCCAGAGATCAGCGCCATGATCCTCGCGAAGCTCAAAGCTGATGCGGAATCGAAGCTCGGTGAAACAATCACCCAAGCGGTCATCACAGTCCCTGCTTATTTTAACGACTCCCAGCGCAACGCGACCAAGGACGCAGGGAAAATCGCTGGTCTCGAGGTGCTCCGCATCATCAACGAACCCACCGCAGCCTCCCTCGCATACGGTCTCGACAAAAAGCGCGACGAAAAGATCGCGGTCTACGACCTCGGCGGCGGGACCTTCGACATCTCCGTGCTCGAGATCGGCGACGGCGTGTTCGAAGTCAAAGCGACCAACGGCGATACCCACCTCGGAGGTGACGATTGGGACAACGCCATCATGGACACCCTGTTCAACGAGTTCAAATCCGACACCGGCATTGACCTCACAAAACAGCCCGACGCCGTCCAGCGCATCAAAGAAGAGGCCGAAAAGGCGAAGATCGCGCTCTCATCCTCCCAACAGTACGACATCAACCTCCCGTTCATCACGGCCGACCAAACCGGCCCGAAACACATCCAGAAGGCACTCACCCGCGCCAAGCTCGAGCAACTCACCGACATCCTCTTCGAGCGCACGATGAAGCCCGTCCGAGCCTGCTTGAAAGATGCCGATCTCTCTGAGAACCAGATTGATGAACTCGTGCTGGTCGGCGGGATGACTCGTATGCCCCGTGTGGTGGAAACCGCTCGGAAGCTCATCGGCAAGGAACCCCACAAGGGCGTGAACCCTGACGAGGTCGTCGCGATCGGCGCAGCCATCCAAGGGGGCGTTCTTCGCGGTGACGTGAAAGACGTCCTGCTGCTCGACGTGACGCCGCTGACGCTCGCCATCGAGACCGCAGGCGAAGTCGCCACCCCGATGATCCCGCGGAACACCACCATCCCGACCCGTAAATCCCAGATCTTCTCCACCTACAGCGACAACCAACCAGGCGTTGAGATCAAGGTCCTCCAAGGGGAACGCCCCATGGCGCGCGACAACAAAAAGCTCGGGACCTTCCACTTGGACGGAATCGCCCCAGCCCCTCGCGGTACGCCTCAAATCGAGGTCACCTTCGACATCGATGCGAACGGTATCCTCCACGTTTCCGCCAAGGATCTCGGGACCGGTAAAGAACAGAAAATCTCCATCACCGGGTCAAGCGGCCTGAGCAAAGAGGAGGTCGACCGCATGCAGCGCGAGGCAGAACTCCATGCCGAAGAGGATCGGAAAGCCAAGGATCGCGTTGAAACGCGGAACAATGCGGACAACTTGGCCTATCAATGCGAGAAAGCCCTCAAAGACGCAGGAGACAAGTTCCCAGCGGACAAACGCAGCGACCTTCAGTCCTCGATCGACAAGGTCCGCGAAGCCCTCAAGGGTTCCGATGATGAAGCGATCAAGGCCGCTCACGAAGAACTCCAAACGAAGTTCCAAGCAGTGGGCGAAGAACTTTACAAGAACGCTGCACCCAACGCGACGGCCGACGCAGCATCCGCTGGTCAAACCGATAACTCTGGAGATGCCAAACCGAAACGCGGCGGCAAGGATGACGACGTAATCGACGCCGAATTCGAAGATCTCGGCAAAGGAGGAAAATCCTAAGCCAAACACCAAAAACTTTACCGAATCGGCTCGCCGAAGAATGCGGCAGATGTCGAGTCAGTAGAAACCAAACCAAACCAAAAACCACAGAACGAACATGGCAGTG